>NZ_BMQH01000001.1:341223-342966 GCF_014648015.1 Butyricicoccus faecihominis
GCCGTCCTGCCAGATGCCGGGTGCGGAGCTGATCATCCAGAACAAAAACGGTCAGCTTCAGCAGCCGATGATCGAGGGCGACATCGTGTGGGAAACCACCCGCAGCGGCGCGGCGTCCTCGCTGACGTTTACGGTGGTCAAGGACGACACCCTCAACTTCCACGAGGGCAATCCGGTCAGCTTTCGGTTCAACGGTGCGAACGTATTCTATGGCTATGTGTTCAAGAAGTCGCGCTCAGACAATCGGCTGATTAAGGTCACGGCCTATGACCAGTTGCGGTACTTCAAGAACAAGGACACCATCAGCTACACGAACAAGACCTATGCCGATGTGCTGAAAATGCTGGCTGCGGACTACGGTTTGAAGGTCGGAACGGTCACGGACACCAAGTACAAAATCCCGCAGCGCATTGAGGAGGGAACGCTTTTCGATATGCTCGGCAATGCCAGTGACCTGACCATCATCAACACCGGTAAGGTGTACGTCTTGTATGACGATTTCGGCAAGTTGTGCCTCAAACCGTATGAGAGCCTGCTCCTGCCGCTCTACATCGACGAGGACACCGCCCAGGGTTACAGCTACACGTCCTCGATTGACAGCGACGTGTATAACCGCATCAAGCTGGCGTGGGACAATGATGAAACCGGCGTCAGAGAGGTTCATGTGATGAACAATACCGCCAGCCAGAGCAAATGGGGCACGCTCCAGTATTATGAAAAGCTGGATAATGCCCTCAACACCGCCGATTTGCAGACCAAGGCCAAGGCGCTGATGAAATACTACAACGTTATTCACCGCGAGTTGGCCATGCAGAAGGTGTTTGGTGATGTACGCGCTCGTGCCGGTACTTCGGTTTGTGTCGGCATGGGCCTGGGTGACATCAATATCAAGAACTATATGTGCGTGGAGAAGGCTAAGCACACGTTCAGCAATGGCCTGTACACGATGGATTTGTACCTGAGCGGAATTCGAGGTGAGTTTAGTGCCTGATATGCAGCGGTTTATCAACACATTAAAACAGATTGCCGCGAACGAGCGTCAAGCCGCTTTGCCGATGACGATTTGCTTCGGCAAGGTGATTGCACTCTCGCCGTTCCGTGTGCAGATCGACCAGAAACTTGTACTCACCAAGGAGTTTTTCATCGTGAAAAGCGGTGTGAGCGCCTCCTCGTTCAAGGTGGGCGATGTGCTCATCCTGTTCCGCAATGATGGTGGACAAAAGTACCTGGTATTCGACAAGAAAGGGGCGCTGTAATGCTGCCGACAGAGTATAATGACGATCTCGTGCAGGATTTCGAGATCGAAACACAGCCTACACGCACCTATGCGCTGCGGTTTGACGGCTACCCGTGTTCCGGCGGCAAGCTGGACGGACTGGAAGCCATGAAGCAGGCCATCTTCCTGATTCTTCAGACTGAGCGGTTTCAGTACGCGATTTACAGCTGGAATTACGGCATTGAGCTGAACGCCCTGCTCGGTCAGACCATGACGCCGTATCTGCAGTCCAAGGTTGCCAAGGCGATTGAAGATGCGCTCATGGCAGACGATCGTGTGCTCTCGGTTGAGCAGTTCTCGTTCACCAAGGGCAAGCGCAACCTGTTTGTGAAATTTACCGTAACCACGACCGAGGGCGACGTGGAAAGCGAATTTGAGTTTGGAGGTGAAACGGCATGATCGGACGATACTCGGACGAAATGACGTTTGACTACATTATGAACCGTATGCTGGAATCCGTGCCGGAT
>NZ_BMQH01000002.1:0-91532 GCF_014648015.1 Butyricicoccus faecihominis
CGCTGACGCAGTTCGTGTGCCCCAGTCAGCCGGTGCTGAAAAAACCTGCCGCCCGGATAGGGCGAACTCGCTGACGCAGTTCGTGTGCCCCAGAGGGTCGGTGCTGAAAAAACCTGCCGCCCGGATAGGGCGAACCGCCTGCGCGGTTCAAGTGCGCCCGGAAAACCGGTGCAGAGAAAAGACATCCCGCGTTTGCACTTCAAATAAAAGCCTGCGTATGCTATAATAAATTGGATTACATTTCACAGGGAGGTGCCCCGCATGCCGGACGAAAAACTCACCGCCTACCGCGGCGGCAAGGCGCTTCGCCGCGGCTGGACAACCGGATCGTGCGCGGCGGCGGCCTCGCAGGCGGCGGCTGTGCTGCTGCTGACCGGAATCGCGCCGCCGGAGATTCATCTGCACACGCCGGGCGGCATCACCTTCCGCCTGCCGGTCGAGAACGCACACAGGAGCGGGAGCGCGGCTGTCTGCACCGTCCGCAAGGACTCGGGCGACGACCCGGACATCACAAACGGGGTCCGCATCACGGCTTCTGTGCGCCGAATCGAAAAGGGCGTTGCCATAGAGGGCGGCGCCGGCGTCGGTCGGATTACCCGCCCGGGACTGGCGATGCCGGTCGGAGAAGCGGCGATCAATCCCGGTCCGCGGCAGCAGATCACGGACGCGGTGCACCGGGCCGCAGAACAGAACGGATACGGCGGCGGCTTTTCTGTCACCATTTCGGTGGAGGACGGCGAGGCACTTGCCGCCCAGACCTACAATGGCCACCTCGGCATCGTCGGCGGCATCTCGATTCTCGGCACGAGCGGCATCGTTGAGCCGATGAGCGAAAAGGCGCTCGTGGACACCATCCGATTGGAGCTGGACAGCCTGTACGCGCAGGGACAGCGCATTGCGTTCCTGTGTCCGGGCAACTACGGCGCGGATTTCGCGCGGGACACGCTCGGCCTTGACCTTGAACGCGCGGTCAAGTGCTCCAACTTCATCGGTGAGGCGTTCGACCACGCAGCGTACCGCGGCTATCCGGAGATTCTGCTCGTCGGACACGCCGGAAAGCTGGTCAAGATGGCTGCAGGCGTGATGAACACGCATTCATCGGTCGCAGACGCACGGCAGGAGATTTTCACCGCGCATGCGGCACTGTGCGGCGCACCGCGCGAGACACTCGAAGGACTGATGGCCGCCATCTCGGTGGACGCGTGCGTGGAGCTGCTGGACGAGGTGAATCTTCGTCAGCCCGTCCTGTCGCGCATCGGCAGGGAAATGGAAACCCGTATCGCCCTGCGCATGAAGGGGCAGGCACGCGTGGAATTCATCATGTTTACGGGAAAATACGGCGTGCTGGCCGAGTCGGCGGGCGCGCGCGCACTCTGTGAGAGGTTGAAACTGCAATGAAGGGTATTTTATATGGAGTCGGCGTCGGTCCGGGCGATCCGGAACTGCTGACCGCCAAGGCGATTCGGCTGCTGCGCGAGTGCGATGCGGTCGCCGCACCGAAGTCCGCCGACGGCAGACAGACCGCACTGGATATTGCTTCGCCGTACATCGGGCAGGACAAGACGATCCTGCTGTTCGATATGCCGATGACGCACGACAGGCAGGCGCGAAATGCCAGCCACGACGCGGCGGCAGACGCGCTCTGTGCGCTGCTCGACGAGGGCAAAACCGTGGTGTTTCTCACGCTCGGTGACCCGACGGTGTATTCTACCTACTGGTATGTACACAGGCGCGTGGCCGCTCGCGGTTATGCTGCCGAGCTGGTGCCCGGCGTGCCGTCCTTCTGTGCCGCGGCTGCCGCCATGGGCCGCGCCCTGTGCGAGGACGGGGAAATGCTGCACGTTATTCCGGTCACGCACGGCAGGGCAGAGGAGGGACTTTCTCTCTCCGGCAGCAGGGTGCTGATGAAGACCGGAAAGAGTGTATTGGAGGTCCGCGAACTGCTCCGGCAGCGCGGCGAACTTGGCAGCGCGGTGCTGATCGAACGCGTTGGCATGGACGGTCAGCGGCTGATCGAAGATTTAGATGCGCTTGAACAGCCGAGCGGCTATTTCTCTATTATATTGGTAAAGGAGCAAAGCGAATGATCTATTTTGTGGGTGCAGGCTCGGGTGCGCCCGACCTGATCACGGTACGCGGCGCACGTCTGCTGAGCGAGGCAGATGTGATCGTTTACGCCGGTTCGCTGGTCAATCCGGCACTTCTGGAGTACAAAAAGGACGGATGCGAGGTATACAACAGCGCGAAGATGACGCTCGAGGAGGTCATCGCCGTGATGGCGCCTGCCGCGAAAGCGGGCAAAACGGTCGTGCGTCTGCACACCGGCGATCCGTGCGTGTACGGTGCGCACCGCGAGCAGATGGACGAGCTGGACAGGCTCGGTCTGGCGTATGAGGTCTGTCCGGGCGTGTCCTCGTTCTGCGGCGCGGCAGCGGCACTCAAAGCCGAGTACACACTGCCGAATGTCAGCCAGTCGGTCATCCTGACGCGCATGGAGGGCCGCACGCCCGTGCCCGAAAAGGAGCAGATCGAGGCGTTCGCGGCACACGGAGCCACCATGGTCATCTTCCTGTCGGCAGGTCAGCTGCCGCGCCTGTCCGAGCGGCTGATCGCGGGCGGCTACGCGCCGGACACGCCTGCGGCTATCGTGTACAAGGCCACCTGGCCGGACGAAAAGGTCGTGCGGACAACGGTCGCACACCTCGCCGAAGCCGGTGCGCGAGAGGGCATCACCAAGACCGCGCTCATCACGGTGGGCGGGTTCCTTGGCACCGAGTACGAGCGCTCCAAGCTGTACGACCCGACCTTTACGACCGAATTTCGTGAGGCAAGCCGATGAAGCACGCAAAATTTGTATCCTTTACCCTGTGCGGCGCACAGACTGTGCAAAAGGCGGTAAAACTCCTGCCGGATTTCCGGTGTGAGCGGTACGCGAGGACGGCGGATGCGTCGCTCTCGGGCACGAGCCTGAAACGCTTTGCACAGCAGGCAATGGTCGATTGTGACCTGATCGTGTTCGTGGGCGCGACCGGAATCGCGGTACGCGCAGTGGCGCCGTATTTGATGGGGAAAGCCTATGATCCGGCGGTAATCGTCATTGATGAGCAGGGAAAGTTCGTGATTCCGCTCCTGTCCGGACATCTGGGCGGTGCCAACAAGATTGCAGAAATACTTGCGCAAGGTCTGCAGGCTGTGCCGGTGCTCACCACCGCGACAGATGGACGGCAGGTGTTCGCCGTGGACACTTGGGCAAAAGCACACAGCTGTGCAGTTCTGGAGCCGGAACATATTAAATATGTATCCGGTGCGCTGCTCAGAGGGGAAACCGTGGGCGTTCGCTCGGATTTTCCGGTAGACGGGCTGCTGCCCGCCCATATTGATCTTAAAAAAGACGCGGAAAGCGGGTTCACGATTGGATTCCGCACAGACGCACAGCCGTTTGCACACACGCTGCATCTCGTGCCGCGGATCGCGTATCTCGGCATTGGCTGCCGCAAGGGCACGAGCGCGGATGCCATCGAGCAGACGGTTCAGGCGGCGCTTGCATCGAAAAAACTGCCCTGGCAGGCGATTTGCGGTGCGGCGAGCATTGATATCAAGCAGAATGAGCCGGGTTTGCTGCTGTTTTGCGAAAAACACGGACTGCCGTTCCGCACCTTTACGGCCGAGCAGCTGCAGGACGCACAAGGCGAATTCAGCCGGTCGGCGTTCGTGCAGCAGACCGTCGGCGTAGATAATGTGTGCGAACGCGCGGCTGTGTGCGCAGCACAGAACGGCGCACTTATCTTGCATAAATTCGCGCAGAACGGCGTGACGGCGGCTGTCGCTGTGCCGGACTGGCGCGTGACGTTTGAAGAACGGGAGGACGAAGCATGAAGCTGTATTGCATCGGCATCGGGCCGGGCGGCGAGGAGCAGATGACGCTGCGCGCGGTGCGTGCTCTGGAAAAATGTGACTGTGTGGCAGGCTACGGCCTGTACCTCGATTTGATCGAGAACCTCATTTCGGGCAAAGAACGCATCGAATCCGGCATGACGCGCGAGGTTTTGCGCTGCAAAGCGGCGGTTGAGGCGGCAAAACAGGGTAAAACGGTCGCGGTCGTGTCCTCGGGAGACGCCGGTGTGTACGGCATGGCCGGCCTGCTGCTCGAGCTTTGCGAGCACGAGCCGAACCTCGAGGTCGAGGTCATTCCGGGCATCACGGCGGCCTGCTCGGGCGGCGCCGTGCTCGGCTCGCCGCTGACGTGTGACTTTGCGTGCATCAGCCTGTCCGACCTGCTCACGCCGTGGGACAAGATCGAGCAGCGTCTGCGCGGCGCGGCGGCCGGCGATTTCTGCATCGCGCTGTACAATCCGTCGAGCAAAAAACGCACCGACCATCTGCGCCGAGCCTGCGATATTCTGCTGGAGATCGTACCGCCGGAAACCGTCTGCGGTCTGGTGCGCAGCATTGGCCGAGAAGGCGAAAGCTGCACGCTTACAACGCTCGGTGAGCTGCGTGATACACAGGTCGATATGCTGACGACTGCGTTTGTCGGAAACAGCCGTACGCGCGTGATGGACGGCCGCATGGTCACGCCGAGGGGGTATCGCGGCGTATGAAGCTGATGATTTTCTCCGGTACGACAGAAGGACACGATTTGTGCCGGTTTTTGTCGAAAAAGAGCGTGCAGGCAGATGTTTTCGTTGCCACAGAGTATGGTGCGGCGGTGATGGAGCCGATGGCGGGAATCACGGTTCACGAGGGCCGCTTGGATGAGCGGGAGATGGAAAAGCGATTGACCTCGGATACGCTGCTCATCGACGCAACGCATCCGTATGCAGCGGCTGTGACCGACAATCTGCGGGCGGCCTGTGCGAAATCGGGCGCACGCTATGAGCGGCTGCTGCGGCCTGCCCTGCCTTATCAGAACTGCGAAATCGTGCTGGACACAGCCGCCGCAGTGGACTGGCTGAACGCGCATCCGGGCAAGGTTTTGCTCACCACAGGAAGTAAAGAACTGGAAGCGTACACGGCGGTGCAGGACTTCCAAACGCGCCTGTTCCCGCGCGTGCTGCCGACTGCGTCGGTGCTCGAAAAGTGCGCCGCACTCGGCTTCCCGGGCGCGCACATCATCGCCATGCAAGGCCCGTTTTCGCAGGCGATGAACGCGGCGCTACTGCGCGAGACCGGCGCAAAAATCCTCGTGACCAAGGACACCGGCGTGTCCGGCGGCTTTGCGGAGAAGGTAGCGGCAGCCGAGGAGGTCGGCGCAAAGGTACTGGTCATTGCGCGTCCGCGTGTGGAAAACGGCAAAAATCAGGTGGAAATGCAGGCATTTATCGCGGATTTGCTCGGATTACAGCCGGAAAAAATGCAGCGCATATTCACCATCATCGGCGCAGGCATGGGCATGGCGGACACGCTGACCGGCGAAGCCGTCCGCACGCTTGCAGCCGCAGAGGAAGTATTTGCCACAAAACGGCTCGCATCGCTGTCGCCCAAGGCGGAGGTCTGCGCGTTCTCAGAGCTGGCTGAGCGGGCAATTTCCGGTCATGCCCGGCACACGGCGCTGTTGGTTTCCGGCGACGTGGGATTCTTCAGCGCGGCCGGAAAGCTGCGCGAGCGGCTCCTGCCATACGGCGGGGTAACACTCGTGCCGGGATTGTCAAGCATGCAGTATATGTGCGCGAAATGCGGCATTTCCTACGAAAATCTGTGTTTTAAGAGCCTGCACGGTCGCGCAGGGAATATTCTCGGTGCCGTAAGTTACTATGCGGCAACATTTGCGCTGACCGGCGGTGAAAACAACGCGCAGGCGGTTTGCAGCAGCCTTATGGATGCGGGATTGGGCGCGCTGCCCGTTCATCTCGGGGAAAATCTCGGCGCGGAAAATGAGCGGATTGTGCACGGCACAGCTGCGGAGATCGCGCAGCTTTCGTGCTCGGATTTAGCGGTTCTGCTGCTCGAAAACCCGCATGCGGCGAACAAAAACGAACCGATTCGAGATGAAATGCTCACGCGCGGAAAGGTGCCGATGACCAAGGAAGAGGTTCGGTGGGTGTCGGTGAACCGCCTGACTGTCCGACCGACCGACATGGTTTGGGACGTGGGTGCGGGCACCGGTGCGGTCACGCTCGAGCTGGCGCGCAAGGCCGGCGACGGCACGGTTTATGCTATTGAGCGAAAGCCGGAAGCGGTCGCGCTCTTGCGCGAAAACCGCATAAAACTCGGCGGATACAATGTGAAAATCATTGAAGGACCTGCGCCAGAGGCACTGGAGGACCTTCCGGCACCGGACTGCGTGTTCGTCGGCGGGAGCGGCGGCAGAATGCGAGAGATTCTGGCACTCGCTAAGAAGAAAAATCCGGAAGTCCGCGTGGTCGTGAACGCGATTGCGCTCGAGACCTTGTTTGCGGCGCAGACGGCTTTGAAAGAATTGGGATTTACTGACATCGAGATCACGCAGTTGGCGGCCACGCGCGGCAAGCCGGTCGGCGCGTACACCATGCTGACTGCGAACAATCCGGTGTTTATTCTGTCCGGGAGGGCCGAAAATGATACAAAATAATGCACCAAGACTGCTGCTTGCGGGCACCGGCAGCGGCTGCGGCAAGACGACGGTCACGACCGCGATTCTGCGGGCTCTGCAGCGCCGCGGCGTAAAACTCAGCGCGTTCAAGTGCGGTCCGGACTACATCGACCCGATGTTCCACACGGCGGTTTTGGGCGTTCCGAGCCGCAATTTAGACCTTTTTTTCGAGGACGAGGCCGGTATTCGCAGTCAACTTGCGCGGCATATCCAGCCGGACGGTCTCGGCGTGATCGAGGGCGTTATGGGCTTTTACGACGGCGTTTCCGGTACGACGGATACGGCTTCGGCGGCGCATCTGGCCCGCGCAACCGGCACGCCTGCGGTGCTGATCGTGCGGCCTAAGGGTCAGTCGCTGTCGCTTGCGGCACAGATTCACGGGTTCCGCACATTTGCGGAAAATACGCTTGCAGGAGTGATTTTAAACGGCGTTTCCGCAGGGATGTACTCGTTTTACAAACAAATCGCAGAGAAAGCGGGGCTGCCTGTGCTCGGCTTTTTGCCGCCGGTTCCGGAGGCCGAAATACCTGACCGCCACCTCGGTCTGGTGACGGCGGACGAGCTGTCCGACCTGCGTGAAAAAATTGATCGGCTCGCGGATGCGGCAGAGGAGGGCATTGACCTCCACGCATTGTGTGCATTAGCACAGACGGCGAAACCGCTGACCGATACGCACATGTCGCTCGCTCGTGTGACCGATTTTCCGGTGCGGATCGCGGTAGCGAAGGACCGCGCATTCTGCTTCTATTACGAGGATAACTTCGATGTGCTGCGCGAGCTGGGGGCAGAGCTTGTGCCGTTTTCGCCGCTCACAGACGAGCGGCTGCCGGAGAATATCGATGGCCTGTATCTCGGCGGCGGCTATCCGGAATTATATGAAAAACGGCTTTCAGAGAATGAAATCATGCGAGATTCTATCAAAACAGCGATTCTAAACGGTTTGCCGACAGTTGCAGAATGCGGCGGATTTCTTTATCTGCTGCAGTCGCTCGACGGCGCGGAAATGGCAGGTGTGCTGCCGACTTCGGCGCACATGACGCGCAGGCTGCAGCCGTTCGGCTATGTCACGCTCACGGCAAACAGTGATAACCTGCTGTGCGAAGCCGGTGGACAATTTCCTGTGCACGAGTTCCATTATGCACAGGCTGTGGATAATGGCACAGATTTTCGCGCGGTCAAGCCAAACGGGCGCGCGTGGGACTGCGGCTTTGCGTCGGATACGCTCTATGCAGGATTTCCGCATTTGTATTTCCGTGCGAAAACTGAAATTGCAGCGAATTTTGTCCGGAAATGCGCAGAAAGGAGCGGAAAATGACACTTGAACAGACTATTTCTGTCATCCGGCCGCTGGATGAGAAAAGCATGACGGCGGCGCGAAACCGTTTTGCAAATATTGCCATGCCGCTCGGCGGTCTGGGTCTTCTGCAGGACGCGATTGTGCAGCTTGCGGGTATTCTCGGTCAGCCGGTGCCGGATATTTCCAGACGCGCGGCGGTAGTTTTCTGCGCGGACAACGGCGTGGTTGCCGAGGGCGTGACGCAGTGCGGGCAGGAGGTGACAGCCACGGTCGCGGAAAATATGGGCCGCGGCGAGTCCACCGTATGTCTGATGGCAAAACAGCTCGGAATGGACGTGTTTCCGGTCGATATAGGTGTTGCACAGCCGATAAAGAGCGAAAAAGTACTGCAATTTTCCGTTCGGCGCGGAACTGCAAACTTGGCGCATGAGCCTGCCATGACGCGGAAAGAGGCACTCGAAGCGGTCGAAATCGGCATTAAAATGGCGGAAATGTGTGCCGAAAAGGGATATTCGGTGCTGATAGGCGGCGAAATGGGCATCGGCAACACGACTACGAGCGCGGCAGTCACGGCGGCGCTCACCGGCGCGGAGACTGCGGCGGTCACAGGACGCGGAGCGGGTCTGTCAACGGCCGGTCTGGAGCGAAAAATCGCGGTAATCGAGGCGGCGCTGGCGCTTCACAAACCCGACCCGAATGACTCGATCGACGTGCTGCATAAGGTTGGCGGTTTGGATATCGCGGGTCTGTGCGGTCTGTATTTGGGTGCGGCGGCGCAGCGCATTCCGGTCGTGCTGGACGGCGTGATTTCGTGTGCGGCGGCGCTTCTCGCGGTGCGATTGTGCCCGCAGTCTGTGCATTTTATGGTCGCAGCGCACAGATCGGACGAACCGGCGAGCGTTCTGCTGCTCGATGCACTCGGCAAGCGGCCGTTCCTGACGGCGGGCATGCATCTCGGGGAGGGGACAGGCGCGGCGGCAGGCGTGGCACTTTTGGACCTGGCACTGGCGTCATATCGGGAAATGGTGAGCTTCGCGGACATTGGAATAGAGGCATATCAGCCGCAAAAGTAGTTGTTTGTCTGACAGATAGCACAAATTTTTATAGAAATATTGTGTGTAACGCCGATAAATGCGATCTGCCTGCATTCTTTACAGGAATACTGCGTGCAGCAAAAAGCACCGAGCGTTAACTCGGTGCTTACGGTTCAAATTTTTAGCATTTCAGAGCTTCATCCGCGATATTTGCGGTGATTTTGTTGTAGAACTCCTGCTTCTGCGCATCGTTTTCAAACGCTGAGAACGGCACGATGACCGCGGAGAATTCATCAACAAAAATATAATAATGCTTGTCATCGGTTGCGGTGCGCTGAACGGCCGAATACTGGTAAACGGTATCTTCGTTCTCGCCGGACAGCTCGAATTCGCTTTCACGCAGCGTGAGCGTTTTCGGTCCGCAAAGCTGTTTGTTCTTTGCGTTCTTGAGGATTTTCTCGATATTTTTGATCATTTTATGACGCATATAGCGCGGTGTGCCCCAGAAGCAGACGGCAGCGAGCGCAACGTAAACCGCGATGGAAACCGGCGTGAGCGTATGCAGCCAGTACATGAGCGCACTGCCGCCGAGAATGACAATAGCCGCGGTGGCGATTCTCATGGTGCGAATGCTGCGTTGAACAATCGCATTATTGTTGTAATAATTCAAATTAAAATCAATAAAATCCTGTTTGGTGATATCGTAATGCAGCTCCATTTTTCTTTACCTCAACTTACTCGGATAAAGTTATTGTATCGAAAATCAGAGCGGATTGCAAGTCTAATTCAGAAAGGGGAGCGAAAATGCTGATTTTAGTGACCGGCGGAGCGGCTTCGGGCAAGTCGGAGCACGCGGAACGGCTGGTGTGTGAAAAAGCACAGAGTCGATTATATCTGGCGACCATGCAGCCGTTCGGCAAGTCTGCAGAGGCGCGGATTGCACGGCATCGGGCGCTTCGTGCGGGAAAAGGGTTCGCTACGGTGGAGAGAACACTTGATTTAGCGAATCTCAGGCTCTCTCAGCAATACGACGGAATTTTGCTCGAGGATTTGGGCAATCTGCTGGCAAACGAGCTGTTTGCGCCGGAAGGCGCAGGTGCAGGATCGGCGTTCGACAGCATTGTTGCAGGCGTGGATAATCTGCAAAAATACTGTGAAACGCTGGTTATCGTTTCCAACGAAATCTTTGCGGACGGCGTGCCGTACCCGCCGGAGACCATGCAGTATATCCGGATTTTAGGAGAACTGCACCAGAAATTAACTGGGAAAGCAGACGCGGTATATGAATCGGTGTGCGGGATTTTACTGTCGGTAAAGGAGGGAAAACAGCCGTGAAAAGTGTAATCAGCGGACTTTTGGTCGCGTTTTCAATGTACTCTGCGATACCTGTTCCGCAGGTGAACTGGGAAAAACAGACCATGCGGTGGGCACTTGGCTTCCTGCCGCTCATCGGTGTGCTGATCGGTGCGATAGAGTGGTTCTGGTTCGCATTTTGCATGCATTTCGGCGCAGCAGGTGTGTTTTACGCTGTGATCGCAGCGCTGATTCCTCTGGCGGTGTCCGGCGGCATTCATCTGGACGGCCTGTGCGACACCTGCGACGCGCTGTGCTCGTTCGGTGACCGGGAAAAGCGGCTGAACATTCTCAAGGACCCGCACGTTGGCGCGTTTGGGCCGCTCTGGCTGATGGCATTCCTGCTGGCCGAGGTCGGGTGTTTTGCCCAGATTTACGACCGGCCTGTGCTTCTTCCGCTGGCATGCACAGGATTTGCTTTTGCACGGACAATGGGCGGCCGTAAGGTGGTTGCATCACCGTGCGCGAAAGACAGCGGACTTGCACATATCTTTGCAGAAAACAGCGATAAACGCGCGGTATCGCGCATGTTAGTTGCTGAATTTGTTCTGTTTGCGGTGCTTCTCGGATTGTGGATATACCGCGTGCCGCACGCGCTTGCTGCGGCGAAAGTGCTCGTTATCGTGCTCGTTGTGTGGTATGCTGTGCATGAGCACATAAGCCGCCGTGTGTTCGGCGGTGTCACCGGAGACTTGGCGGGATTCTGCATCTCGCTGTCGGAACTGATCACGCTTGCGGCAGCAGCGATTGGAGGGCTGATTTTATGACCGTGCTCATCATTGGCGGCGCATATCAGGGGAAACGAAAAGTTGCCGAAAACCTGTATGCAGACCTGCCGAGGATTGAAAATCTGCACGAAATCGTGCGGAAAATGCTAAAGGAAGACAAAGACCCGCTGTCACTCGCAGATACGCTGTGCGGACACGTTATCACCTGCGATGAGATCGGCTGCGGCATCGTTCCCATCGACCGTGCGGACGAAAACTGGCGTGAAACGGTTGGTCGCCTGTGCTGTGCTTTAGCACAGAAAGCAGATGCAGTCGTGCGCGTGATCGCAGGCGTGTCGCAATTCATCAAAGGAGAACAACCATGACGATAACCTTTGCCGTGCTGCTCGGCTTCGCGCTCGACTGGCTGCTCGGAGACCCGAAAAAATTGCCGCATCCGGTATGTGCGGTGGGAAAACTCATTTCAGGAACCGAAAAAGTTCTGCGCCGCATCTTTCCCGCAACGCCCGCGGCACTGACATTCGCCGGAATTTTACTCTGGCTCATCACCTGCGGTATGAGCTTTGCCGTGCCGTTTTTCCTTCTGCGCTGGCTGTATCATGTGAACTTCTGGTTCGGTTTTGCCGTCGAAACGCTGCTCTGCTGGATGATTTTCGCACGAAAAAGCCTTGCGGACGCCGGTTATCATGTCTACGGCGCGGTCAAGCAGTCGCTCGAGGAGGGACGCAAGGCCATCGCGTGGTACGTCGGCCGCGACACCGCAGAGCTGTCCGAGGAGGGCGTTATCAAGGCCGCTGTCGAGACTGTGGCTGAAAACCTGACGGACGGTGTGGTCTCGCCGCTCGTGTTCATGCTCATCGGCGGAGCGCCGCTCGGCATGCTGTACAAGGCGGTCAACACGCTGGATTCCATGGTCGGCTATCATAACGAAAAGTACGAGTATTTCGGCAAGTTTTCGGCAAAAATGGACGATTTATTCAACTTTATTCCTGCCAGACTGTCCGCACTGTGCATGATCGCCGGTGCCGGAATGCTGCATCTCGATAACCGAAATGCGCTGCGGATTTACCGCCGAGACCGCAATAAGCACAAAAGTCCGAACGCCGGTCAGACCGAGTCCGCGTGCGCGGGCGCGCTGCACATCCAGCTCGGCGGCGATGCCAGCTACTTCGGCAAAGTCGTTAAAAAGGCCGCCTTCGGTGATCCGATCCGCAGCGTAGACCGCACGGATATTCTCGCAACGGTCGATCTGATGACGGCGGCAAGCGTGTTTGCGCTGGTGCTGTGCTGTGCAATCCGCCTGATCGTAAAAAGTTAGGACGCTGTGCGGGAGAGAAAACTCGCATTTGAAAGGATGAAAAAATGCTTAATTATGTCCACGGCGGCGATATCCAAACCTACATCGACCGCCACGGCTTCGCGCCGCTCGACCTGTCCGCGAACATCAATCCGTTCGGCATACCGGACGCGGTACGCGCGGCCATGCACAGGGCTGTGGATAACTGCACGCAGTATCCCGACCCGTTTTGCCGCGCCGCGCGGCAGGCGATTGGTGCGAGAGAAGGCGTCAATCCGGATTTTCTGTACTGCGGCAACGGTGCGGCGGATGTGCTCGACCGGCTTGCGGCGGTGCTGAAACCGCGCAAGGTGCTGCTCACCGCACCGACCTTTGCGGAGTACGAGCGCACGCTCTCGGGTGCGGAGATTCGGGTGCATAATCTGCGGGAAACGGACGGTTTTGCGCTCACAGAACGTATTTTGGGCGAGATTTCACCGGATTTGGATGCGGTTTATCTCTGCAATCCGAACAATCCGACCGGGCGAACCGTTAAGCCGGAGCTTCTGCGGGAAATCGTTCGGAAATGTACAGAAAACGGCGTAAAACCGGTTGTGGATGAGTGTTTCAATGACTTTCTGGAGGACGCCGCGCAGCACACACTGAAAGACCTGCTGGAATCCGATCCCGGCCTGATCATCCTGCGCGCGTACACGAAAATGTACGCTGTGCCCGGTGTGCGCTTCGGCTGGTGCATGACGGCGGACGCGGCGCTGATTGAGAAATTATACCATGCCGGACAGCCGTGGAACGTGTCGGTCATCGCGCAGGCGTGCGCCGTCGCGGCGGCAAACGAGCCGGACTGGGCCGCTGAAACCGCCAAACGCATTGCCGAGGAACGCAGGTTTTTATCCGACGGACTTGCAGCCCACGGACTGAAAGTCTTTCCGGGTGAAGCGAACTTCCTGCTGTTCCGCTCCAACGATACCGGATTGCACAAGAAACTCGCTGAACACGGCATAATGATACGAAACTGCGATAATTATCGCGGACTTTCGGCGGGATACTATCGCGTTGCGGTAAAAACGAGAGAAGCGAGTGAGCGGTTACTGCAAATCATTACTAATTATACCCAATGTGAGGTGTAAAATGGCAAAGACAATCATGATACAGGGAACGTGCTCGAATGCAGGCAAAAGCCTTCTCTGCGCGGCTCTGTGCCGGATTTTCCGGCAGGACGGCTACCGCGTTGCACCGTTCAAGTCACAGAACATGGCGCTCAACTCGTTCATCACGGCGGACGGCAGGGAGATGGGCCGCGCACAGGTCGTGCAGGCCGAGGCGGCGGGCATCGCGCCCGATGTGCGTATGAACCCGATCTTGCTCAAGCCGACAAGCGACGTTGGCTCGCAGGTCATCATCATGGGCGAGGCGCAGGGAAACCGCACCGCGCGCGAATATTGGGGGCACAAAAAGGCGCTTTTGCCCATTATCAAGGACGCATTTGACAGCCTTGCCGCTGAGAACGACATTATTGTGATCGAGGGTGCGGGCAGTCCGGCGGAGATCAATCTCAAGCAGGATGATATTGTAAATATGGGTCTGGCGAAGCTGGTGGATGCACCCGTTCTGCTGATCGGCGACATTGACCGCGGCGGCGTGTTCGCGTCGCTGTACGGTACGGTCAAGCTGCTCGATGAGGACGAGCAGGCGCGCATTCACGGTCTCATCATCAACAAATTCCGCGGTGACGTGGAGATTCTGCGGCCGGGTCTGACGCAGCTCGAGGATTTGACCGGCAAGCCGGTCATCGGCGTGGTGCCGTACGGTCATTTTGACATCGACGATGAGGACAGCCTGTCCGAGCGTCTGGACGCAAAGGCTGCTCCCGCACTGGTGAACATTGCGGTGGTAAAGCTGCCGCGTCTTTCCAATTTCACGGATTTTTCCGCACTTTCGCGTGTATCCGGCGTGGGCGTTGTCTACGCGGACAAACCGGCACAGCTTGCCGGAGCCGATCTGATTATCCTGCCGGGCACCAAGTCCACGCTGGCAGACCTGCGGTGGCTGCGCGAGAGCGGCATGGAGGCGCAGATTCTCAAGGCGCACGCGGCAGGCACACCGGTTTTCGGCATCTGCGGCGGTTACCAGATGATGGGACGCACGGTGTCCGACCCGGACAATACCGAGGGCGGCGGCAGTCTGCGCGGCATGAATCTGCTGCCGATCGACACGGTGTTCCGCCCGAGCAAGACCACGACGCAGACGCGCGGCACGCTGCTTGAGATTGACGGCGTGCTGTCCGATTTGAGCGGTCTGGCGGTCGAGGGCTACGAGATTCACATGGGCGAAACCGTGCGCGACGCGAGTGCAAAGCCGCTCGTTCGATTGCTTCGCAGGGAAGGCGAAATCGAGGACGGCTGTCAGACGGAAAACGCCTTCGGCACCTATCTGCACGGCGTGTTCGATGCGCCGGAGGCGGCGCTGCGGACGGCGCAAGCACTGGCGAAAAAGAAGGGTGTGACGCTCACCGGTGAAGCGCTCGACACACACGCCTACAAGGAGCAGCAGTACGACAAACTGGCGGATTCGGTGCGGAAATCGCTCGATATGGAGTGGATTTACCGCATAATGGAGGGAAAAGCATGACAGGACTCATTCATATTTACTGCGGCGACGGCAAGGGCAAGACTACGGCGTCGGTCGGACTGGCGGTGCGCTGCGCCGGACGCGGGAACAAGGTCGTGTTCACGCAGTTTCTCAAGGATGGGACTTCGGGTGAGTGCCGCGTGCTGGCGAAATTGCCCGACGTGACCGTTATGGCAGCCAATCCGGTCGGCAAGTTCTCGTTCCGCATGACGGAGGCGGAGAAGCGGGAGACAGCGGACGCGCTCACCCGCACCTTCGATGCGGCAACCGGCTTTGCCGTGCGGGAGCACGCGCGGCTGCTCGTGTTGGATGAGGTCTGCGCGGCAATCTCGTGCGGCTTTCTGGATGAGAAAACGGTCGTAAAATTCCTTGAGACCAAGCCGGAAACGCTCGAGGTCGTACTGACCGGACGGGGTCCGTCCGAAGCGCTGCAGGCACACGCGGACTACATTACGGAAATGAAAATGCAGCGGCACCCGTTTGAGAAGGGCATCGCTGCGCGGGAGGGAATTGAATTTTGAACGGATACATGAAGCCGCAGGACATCGAAAAGCGGTCGTTTGAGATCATCACCGCCGAGATGGGCGAGCGCACGTTTCCGGCGGGCATCGCCGAGGTAGTCAAGCGCGTGATCCACACCACGGCGGATTTTGACTACGCGGACAGTCTCGCGTTCTCGCCGGACGTGATTAAAAAGGCAAAGGCCGCGCTTGCGGCAGGGGCGACGGTGGTTACCGATACCAATATGGCGCTCTCCGGGGTGAGCAAGGCGACGCTGGCAAAGCTCGGCGGAAAGGCGGTCTGCCTGATGGCGGATGAGCAGGTGGCAGGCGAGGCCAAGGCGCGCGGTGTCACGCGGGCAGTCGTTTCGATGGAGCACGCCGCCAAATTTGAAGGCCCGCTCATCTTCGCCATCGGCAATGCGCCGACCGCGCTCATCCGTCTGCATGAGTTGATTGAGGAAGGCATTGTCGCGCCTGCGCTCGTCATCGGCGTGCCGGTCGGATTTGTCAACGTGGTCGAGGCGAAGGAGCTGTTCATCGGCGGGGACACGCCGTATATCATCGCACGAGGCCGTAAGGGCGGCTCGAATGTAGCCGCGTCCATTGTCAATGCGCTGTTGTATCAGATGGTACATCGAGAAGGCTTTTAACGCGAAAAAAGAGGAAGTTTCGGCTGAAACTTCCTCTTTTGTTTATTCCCATAAGCCTTTTTCCCTGCAGTCGGCAATGTATGCGTCGATATTGTCCGCTGTGATGACCTCGGAACCCGAGTCGATCACCGATTCAACGGATTTGCCCTCGAGTACGTCCAAAGCGGCCTCGACAGCTTTGTAGCCCATTTCATAGCCCTGCTGGGCAATATCGACAGTCAGCTCGCCGCGGTCGAGCGCTTCCACCGCAGCCTGATTGCCGTCAAAGCCGCAGATAACGGTTTTTTGATAGTCGGCGCTGTTGTTATCCCAGATGCACTTGATGGCTGCAAGCGCCATATCATCGCTGGTAACGAGCAGCGCGTCCACACCCTGCGGATACTTCTGCATGACAGCCTCCATCGCGGCTGCCGCACGGTCGGGCTGCGCGTCGCAGTACTGCACCTCGAGCACAGTGCCGCCCGCCTGCTCCACGGCGCTGCGGTAGCCGCGCAGGCAAGGCATGCCAGTGCTGCCGCAATCATTCTCCTATTCATGGTGTGTCTCCTCGTTCTCTTTTCTGTCGGGAGCTGCTCCCGCTCTTCCCTTGATAAGAGTTTAACATATTTTCCGCAGAGAGACAAATAGAAAAGGCATGACTTCAAATCATGCCTTTTTCCGTAACTTTTATCAGGTTATTTGCTCAGACGCTGCTCCATATAATTGTGCGCGTTCAGCTCAAGAGTATCGTTGAGCGGTACGAGCGGCTCGGTCTTGCCGTAGCGGCGGTCGAGCGCGGTCTGCAGGATAAAGTCGCACAGCACGGGATTCTTCGGCAGCAGGGAGCCGTGCGAGTAGGTGGCGAACACATTGTTGTAGCGTGCGCCCTCGGTCTGATCCTCGCCGTTGTTGCCGTAGCCCTTGATCATCATGCCGAGCGGCGCGACGTCCTCGCCGAGATAGGTTTTGCCCGAGTGGTTCTCAAAGCCGACCACGATGGAGCCGCTGCTCTCGGGCGTTGTGCGGTACATGTAGTTGCCGATCATGCGCTCTTTCGCGCCGATGGTGTGCACGTTGATCGCGCCGATGAAGTCGAGCTGCACGCCGTCCCACGTTTTGTAATACTGACCGAGCATCTGGTAGCCGCCGCAGATGGCGAGGAACACCTTCTCCTCATCAACAGCGGTGCAGATGTCCTTGCCCTTGCCGGAGGCGAGGTCGCGTAGCAGCACCTCCTGCTCGAAGTCCTGTCCGCCGCCGATGAAGAAAATGTCGTACTTGTCCACATCGAGCGGCTGACCGATCGAGCACTCGTCCACATTGACGCTGATGCCGCGGCTCTCCAGACGGCGCTTCATCGTGATAATGTTGCCCCGGTCACCGTACAGATTGAGAATGTCGGGGTAAAGATGGCAGATATTCAGTTCCATTGCAGTTTCCCCCTTATTCGTAGAACGCCTTAACGTCGGTGTGCTTGCTGATCTCACCGCGCAGGTCGAACATGGCAGTGTATGTCGGCATAAGGAATGCCGGTGTCTCATCCGAGCCGATCTCGGTCAGCAGCCTGTCGTACTCGCGGATAACCTCGATACGCTCGGGTGCAAAGCCTGCGTACTTGAGACGCAGCGCCATATCATCCGCACGCACGCCGGAAACCAGTACGCGCGTAAAGCGCACCTGCTGGTCGGCGAGTGCCTCGAAGTCAACGTCCCAGATCCAGCTGATGTCCGTGCCGTCCGCGAAGCGGTCGTTGAGCAGGAATGCCAGCTTGTAATTGCCCTCATCGTGCGCGATCAGGTTGATGACCTGATTGAAGCCGGCAGGATTCTTGACCAGCATCATGCGCGCCTGTGCCTGACCGAGTTTGAACTGCTCGGCACGGCCGAAGCCGCACTCAAACTGAGAAAGCGCGCTGACCGCGGTCTGTTCATCAATGCCGACAACATGCGCGACAGCGGCCTCTGCGGCGGCGTTGTAGATGTTGTAGCCGCCCGGCAGGTTGACGTGTACCTCGTGCTCGTGACCGAAGATGTCCAGTATGATGTCGGACGAGTCCGCACCGGTGGTGAGCACCTTGGTGACAGCGACCTGCGGCGTCTGGCGGTGGTAGCCGCACTTCGGGCAGCGGAAGCCGCCGAGATGGCCGTAGGTGATGTAATCGTACTCATATTCGGTCTTGCAGTGGATGCAGTACGGCGCGTCGGACAGCTCGTGCGCGGTCTCCTTGTAGATCGGGACATTTACGCCGAACCAGACGATCTTGTTCGGCACGCTGTCCGCAAGGGAAGCGGTGAGCGAGCAGTCCGCGTTCAGGCAGAGCGTTGCATTCGGCACATGCGTGATACCCTCGCGGATGGCGTTGAGCGTGTGCGTAATTTCGCCGTAGCGGTCAAGCTGGTCGCGGAAGATGTTGTTGACGACCAGACATTCGACCGGCAGGTATTCGCTCGTTTTGCGGAAGGCTGCCTCGTCGCACTCGATGAGCGCGTGCGTGTACGGGCATTTGCCGGACAGCGTGGAATGCTGTGCAAATACCGCGATGATGCCGGTCAGCAGGTTCGCGCCCGACTTGTTGGAGAAATATTTGAGTCCCGCATCGGCGAACGCTTGCTCGATCATGCGGGAGGTGGTGGTCTTGCCGTTCGTGCCGGTCACGACCGTGACCTTTACGCCGTGCGACAGCTCACCCAGAATATTTTTATCAATTTTCAGTGCCAGCTTGCCCGGCAGGTTGGTGCCGCCGCGTCCCAGCCTGCGCAGGACAGCGCCCGATGCCTTGCACACCAGCACCGCCAGTCTGGTTTGGAGTTTCATTGTTGTAACCTCTTTTTCAAGTCATATAAAATAAGTATATCGCATTTTGCGGCATTGCACAAGGGAAAACGTCGGAAAATGCGCCTACCCGGCGGGGGCACAAGAGGGTAGACACCTGCGGTTTCCACCCTCTTGTGAATCACCCCTTTCCCTTGGAGGGTCTGGCGCAGATTGCCGACATGTGACCGCTGCGAAAAAAGGGGAACGGCAGAGGATTTTTTCTTCCGCGCGGTATCCGCATATTCGCATTTCGGCTACTTTACTGCTACGCATACCGGCTACTTTCCGCAGGCGCGGCATGACAGTGCCGCGCAACTCGGTTGCGAGTGCAAATCAGCTATAACCGCAGGATTTGGATAATCTGCACAGGTAAAAATGTTGCGCGGCACTGTTATGCCGCGCCTGCGTGGAGTAAATCGCCTGTGTAGCAGTATGGTAGCCGAAATGCGAATAGGTGTTATACAACGCGGAAGAAAAAATTCTCTGCCGTTCTCTTTTTTTCTACGCTTACGCAGTCTACCATCTGCACCCAAGGTAGTAGGGAAAAGGGGAGATTCACAAGAGGGTGGAAAACCGCAGGTTGTCTACCCTCTTGTGCGCCTGCCGCGCGTAGCGGCAATTCCCCGCTGTGGTTCACGGCAAAGCTCCCCGCCCGGACAGGGCGAACCGCCTGCGTGGTTCGGGCACACTGGACAGCCTGTGCCGCCGTTTCCGTATCGGCTTTTCGGTTTGCATAGGGCAACAATTTTGCCCGCATATTGACTTTCGGCTGCGCATATGCTATCATAAAGCGCAATAAGGGAGTAGTCGGCGCGGAGCGTTCCGCCGCGCGGCAGAGCCAACATACTGGGGAGGACGCTCCTCTGGTTTTGCATGAAATGACGAGACTTATCTGTTCTACGCGGCAGATGGGTCTTTTTTTGTGCCTGTTTTCCGCCGGATAAACGACTGAGGAGGACAAGAAAATGGGTTTATTGGAGTTGTTTTTAATCGCAGTCGGTCTGTCGATGGATGCGTTCGCGGTGTCTGTCTGCAAGGGACTGAGCGTGCGCACGCTCAAGGCTAAGCACGCGGTCATCTGCGGACTGTATTTCGGCGGCTTTCAGCTTTTAATGCCGCTCATCGGCTTTGCACTCGGCGTGCGCTTTCAGTCGCTCATCACGAGCATTGATCACTGGATCGCCTTCGTGCTGCTGGGGCTTATCGGCGCAAACATGGTGCGCGAGTCGCGCGAGCACGATGACGAAAGCGTCAGCGATTCGTTCCGCTTTATGACCATGCTGCCGCTTGCGGTTGCCACGAGCATTGATGCACTTGCGGTCGGCGTGACGTTTGCATTCCTGCAGGTCGATATCGTTCCGGCGGTGTCGTTCATCGGTGCAACTACGTTTGTGCTGTCGTGCATCGGCGTGAAGATCGGCCATGTGTTCGGCACAAAGTACAAGTCCCGCGCAGAGCTGTTCGGCGGTATCGTGCTGATCCTGATGGGTCTCAAAATCCTGCTGGAGCATTTGGGTTTTCTGGGATAACAAAAGGCACCTCAATGAGGTGCCTTTTTACTGTCTCTATGCGTTTTCGGTCGAAAATCATTCGGCTGCAGCCTGCACGCCCGCCATATCCTGCACGGTCTTGCAGGTCAGCTCCTTGCTGATCTTGCCCGCGAAGCCGGTCAGCGTCTTGCCTGGACCGATCTCGCACGCCGAGGTCAGACCGGCAGCCATGCCGTTCTTCACCAGCTGCGTCCAGCGAACCGGAGAGATCATGTGCTGCTCGAGGTGTGCCGGCAGGTCGGAGCAGTCGTAAACCTTGCCGTCGAGGTTGGAGTAAATATCCATCTTTGGTGCGGAGAAGGTAAAGTCCGCAACGTAAGCGCGCAGCTCTGCGGCAGCCTTTGCCATCAGCGGGGTGTGGAATGCACCGGATACAGCAAGCGGGAGCGCACGGCGCGCGCCGGCAGCCTTGCAGTTCTCGATCGCCTCTGCGAGAGCCGCCTTTTCACCTGCGATAACCAGCTGACCCGGGCAGTTATAGTTTACCGGACGAACCACGCCGGAGGTCACCTTCGCGCAGGCTTCTTCAATTACGCTGTCCTCCAGTCCGAGGATAGCCGCCATGCCGCCGTCGATCGAGTCCGCAGCCTGCTGCATCAGCTTGCCGCGCATGGAAACGATCTTCACGCCGTCTGCGAGGGAAACAACGCCTGCAGCCGCCAGTGCGGTGTATTCACCGAGCGAGAAGCCTGCCGCTGCCTTGAATTCCACGCCTGCTTCCTTCAGTGCAGCCCAGGCTGCCATGGAATGGGTGAAAATAGCGATCTGGCTGTTCTCCGTGCGGGAGAGCGTTTCCTTATCGCTCTCAAAGCACAGCTTGGCTACATCCAGACCGGCGCCTTCGCTTGCTTCCTCAAAAACCAGCTTGGCAGCCTGCGAGTTCTCATAAAGATCCTTGCCCATGCCGGGGGCCTGTGCGCCCTGACCCGGGAAAAATGCAAAACCGTAGTTCACGTTTCGTTCCTCCAAAATAATAATCAAACGCTGACAGCACCGTATTTTAATAGATATTCTTCACACAAAGTGTTGCTAAATAATAACGGTCTGTCTTGACAATTTACTGTGCTTTTATTATAATAGTCGGAGAATACTTTGTCAATCTAACTATTGTCGCTTTTCCACGCTTTTTGGGAGAGCGATTTGGACTTTTTAGGAGCGTGGAAATCATCAACAGTAAATTGATCGGCACGGGCGCCTGCATTCCGGATTTTGTCCTGACCAACGCCATGCTGGAAAAAATGGTCGATACCAACGATGAGTGGATCGTGCAGCGCACCGGTGTGCGCGAGCGCCGCATCGCAAAGAATACACATACATGGGAGCTGGCGCTCGGTGCCGCGCAGGATGCGCTGGCTGACGCGGGCATCTCGGCGGAGGAGCTCGACCTGATCCTGGTGAGCACCTGCACGCCGGATACCAACACGCCGAATACCGCCGCCATCCTGCAGGACAAGCTGGGCGCACGGCAGGTCGGCGCGTTCGACATCAACAACGCCTGCACCGGCTTTGTTTCCGCGACCGACATTGCGGACAGCTACATCAAATCCGGCAAGGCAAAGACCGTACTGGTTGTCTCGGCGGAAACGCTGTCGCGCATTGTGGACTACACCGACCGCTCGACCTGCATCCTGTTCGGCGACGGTGCTGCGGCGGCTATCTATCAGGCGACCGAGGACGAAACAACGGGTATCCTGTCCACGTTCAGCGCGGCGGACGGCTCGGGCGGCGAATACCTGCAAATGCAGGCGCTCCCGGTCGAGGACCCGTTCGCGGAGGAACGTCCGGTAGATCCGAAGGCGCGTTTCCTTAAAATGCAGGGCGCACCGGTCGTGCGCTTCACCGCAAGAGCGGTCCCGCTGGCCATCGACACCGCACTCAAGCGGGCGGGCGTTTCGGCGGACGACATCGACTGGGTAGTGCCGCATCAGGCCAACCTGCGTATTCTGGATGTCATCGCCAAGCGCTACCATCTGCCGAAAGAGAAGATTTACGTCAACATGGACCGTTTCGGCAATACCTCGTCGGCAAGCGTGCCGATCTGCCTGAACGAAATGCGTAAGAACGGCCTGCTGCACGAGGGTCAGACCATTGTCTGCACCGGCTTCGGCGGAGGACTTACTTATGGCGCTTTTGTGCTGAAATTGTAATTACAGTACAATATTCAACAGAAATGTACGATACCAGATATTCAGCGCAATAACATTTGGTTACATTTCGTGAAAAATATGCTATAATAACTTGATAGATTTAGAATTACAAGAAATTACCTGTATAAAAGGGGAGAATGACCTATGAAAACCAAGATCACAGAACTTCTCGGTATCGAATACCCGATCGTGCAGGGCGCGATGGCGTGGATCGCAGAGCATCATCTTGCGGCTGCGGTTTCCAAGGCCGGCGGTCTGGGCATCATCGCGGGCGGCGCGGCTCCGGTGGATTACATCCGTGAGGAGATCCATAAGGCGCGTGCCATCACGGACAAGCCGCTCGGTATGAACATCATGCTGCTCTCCCCGAATGCGGATGATCTGGCGCAGCTGGCTATCGACGAGAAGATCGAAGTGCTGACCACCGGCGCAGGCAATCCGGGCAAGTATATCGCGGACTGGAAGAACGCAGGCATTAAGGTTATGCCGGTCGTTGCTTCGGTTGCACTGGCAAAGCGCATGGAGCGCGCAGGTGCAGATGCGGTTATCGCAGAGGGTATGGAAGGCGGCGGCCACATCGGTGAGCTGACCACCATGCCGCTCGTTCCGCAGGTCGTAGACGCACTGAGCATTCCGGTCATCGCCGCAGGCGGCATTGCAGACGGCCGCGGCATGGCAGCTGCCATGATGCTCGGCGCCGAAGGCGTACAGTGCGGCACCGTGTTCCTTGCATCCAACGAGTGCTATATTTCGGATAAGTACAAGGAGCTCGTTCTCAAGGCTACCGACATTTCGACCGTTGTTACCGGTCGTCCGTCCGGTCATCCGGTGCGTTCGCTCAAGACCCCGATGGCGCGCAAGTGCCTCGAGCTCGAGAAGCAGAACACCAATGCCTCCCTTGAGGAGCTTGAGAAGGCAACCGCCGGTTCGCTGCGCAAGGCCGTGCAGGACGGCAACTATGAGGAGGGCACGTTCATGTCCGGCCAGATTGCGGGTATGCTCAAGGAGCTGCATCCGTGCGAGGAGATTCTCAAGGGCATGACCGCGCAGGCAGAAGACCTTCTGAAGAACGCTTACAAGAGATTTGAATAAGAGCGGAGAGTGAAGAGATACGAAAACTCCTCACTCTTGCCTGCTTATAGAATGGAGTAAACAATGAGCTTAGCAATCGTAACCGGCGGTTCCCGCGGCATTGGCGCGGCAATCGCGGAAAAGCTGGCGCAGGACGGCTTCGACGTCCTCATCAACTGTGCGTCCTCGGTCGAAAAGGCTGAGGCTGTGGCGGAGAAGTGCCGCGCGCACGGCGTTAACGCTTATGTGAAGAAGTGGGATGTTGCGGACTATGACGCCTGCAACACCGCGCTCAAGGAAATTAAGGAAGAGATCGGCGTACCGTTCGTTCTCGTCAACAATGCGGGCATTACCCGCGACGGTCTGATGGTCCGCATGAAGGAGGACCAGTTCGACGACGTTATCCGCACCAATCTCAAGGGCGCATTCAACATGCTCAGCCTGTGCGGTGCGATGATGATGCGTGCAAAGCAGGGCCGCATTATCAACATCACCTCGGTTTCGGCGTTCACCGGAAACTACGGCCAGATCAACTACACCGCTGCCAAGGCGGGTATGGTCGGCATGACCAAGACCGCCGCCAAGGAGCTGGGTGCGCGCGGCATTACGGTAAACGCAGTCGCTCCGGGCTGGATCGCCACCGAGATGAGCGACAAGGTGCCCGAGGACATCCGCGAGAACGCCAAGAAGCAGATCGCGCTCGGCCGTTTCGGCAAGCCGGAGGAAATCGCAGGCGTGGTTGCCTTTCTGGCCTCCGACGCTGCAAGCTATATTTCCGGCCAGACGATCATCGCTGACGGCGGACTTTATTAAGGCATCACCGGACAATTCGCCTGCGGCACTTTGCGGTAATTTTCCGCTCTGATGTCGTTCCGGATTTTTGCAATACACAAAGTATTGCTGCAAACCCGCGCCTAATCAGAACGCAAAATTCCTGCGCAAATTGCTCTTGCCGAATTATCCGGTGATACCTTTTTGCTGCGTGGAATAAAAATTGCGATTAGATAAATGCGTGATATTGGAATGAAGGAGCAAATATATGGAACGTGTAGTAATCACCGGCATGGGTGCCATCACTCCGGTCGGCAACGATGTGCCGTCGTTTTGGGAGTCGCTCAAGACCGGCAAGTGCGGCATCGGTCCCATCACCAAGTTTGATGTATCCGATTTTAAGGTAAAGCTGGGTGCAGAGGTCAAGGACTTCGACCCGACCCAGTATATGGAGAAGCGTGAGGCGCGCCGCGCAGATGCAAATGTGCATTACGCAATGGCGGCAGCGATCCAGGCTGTCGAGCAGGCAGGCCTCAAGGAAGGCAATTTCGATCCCTATCGCACGGGCGTTATCTTCGGCTCGGGCGTAGGCGGTCTGCATGTTGCCGAGCAGGAGGTCCCGAAGCTGCTCGAAAAGGGTCCCGGCCGCGTTTCGCCGTTCGCTATTCCGGAGATGATCGCCAACATCGCGGCGGCGTATATCTCCATGCACTTCGGCTTCAAGGGTGAGAATTTCTGCCCGGTTTCCGCGTGCGCGACCGGCAACCACTCGATCGGTGAGGCAATGCGCGCCATCCGCCACGGCTATCAGGATGTCGTTGTCTGCGGTGGCACCGAGAACGGCATTATCCCGATCTCGATGGCAGGCTTCCAGAATATGAAGGCGGTTCACATGGGTGAGGATCCGACGGCGGCTTCCATCCCGTTTGACGCACGCCGTTCCGGCTTTGTCATGGGCGAAGGCGCAGGCTGTCTCGTACTCGAGAGCCTGACGCACGCACAGCAGCGCGGCGCGACCATTCTGGCAGAGGTGGCAGGCTACGGTGCCTCCGGCGACGCTTACCACATCACCAGCCCGTCTCCGGACGGCGATGCGGCTGCACACGCCATCCGCGGTGCCATTGAGGATGCCGGTCTGACCCCGGCTGACGTTGACTATATCAACGCGCACGGCACCTCCACGCCGCTGAATGAAAAGTATGAGACCATTGCCATCAAGAAGGCGTTTGGCGAGGAGGCTTACAACGTGAAGGTATCCTCCACCAAGTCCATGACCGGCCATCTGCTGGGCGGCGCGGCTGCGGTTGAGGCCATTGCCTGCGTTATGGCAATCCGCGAGGGCATTGTACCGCCGACCATCGGCTACAAGGAGCCGGATCCGGAGTGTGATCTGGATATCACCCCGAACAAGGCGGTTGAGATGCCGATCAATGTTGCCATCTCCAACTCGCTCGGCTTTGGCGGCCACAACGCCTGCATCCTGATCAAGAAGGTATAAAAATGGACATCAAAGAATTGAAAGACATCGCGCTTGAGCTGATGGACGCGCTGGCTGCAAAAAAGCTGGGCGAGGTCGAGCTCGAACTGGATGACGTAAAAATCAAGATCAAGGCAGCTGAACCGGCTCCCGTGATCGCTGCAGCATCGGTAGCAGCGGCGGCACCCGCAGCGGCGCCGGCGGCAGCACCCGCAGCGGAGAGCGCAGACGCGGCACCAGCGGCTGAGGAGCAGCTTCCGGCAGGCACGCAGGTGAAGAGCCCGCTGGTCGGCACGTTTTATTCTTCTCCGTCTCCGGACGAACCGCCGTTCGTGCTGGTCGGTCAGCAGGTGAAGGAGGGCGATACCCTCTGCATCATCGAGGCGATGAAGATCATGAACGAGATCAAGGCACCGTGCGACGGCAAGATCATCCGCATTATGGCACAGCCGGGCGATATGGTTGAATACAATCAGGTGCTCTGCGTAATCGAATGACGCTTATAGGGGGCTTCACAAGCCCCCTATATACGAAAACAGGTTCCGTAGAAACCTGTTTTCGATACCCGAATGTCGCCGCGCGCAGTGCGACCAAGAAGTCGCACAAGGATAGCGCCCAAGACGGCTGAGTCGGGGTGTAAAAACCCAGCGCTAACCTTGCGCGACGCCGTTCGCGCTGCGCCGCACATGTCGCGGGTTTTTACGAAGCGCAAGGCGCTTCTATTTCATGCGCAATGCAAAGCATTGCGGTTTTACCGCATAATTAGTGCTGTATTGCGTGTTTCACTTGCATTTTGTAAGGAGAGGGATTATAATATGCTGAACAAAGAACAGATCATGGAGATCCTTCCGCACCGTCCGCCGATGCTTCTGGTGGACGAGATCCTCGAAATGGACGAGAACCATGTAGTCGGTGCGTTGCACCTGACCGGCGACGAGTTCTTCTTCCAGGGCCACTTTCCGGGCAACCCGATCATGCCCGCGGTGTTCCGTCTGGAGGCGCTCGCGCAGGCAGGCGGCGTAGCGCTGCTGTCTCTGCCCGAATTCAAGGGCAAGACTGCGGTCTACACCGGCATTGACAAGGCGAAATTCCGCGCAATGGCAAAGCCGGGCGATACCCTTCGTCTGGAAGTTACCTTCACCAAGCGCCGCGGCCCGATGGCAGTAGCCGAAGGCATTGCCTGGGTTGGGGACGAGAAGGCCGCCGAAGCGGAGATCAAATGCATGGTCATCAATGACTGAGGCGGGAGAGAGCTAATCGAATGTTTCAGAAGGTACTCATTGCGAACCGCGGCGAGATTGCGGTCCGCATTATTCAGGCCTGCCGTGATTTAGGCATTATCTCGGTGGCCGTTTACTCCGAGGCTGACCGCGAAGCGCTGCACGCGCAGATCGCGGACGAAGCGGTCTGCATCGGTCCGGCCCGTGCGGCGGACAGCTACCTGAATATGGATAATATCATTTCGGCGGCGCTGGCTTCCGGCTGTCAGGCCATTCATCCGGGCTTCGGCTTCCTGTCCGAGAATCCGGATTTTGCCGAGCGCATCACGCAGGCCGGTCTGGCGTTTATCGGCCCGACTGCAGCAACTATCCGCCTGATGGGCGACAAATCCGAGGCAAAGCGCAACGCGATCGCCGCAGGCGTTCCGGTCGCGCTCGGCACGGACGGCCCGCTGCGCGATTTTGACGAAGCCATCTCCGAGGCCGAGCGCATCGGCTATCCGGTCATGCTCAAGGCGGCCTCCGGCGGCGGCGGCAAGGGCATCCGCGTGGCGGAGAGCGTCAAGGACCTCAAGGACGCGTACGACAGCGCCGCTGCAGAGGCTATCGCCAACTTCGGTGACGGCCGCCTGTACATGGAAAAATATATTCACAATCCGCGCCATATCGAGGTGCAGATTCTGGGCGATAACTACGGTAACGTGGTGCACCTGTTCGAGCGTGAGTGCTCGGTGCAGCGCCGCCACCAGAAGCTGATCGAGGAAAGTCCGTCGGCTTTCGTCACGCCCGAGCTGCGCGAGAAGATGACCTCGGCGGCTGTTGCGCTGGCAAAGCGCGTCGGCTACCGAAACGCGGGTACGATCGAATTTCTGGTCGATAACGACCGCAATTTCTACTTCTGCGAGATGAACACCCGCATTCAGGTCGAGCACCCGGTCACCGAGGAGGTCACCGGCGTAGATCTGGTCTGCGAGCAGCTTCGCGTGGCGGCAGGCGAGCCGCTGTCCTTTAAGCAGGAGGATCTGACCATCCGCGGTCACGCCATCGAGTGCCGCATCAATGCGGAGGACCCGTCGAGAAACTTTGCGCCCTGTCCGGGCACGCTGGTGTCCTTGCATCTGCCGGGCGGTCCCGGCGTGCGCGTGGATTCCGCGGCTTATCAGGGCTACAAGATTCCGCCGTTCTACGATTCCATGATCGGCAAGCTGATCGTCTACGGCGCCGACCGTGAGCAGGCTATCGTTCGCATGCGCCGCGCTCTCGCGGAGATGCTGTTTGAGGGCGTTGTGACCGCAACCGACTACCAGATGCACATCCTGTGCTCAAAGGCGTTTGTGGAAGCAAACTTTAATGTTAATTCCATCGCAAACGGCGATTTTGACTAAATCATTTATTATGGTATAATAGATTTAGTACAAGTATAGTTGAATCCGAAGGTCTTATAAAATCAGCGTATTTTGAAAAGCGAAGTTTTTGTAATCCGAAGGATTTCAGAGGCAGTACCGCACGGTTGGACAAGAGCGATTTGCGAGATGTTTTGTTCACTGGTGCGGCGCGGACTTGCAGCAGTACGCTGTATTGCAAAAGTACGCAACAAAACCAGGGGGCAAAACAGCCGCAAAGCGCCGAAGGCCAATCGTGCGGTACTGCCTCCAAACGAAAGGGGAGTTACGCATGGGTCTGATCGACCTGTTTCAAAAAACACGCGAGACCTCTATGGAAATGAAACCGCAGGAGGACGAAGCGGCCAAGGTTGTAACCTGCAAGGGCTGCGGCGCAGAACTGAAGGCGTATGCCTACGGCAAGAATCTGTATGTGTGCCCGCACTGCGGACGATACGGACGACTGCTCGCGCGCACGCGCATCCGTCAGATCGCGGATAAGGACAGCTTTGAGGAGCTGTACGCAAATCTGGCACCGGCGGACCCGATCCACTTCCCGGGATACGCAGAGAAAACGGCAGAGCTGGCTGAAAAGGTCGGCATGCCGGACGCGGTCAAGACCGGCGTGTGTAAGATCGGCGGCGTGGAGACCGCGATCGGCGTGATGGACAGCCATTTCATGATGGCGTCCATGGGTTCGGTCGTCGGTGAAAAGCTGACCCGCCTGTTCGAGTACGCGACCGAAAAGGGTCTGCCTGTCGTGCTGTTCACCTGCTCCGGCGGTGCGCGCATGCAGGAGGGCATGTTTTCGCTCCTGCAGATGGCAAAGGTGTCTGCGGCGGCGCGCCGTCACTCGGACGCCGGACTGCTGTATATCACCGTGCTGACCGACCCGACCACGGGCGGTGTTACCGCGTCGTTCGCCATGCTGGGCGATATTATCCTCGCGGAGCCGCGCACGACCATCGGCTTTGCCGGCCGCCGTGTTATCGAGGGAACCATCGGTCAGACCCTCCCGGACGATTTTCAGTCCTCGGAGTTCTTGCTATCGCACGGTTTCTGTGATAAAATAGTTCCGCGTAATCAACTCAGAGAAACGCTGGAAAAACTCTTGAAGCTGCACTGCGGCTCCAAGTCCAAGAAATGGCAGGTGTGGCGTCGTGATTAACAAACCCGCAAGTGAAAAAATGCGTATCATTCACGATACCAAGCGTCCGATGCTCACGGACTACGTCAATGAGTTGTTCACCGACTTCACCGAGCTGCACGGCGACCGCTATTTTTCGGACGACCATGCCATCCTCGGCGGCGTTGGCTACTTCAACGGCACACCGGTGACGGTAATCGGCCACCGCAAGGGCCGCACCATTGAGCAGAATATGGACGCCAACTTCGGCATGGCGCACCCGGAGGGCTATCGAAAGGCCCTGCGTCTCGCACATCAGGCGGAGAAATTCCACCGCCCGGTCATCAACTTTGTTGACACCGGCGGCGCGTTCTGCGGCGTTGGCGCGGAGGAACGCGGTCAGGGCGAGGCCATTGCCCGCTGTTTGTATGAGTTTATCGAGCTGAAAACGCCTGTTATCTCTATCGTGACGGGTGAGGGCGGCTCCGGCGGCGCACTGGCGCTGGCGGTGGCAGATCGTGTGCTCATGCTCGAGAACGCCCTGTATTCGGTTATTTCGCCGCGCGGCTGCGCGTCCATTCTCTGGAAGGACCCCAAGCGCGAGGCGGAGGCAGCGGACACGCTGCATATCACCGCGCAGGACCTGTACAGCTTCGGTATGATCGAAGGCATCATTCAGGAGGGCACATCCTCCGCACAGCTTATCCGCAATGTGGCGCGCACGCTGCGCGACCAGCTTGCCGAGCTGGATGCTGAGCCGGACATCGACACGATGCTGCAGAAACGGTATGAAAAATTCCGCAGAGTCGGAGTTTTCAGAACAATAAATCAAGAAAGTAATGAAGGAGTGTAAATCCCATGTTTGAAAAGGTATGTGAGATCCTGGCAGACAAGTTTGACGCTGATGCTTCCACCATGACCATGGACACCAAGGTTAAGGAAGACCTGAACGCAGACTCTCTGGACGTTGTAGAGCTGATGATGGACCTCGAGGAGAACTTCGGCGTAACGATTTCCGATGAGGAAGCTGCTAAGATGAGCACCATCGGTGACATCGTAAACTACATCGAAGCAAATCAGTAAGATTTCGTTTTGAGCATGAAAAAGCCACCGTTTCTTTGAAACGGTGGCTTTTTTGCTGTGTGCAGCGTGTTTTTTTATTTCACAGTCAAGATCATAGTCATGGTGTCCGCGTTCCAATCCACGCCGAAGCCAAGGGCGTCGCCAAGGTCGCGCAGCTTGAAGTAGTTGTTGCCGCCGATGGAGTAGGCGGTAAGGGAAAGCGGCTTGCCGTCCAGATAAACAGAGGCGTTCGTGAGAGATGCGGCCTTATTGCCGGCGGGCAGGGCGGCCTGTTCGCCGCCGACCGCGGTGTAGGCGGTCTTGCTGGTCAGGTCGATGCGCTGCTGTGCGGCGTTCCACTTGACCTCAAAATTGGTGTTCAGACCGTCGAGTGCTTTCGCCAAATCGCGCAGCTTGAAGTAGTTGCTGCCGTTGATGGTGTACGCGCCAAGCTTTACCGACTCGCCGTTGAGCGTTACCTTGTGGGTAGAAACCTTTGCGGTCGGGTTGGTCAGGCGGCGGAGAGAGGCGATGGTGTCCTGCAGAGCCGCACGCGGAGACAGCGCACGGTCGCTGTTGTAAGGACTTTCCCAGAAGGAGTAATACTGCTCGTCCATATCGCCGGTGAGGTCGAGGATAGTGGAGGAAAATTCCTCTGCGGTAACGGACTGACCGTTGATAGTTTTGACTGGTGTCGGTGTCTCGGCATCCCAGTCGAAGCCGTCCGTGTAAGTGAGGACCACAACGGCTTTATCGCCCTGTTTGGTCCAGAAGGTGACCGGATTGTTATTCATCACTTCCTGACCGGAGACCAGATACGCCTTGTCCTTGCCAACGTAAAACTGGGTGCACGGCGAAACGTCCGTACCGAAGTTGCTCACGCCTTTCGGGATTATAAGTTCATAGATTTTGCCGTCTGCATATGAGTACATATGCTGTCCTTGGTGAGCGGCAGCGCAGTACAGCTCCGGAATCTTATCGCCGTCCATATCCACCAGCTTTGCCATGGAAAGTCCGGTCAGCAGTCCCTTGAAGCCATCGTCCGTGCGAGCGGCAGCCTTGCCATACTTATTCTGCAGGGTGGTGATCTGATTCAGATACGCCTTAGCACCCTGCGGAGACAGGGAACCGAGGTCAGCCGCGCCTGCGGCTCCGACAGCCATTGCGCCGGTCAGTACGGTGCAGAGCATTGCCTTTCCGATTTTGTTCATAGAGATTCTCCTTCCTTTTATCAGACGCTTGCGTCTTTTTTTTATTGTACGGCAGCGGTCTGTCTGCGTCAACTGTATCCTGAGCGGAATTTTTATCAGTTAGCAAAATATTTTACAATTTAGAGCGGATATATCGCCGTAATTTTGACGATAAAATAGGTGGAAAATGAACGAAAAAACGGGTATAATAAATTCTGTACGAAAATAATCCCGCTGATGGAGGAATAGAATATATGATCCGTAACGATTTACGCAACATCGCCATCATTGCGCACGTTGACCATGGCAAGACCACTCTGGTCGATCAGATGCTCAAGCAGGCTGGCGCTTTCCGCGAAAATCAGGTGGTAGAAGAGCGTGTCATGGACTCGGGCGATATCGAGCGTGAGCGCGGCATTACCATTCTGGCAAAGAACACCTCTGTACATTACAAGGGCGTAAAGATCAACATCGTAGATACCCCGGGCCACGCCGACTTCTCCGGCGAGGTAGAGCGTATCCTCAAGATGGTAGACGGCGTTGTTCTGCTGGTTGACGCAGCAGAAGGCCCGATGCCGCAGACCCGTTTCGTGCTGCAGAAGGCATTGGAGTTCGGTCACAAGATCATCATCGCAATCAACAAGATCGACCGTCCGGACGCTCGTCTCAACGAGATCGGCGACGAGGTCCTCGAGCTGCTGCTCAACCTTGATGCGACCGACGAGCAGCTGGACAGCCCGATCGTTTACTGCTCCGGCCGTGCAGGCACCGCTTCCATGTCCCCGAACGTGGAGGGCAAGGACCTGACCCCGCTGTTCGAGCAGATTCTCGAGCACATTCCGGCACCGCAGGTTGATACCGAAGGCCCGACCCAGATGCTCGTTTCTTCTATCGACTACAACGAGTACGTTGGCCGTATCGGCATCGGCCGTATCGAGCGCGGCTCGATGAAGGTAGGTCAGCAGGTTACCGTCTGCGACTACCACGGCAACACCAAGCCGTATAACGCAAAGCTGGTTACCCTGTACTCCATCGAGGAGCTGGGCCGTCAGCCGATCGAGGAGGCACAGGCAGGCGAGATCGTTTGCTTCTCCGGCATCGAGGGCGTAACCATCGGTGAGACCCTGTGCGACCCCGAGCACGTTGAGGCTCTGCCGTTCGTTAAGATCTCCGAGCCGACCGTTGAGATGACCTTTATGGTCAACGACTCTCCGTTCGCCGGCAAGGAAGGCAAGTTTGTTACCTCCCGTCACCTGCGTGAGCGTCTGTTCCGTGAGCTGCTCAAGGACGTATCCCTGCGCGTAAACGAAACCGATACCACCGATGCATTCCGCGTTTGCGGCCGTGGTGAGATGCACCTGTCCATTCTGATCGAGAACCTGCGCCGTGAGGGCTACGAGTTCCAGGTTGGCGCACCGAAGGCGCTGCTCAAGGAGATCGACGGCAAGACCTGCGAGCCGATGGAGCGCATGATCGCAGACGTTCCGGCGGATGCTGTCGGCGCGATCATGGAGAAGATGGGCTCCCGCAAGGGTGAGCTGGTTTCCATGAACCCGAAGGGCACCGACCGTATGCGCCTCGAGTTCATCATTCCGGCGCGCGGCCTGTTCGGCTACCGCACCGAGTTCCTGACCGATACCAAGGGCGAGGGCGTTATGTCCTCCGTATTCAACAGCTATCAGCCGTATAAGGGCGATATCCAGAAGCGCACCACCGGTTCTCTGATCGCGTTTGAGGCCGGCGAGGCTGTTGGCTATGGCCTGTTCAACGCACAGGATCGCGGCCCGCTGTTCATCGGCCCCGGCACGATGGTATACGAAGGCATGATCGTCGGCGAGAACCCGCGCGGCGAGGACATGGCTGTAAACGTCTGCAAGAAAAAGCAGCTGACCAACATGCGTGCATCCGGCTCGGATGATGCGCTGCGCCTGATTCCGCCGCGCCAGATGTCCATCGAGGCGGCACTCGAGTTCATCTCCGACGATGAGCTGCTTGAGATTACCCCGGAGAGCATCCGTATGCGCAAGCGCGTTCTGTCCAACACCGAGCGTCTGAAAAAGACCAAGGGCGGCAAGAAATAATGATGGCTGTGCCGCAATTACGCTTTTACACCGTTTAGGTGAAGAAAAGCGCTCATTTCACCCTGTTATCAAAAAATAAAGATATATAAAGGAGAATTCCCACCATGGCTATCAAGGAAGTTCTGCACACTGATCTCGCACCGGCAGCCGTAGGCCCGTACTCTCAGGCAATCGCTGCAAACGGTTTCGTATTTACCTCCGGTCAGGTTCCGATCGACCCGAAGGAGGGCAAGATCGTAGCAACCACCATCGAGGAGCAGACCGAGCAGGTCATGAAGAACCTGCAGTGCGTTCTGGCACAGGGCGGCGTAGGCTTTGACCGTGTTGTCAAGACCACCTGCTTCCTGTCCGACATCAACGACTTTGCTGCATTCAACGGTGTGTACGCGAAGTACTTCCCGGAAGGCGCTCCGGCTCGTTCCTGCGTTGAAGTAGCTGCTCTGCCGCTCGGCGCTAAGGTAGAAGTAGAAGTAGTTGCAGTACAGGGCTAAAAGCCTGCGGCTTTTTCGATTCAAAGGACTTGTCCTTTGAATCGAGGGACGGTGTCGCCGCGCGTGTCCGTTTCACGGACAGGGCGGGAACACCTGCTGCAGCAAAACACCCCGAAAACTTTCCGGTTTTCGGGGTGTTTTACTGTTTGTTAAAAATGGCAGGCGCATGTCCTGCCATTTTTGTCGCGCGCACGCTCCATTTTATGCGCTCCGCGGCGTGATGGGTTCTCTGGGTGCAGAAATCCCTGCGGGATTTTATGGGGTGGCGGAAACGCGGTCGCCCGCGGAAGGCTCGGCGGCACGCGCCGCCTGCCCTGTGGGTGCGGTTATGCAAGCAAACCGCGTATTTTATGCCGCGAACGTGGTTCGAGGTTGGCGTGATCTGCACGCTCCGCACGAATTCGCCATCCTCCATTCCGACTCGCTGAGAGCCGCCTGCGGCGGTGGGTATCTCAATTCTCCATCACTTCAATTCCCACCAAAATGCTTGCTTTGCGGCCTTTGTATGCAAACGGCGAAAAATATTATGCGGTGAGAAGAAATTTATCGAAAAATGATAATGCAATTTGCGGCATACTGTTGTATAATAAAGCTATATCGGAAAATCTGGTCGTATGACCCTTGAGAAACGAAAGGATTTCTGCGATGAATAAAGTAAATGCCGTCATGGTTGGCGGCCTGTTTGACGAAAACGGCATTTCCGCTTTTGCGCGTCCGGTGCTGTTCGGCACTGCGGGCGATGCAATGCGGGATGCGCTGCCTGATGCGGTGGAGGCGTGCTTCTTTGCGCACGACGACAGAGAGCATGCCGTTGCCGGCGCACAGGACATTGCGCTCGATGCCGCAAATCGTTTTGCCTCGCTGGCTGCGCTGCCGGAGAGCGAGCACGTTCTGGTGCTGGCGGCTCCGTTTGCACTGGCCGAGGAGGACGCTCTGTTCCATCTGGCGGAGACGCACCTGAACACCGGTTACGGCGTCAGCGTACTGTCTGCCGAGCAGCAGGGCTTTGATGCGGAAGGTCAGCCTCTGCCGAGAGACAGCCGCTGCTATGCCGCCATGTTCACTTGGGATATGCTGAAAAAGGCACTCGCGAGCGGCGCTGATACGCTCGACGGCCTGGTTGCGGCGGCTGTTGCAGCCGGTGCGCAGAAGGGCATTGCCATCACCAACAAGATTTACGTCATCTGCGACGGTACGGCGGCCTTTATGGCACAGGTCGAGATGATGCAGCGTGTCAACTTCGGCCTCATCAAGAAGGGCGTGCAGATCTTCGATCTGACCAGCACCTACATTGCGCCGGACGCTGATATTGCTCCGGGCGCGACCATTCTGCCCGGCTGTCACATCCGTCCCGGCTGCAAGGTCGGCGCGGGCGCGGTCATCGGCCCGAACACCATCCTCGAAAAGGCCGAGATCGGCGCAGGCACTACGGTAAACAATTCGCAGGTTTATGAATCCACCGTCGGCAGCAATACCACGGTCGGTCCGTTTGCCTATATCCGCCCGCAGAGCGTGGTCGGTGACGGCTGCCGCATCGGCGACTTTGTAGAGCTGAAGAAGTCCACCATCGGCAACGGCACCAAGGTTTCGCACCTGACCTATATCGGCGACGCGACCGTCGGCGAGCGCGTCAACTTCGGCTGCGGCACGGTCGTTGTCAACTACGACGGCTATCACAAGTACCGCACCGAGATCGGTGACGACTGCTTCATCGGCTGCAATACCAACCTCGTTTCGCCTGTCAAGCTGGGCGACCGTGCGTTTACGGCTGCCGGTACGACTGTCACCAAGGACGTTCCTGCCGGTGCGCTGAGCGTTGCGCGTTCCCGCCAGACCAATCTTGAGGGCTGGAACGACCGCCGCCGCGCCGCACACGAGAAGGACAAGAAGTAAATCCATAAAACGTATATAAATCCACACGGAACAAAAAATATATTTATATGACGGAGGCAAATCAATGATTTCTCACGGAAAAAACATCAAAATTTTCTCCGGCAACTCCCATCCCGCACTGGCGATGCAGATCGCTTCTGCGCTCGGACTGCCGATCGGCAAGGCTGCCATCTCTACCTTCGCTGACGGCGAAATCTCGGTTTCCATGTCGGAATCCGTTCGCGGCTCGGACGTGTTCCTCGTACAGTCCACCTGCGGTCCGGTAAACAACAACCTGATGGAGCTGCTCATCATGATCGACTCCTGCAAGCGTGCATCGGCAGGCCGTATCACGGCTGTAATTCCGTATTTCGGCTACGCTCGTCAGGACCGCAAGAGCAAGGCGCGTGACCCGATCTCCGCAAAGCTGGTCGCAAACCTTATTACCGCTGCAGGCGCTGACCGCGTGCTGACTATGGACCTGCACGCTGCACAGATCCAGGGCTTCTTTGACATTCCGGTGGATAACATGCTCGGTTCTTCCGTTCTGATCCCGTACATTGCGGGCAAGTTCGGCGTCGGCACCGATGATACCGTTATCGTTTCTCCCGATCTGGGCTCGGTTACCCGTGCCCGCAAGTTCACCCAGAAGCTGGATATGCCGCTTGCCATCATTGACAAGCGCCGTCCGAAGGCCAACGTATCCGAGGTTATGAACATCATCGGCAACGTAGAGGGCAAGAAGTGCATTCTGGTTGACGACCTGATCGACACCGCAGGCACGCTCGTACACGCAGCGGACGCTCTGGTAGAGCGCGGCGGCGCAACCGAGGTTTACGCCTGTGCAAGCCACGGCGTACTGTCCGGTCCGGCGATCGAGCGCATCCAGAACAGCCCGATCAAGGAGCTGACCATCCTCGATACCATCCCGCTGACCAACGACAAGAAGCTGGATAAGATCAACGTCCTGCCGGTTGCACCGGTGTTCACCGAGGCGATCGCGCGTATCTACGAGGAGACGTCCGTATCTACTCTGTTCGATTAAGTTTTTGCATGGAAAAGAGCTGCTGCATGGGTGCAGCGGCTCTTTTTTGTATATATTTTCTGCACCGACCAGATGGGGGACACGAACTGCCGCAGGCGTGTTCGCCCCTGACGGGGCGGGGAGTTTTTCGCTGAACCTCAGCGGGGGGATTCGCCGTCTGCGGACGGCGGGAGCGTCGCGGCGCCCGCCGCGGGGGCAAAAAGGAAGGACAACCTGCGGTTTTCCTTCCTCTTTGAACTCCTACCTTTCCCTTGCTTCCTAATCTGGCGCAGATTGCCGACATGTGACCGCTTCGAAAAGGAGTACGGCAGAGGATTTTTTCTTCCGTATCTTTCTCAACCTGTTCGCAGTGTCAGATACATTACTGCTACACATACGGACTACTCTGCGCAAGCGCGGCACTGTCATGCCGCGCCCTGCGGAGATGAAACCACATGTGTAGCAGTACGGTATCTGACGCTGCGAATATGTCTCGGCATGGGAGCACACTGTGCTCCCCTACGATAGAAAAAAATCCTCTGCCGTTTCCTATTTCGAAGCGGTCACATGACGGCAATCTGCGCCAGACTCGGAAACAAAGGGAAACGGGAGTTAAGAGGGTAGAAACCGTAGGTGTCTACCCTCTTGCCCCCCGCCGCGGGGCGCGGCATGCTCCCGCCGCAGCGGCGGCGCACTCCTCGCTGAATCCAGCGGAACCAATCAACGGCTTGCAGCAATGATAGAAAGAGGTAATCCATGAAACTATTAGTCATCGGCGATGTGGTCGGTGAGGCGGGTATCGACGCGCTTCACGGCCTGCTCCGCCGCATCAAGCGCGACACCGGCGCAGATTTCGTCATCGTAAACGGCGAAAATGCAGCCGGAAACGGCGTTCTCCCGCGTCAGGCGGATGACATTTTTGCCGCCGGCGCGGACGTGATCACGCTCGGCAACCATGTGTTCGGCAAGCAGCAGATCGTGCCGTATCTGGACAGCCGTTCGGATGTTCTCCGTCCGGCCAATCTTGCGCCGCAAAGCCCCGGTCGGGGCTGGGGCATTTATGACGGCCCGCAGGGCATGCGCCTGCTCGTCATGAACCTGATCGGCCGCTGCGACATGAAATTCGGCCCGGATAATCCGTTCCTGTGTGCAGACCGCATCCTCAAGGAAAACGAGGGCATGTACGACGTGGCGCTTGCCGAAATCCACGCGAACGCCACGAGCGAAAAGCTTGCCATGGGCTATTACCTCGATGGCCGCGCGGCGGCTGTCTGGGGCACGCACACACATGTGCAGACCGCGGATGAGCGCGTCAATCCCAAGGGCACCGGTTATATCACGGATATCGGCATGACCGGCCCGATCGTGTCCGTGCTCGGCGTACGCGTGGAGCAGTCCATCGCCATGTTTCGCGGTGACCTGACCGAGTATTTCAAGACAGCTGAGGGCGACTGTGCAGTTGCCGGTGCGCTGTTCGATATTACGAGAAACGGAAAATGCAATTCCGTCACCCGCGTGTGGGAGCGCTGGAATGTGAGATAAAGTGTACGCAGATGCACAGTATCGCACTTTTGATACACGATTGCGCATTGTGAAACGGATTTTGCCATGCGGAAACGTTTTCGTAAAAAAGTCCTATCGGCGGACAAGTGACCGTGTCGGGAAAATAGTGAGAAATCCCTCAGGTTTTGTACATTTTGCAAGAACTTGTAATTCAACTTGCAAAAAAAGCAAAATCACAGTTGACGAGAGGGTGGGTTTTGCGGTATGCTATAATCGAAAGACAATGGGGCAAAGGTTAAGAAATTTAACCGGCCCGGTTAGCATGCCGTGGCGAGGGACTCCGCGGTGCTTAAGGAGGAAATGATACAGATGAACTCATTGCTCACCAAATTCACCTTTACCGATGAATTGACCGATGTCATCGAGAACTGCAAGGGCGTAGTTGTTCCCACCAGCAAGGCGGAACTGTACGACATGGTATTCGGTCCGGAACATGCCGACGTGTACGACGTTGTATTCGATGTACCGGGCAAGGGCCAGATCAAGGAAGCTGACGTTGTACGCTGCAAGAACGGCGCATCCGTCAACTTTGCAGAGGATTACATGCGCCGCCGCGAGCCGGACTGCATGCGTATCGCAGACGACAAGCCGACCGATAAGAAGCGCTTTGCGGATGTGTACGGCTACAAGTTCGACAAGCTGCGCCGCGAAACCATGGACTGGTTCAAGACGCAGGAGCTGATCCTCATGCCGTTTAATTCCGGCGGCAACCAGTACGGCTACGGCTCCATGCTCGTATGCCCGAAGCAGTGCGCGTTCTTCGCATTCGCGCTGGCACATCTGCAGGGCTTTGTAAGCGCAGAGGAGACCGAGGGCTACAAGCCGCGTGCGATCATCTACGTTGCACCTCCGTTCCGTCACACCCACTTTGAGGGCAAGCAGGTTGTTGTTCACAACCGTCTGGATGACTGCCACGAGGTATTCTCCTATAACCTGTATCCGGGCCCGTCTGCCAAGAAGGGTGTTTACTCCGTACTGCTCGACATTGGCGAGCAGGAGGGCTGGACCACCTGCCATACTTCTGCAGGCCGTCTGATCACCCCGTACGAGAACGAGCTTGTCATCATGCACGAGGGCGCTTCCGGCGGCGGCAAGAGCGAGATGCTGCAGGATATCGCCCGCGAGCCGGACGGCGAGGTGCTGCTCTCTACCAACACGGTAACGGGCGAAAAGACCTACCTGCATATCAGCTCCACCTGCAAGATCGAGCCGGTGTGCGACGATATGGCTACCTGCTATCCGGGCGTGCAGAACAAGTCCGGTAAGCTGGTACTCGTTGACGGTGAGGACGGCTGGTTCCTCCGCATGGACGGCGTAACCCACTACGGCTGCGATCCGGTTTACGAGCGCATCTGCACCGAGCCGAAGGAGCCGCTGTGCTTCTTCAACATGGAAGGCCATCCGGGTGCAACCCTGCTGATCTGGGAGCACACCCTGGATTCCAACGGCAAGCCGTGCTCCAACCCGCGTGCCATCGTGCCGCGCTGGGATGTTCCGAACATCGTCAAGGAGCCGGTAGAAGTAGACGTACGCTCTTTCGGCGTTCGTATGCCCCCCTCCACCCGCGATAACCCGAACTACGGCATCATGGGTATGCTGCATATCATTCCGCCGGCACTGGCTTGGCTGTGGCGTCTGATCGCACCGCGCGGCTTCAATAACCCGTCTATCGTAACCGGCAACGAGCTGAAGAGCGAGGGCGTTGGTTCCTACTGGCCGTTTGCAACCGGCAAGCGCGTAAAGCAGGCAAACCTGCTGCTGCACCAGATCGTGGACAGCCCGAACACCCGCTACGTCCTGATCCCGAACCAGCACATCGGCGTTTACAAGGTCGGCTTTGCGGCTGAGTGGATCTCCCGTGAGTATCTGGCACGCCACGGCGGCGCAAAGATCCGCCGCGAGCACCTTGAGCCGGCACGCTGCCCGCTGCTCGGCTACGCGATGAAGGATCTGACCATCGACGGCCAGAAGATCCGCTCTAAGTTCCTGCGCGTTGATACGCAGGACCGCGTAGGCACCGACGGCTACGATGCAGGCGCAAAGATCCTGACCGACTTCTTCCGCAAGGAACTGGCGAAGTTCGATACGCCGGAGCTTGAGCCGCTCGGCAAGCAGATCATCGACTGCTTCATGAACGGCGGCACGCTGGAGGACTTCGAGAAGATCACTCCGACCGGCCTCTAATAAAACGTAAAAGAAAATCACCGAAACGATTTGTTTCGGTGATTTTTTCGTTTTCGGCACGGAATAGACGGGGTACATGAACTGCGTAAGCGTGTTCGCCCTGACGGGGCGGCTCCTTTTTCTGCACCGGCTGAGCGGGGCACTCGAACTGCCGCTGGCGGGTTCGCCCTTTCCGGGCGGAGAGTTTTTCGCTGAACCTCAGCGGGGGGATTCGCCGTCTGCGGACGGCGGGGACGTTGCGGCACCCGCCGCGGGGGCAAAAAGGGTAGACACCTACGGTTTCTACCCTCTTTGAACACCCGTTTCCCTTGTTGGGATAGCTTGGGTGCAGACGGTAGACTGCGTAAGCAGGAAAAGGACGCGGCAGTCGGGTTACCTCAGCGTGTCTTTCTCTGCCTTTTCGCAGTTCACAGACAGCGTACTGCTACACATGCGGGTTAATCAACGCAGAGCGCGGCATGACAGTGCCGCGCAACATTTTTACCTGTGCAGATTATCCAAATCCTGCGGTTATAGCTGATTTGCACTCGCAAACGGTTTGCGCGACACTGTTATCCCCCAGGGGACCCTCTCTTGCCCTATGGGCAATTCACCTTGTGTCGCGCCTGCGAAGACTTTCCGGTCTGTGTAGCAGAACGGTATCTGACACTGCGAACAGGTTGCGAAAGACACGGAAGAAAAAATCCTCTGCCGTTCCCCTATTTCGCAGCGGTCACATGTAGGTAATCTGCGCCAGGCTAACAAACAAGGGAAAGGTAGGAGTTCAAAGAGGAAGGAAAACCGCAGGTTGTCCTTCCTTTTTGCCCCCGCCGCGGAGCGCGGCACGCTCCCGCCGTCCGCAGACGGCGAATCCCCCCGCTGAGGTTCAGCGGAAAACTCTCCGCCCGTTAGGGGCGAACACGCTAACGCAGTTCGCGTCCCCCGCTCAGCCGGTGCAGAGAAACAGGCTGCCGCCCGGAAAGGGCGAACACGCCTGCGCAGTTCACGTCCCCCGCTCAGTCGGTGCAGAGAAACAGGCTGCCGCCCGGATTGGGCGAACTGCCTGCGCGGTTTGTGCGCCCCGTGTAAAATTTACCGCAGAATAGTTAGCGACTCTCGATTTGCCGAACGGTCAGCAAGTCACCTTCCACGGTGAATTTGACCTCAAATCCCGCAAACGGGAAGCCGTACACGCGACCCGGCTCGTGCTGATAGCCCGGTCGGGGGTCTTGTGCGAGCACGTTCAGCAGGGTTTGACGGCGTTCCTGCGGCAGCTTTTCGAGCAGCTGCGCCGGACACTTAACCCGCACCGCATCGGTCGTCAGCGCAAAACCGCCGCGTGCCTCCGGATGCGAATCCGTGTACGCAAGGTACGGCTTGATGTCGAAAATCGGCGTGCCGTCCATCAGATCCGCGCCCGAAATGTGCAGCACCGGACCGTCCGGCGTGTTGGGCTCCACGCGGTCAAGGCGCACCGAGGACAGCCCGATCTCGTTCGGCCGGAACGGCGAGCGCGTCGCAAACACGCCGATGCGCTTGTTGCCGCCCAGCTTGGGCGGGCGCACAGTCGGGGACCAGCCGTCACGCACGGCTGCCGAAAACTGCCAGATGAGCCACAGGTGAGAGAAACCCTCGATGCCGCGCAGCGCATCCGCGTTGCGGTATTCCGGCTCGAATACAATGCGCGCCGGTACGTCCGCCAGTCCGCTCTGCCGCGGAATGCCGAATTTGGTGGGAAAATCGCTGTGTATCCGCGCAATAATATGCATTTCTACCGTCTGTGACATAAAAATTCTCCTTTTGGGTGATATATTCAGTATAGCACAGGAACTGTCGGGTGCAAAGCAGTGTTTTACAAAATGTTAATGCAATATCTTGCTTTGATGATGGATTCATGTGCTGAAAACAGTAATTTTATCAAAAATATGTAATATAGAGCGCGAAAAAGTTTGGTGTTATTTATCGTTGCACCGATTTTGCACCGAATATCTGAAAAGCCCCGAAATGACACCGAAAACCCAATCACCCAACGGAAAAACAAAGGAGAAAAAACATGGAATTTGAAAGACTAACATTCCCGACACTGGAAAGCCTGCTGGTTCATTTGAACAGAGGGTATTTCACCAGTATGCAGATGAACTTTCCCTCGAAAGATGCGGCCAGTCGAGTAGATATATCTCTTGTAGTAGGGCCTTTTGAAATTATCGAGGACGGCGTTGCTTTTATCATTGACCCGTTCTGGGAGAGTAAGATTGTGGTAAAAGGCGAATTTGCATGGGCAAGCGGGCGTTTCTTTCCCGAGGAACGGATTGAGTATATCACCGTAAAATTCGCAGATCAGAAACCTTTTCAGCTGACCATTTTTCTGGCTGATGATGATGAAGAAGATTTTTAAATAAAAAATAACTGCGGCTGATGTGCGATCTTTTACGCATATCAGCCGCTTTTGCTGTTTATATAATGATTTTAGTTATGAACTGCAATAATGCACAATAAAAGAGAAAGGAATTTGTGCATAGTGCCGAGACCCAATTTCCGATTTTTTGTATAGTAGTATATGTCAAGCAAAATCACCGCGCGGCAAGTTGCATAAGCCTGCGAGGATACGCCACAATCGTTCCTGCCCTAACTGCGCCTATCTCTTGGTGAACAACCACCAGAAACGATTCTGAGGCATTCTGAGCCGATTTATAGAAAGAGGTGAATCCATGACTTAGCAAGCCAGCCGCATGGCCACTCAATAACATTTTGTTATCGAGTTCAGCCAGCGATTCACAATGACCAACTACGACCAACGACCAGAAAGAGAGCGATTACAATTTGATAGACAGTGCGAAATGCCATAATCCTGCGAGAATGCGCTGTAATCGCTTTTGGTGCATCTGGTGTATCCATTGACGAATGACCGCCAGAAACGATTCTAGGGCATTCTGAGCCAATTATAAAAGGAGTGAGAAAATTGCGATTCAACTATTCAAAGCAAGGATACCATCAAGTGCGGGAGAAGTCAAGTATTTTGGCTCATTCCTACGTTCGAGTTTGATTCGTGCGCTCGAGAAAATTCAAGGAAATATAAATTTTCTGTCTGGGAGAACTTTTACCGAAAACTCGGAGAGCCGTGAACGCTGTTTCCCGAAAAATCGGAACGAGCCAGAAGGGGTAATAGAGGCTTAATATTCAACAAATAATCAAATTGGGAGGATAATCAATGAGTAATTCCATTACCACACCGAACGAAACGTTCGGCCAGAGCGAAAGCACACAAGCGTTCGCCAAACTGCCGAAAATTTTCTTCAACGGAAAAGCGCCGCAATACAAACACCTGACAGCGCAACATATTCTGGCGTACGCCTTGATGCGTGACCGTCTGCAACTGTCTATCTCCAACCAGATGAAAGATGAGCATGGCATTCCGTTCATCTGTTATGACCTTGGAAACGTGGCGGCAGATGTTCGCTGCGGTGAAAAGAAAGCTGGCCAGTTAGTGAATGACCTCGACAACATGGGATTGATTCGCAAGGTTCGGCGGGGATTAGGCAAACCCAACCGAATCTATGTGCATGATGTGCTTGAAACTGAACCGTCAAAACGACTGGACAGAACACGTTCAAAGGACGGACAAGAGCCGTTGGAAGAACAGCTAAAGAGCTGTCGGGGGAACAGCACTGAACCGTCTGACGGACAGACAAGACCTGTCAAGGGGACAGTTCCAGAGCAGTCCAACGGACAGAGTAATAAGACTGAAATTAGTAAGACTGATAACAGTAACACTGATAGTAGCAATACTGAAATTAGTAATACTGACAATAGTAATTACTCCGTCAATGGTAACGAGCGGGCTTTTAATAACGGTTTAATGACCTCAGATGCGAAAATTTATTTTCTGGCCAGAAATGAAGAATCTTTAGTGGATGAAGTATGTCAGTTGATGTTTAAGATAGTGAGGGCAACACCCCAAACTATTCGTGTTGATGATCGAGAAATGAAAGGTAATGCAGTTAGTAAGCAATTAGAGAATATCAGCATAGCACAAGTCGAAACTGCAATGGATCGCATTAAGGGAAATCAGTATTCGGAGGAAGAACGGCGTGAACACTTGACGGCAGAATTATACCATGTCACGCAAGAAACCAGCAATCAAACTGTGCAAGCGGGTATTGCTGATAGTTCATATCAGACCACCAGCCAAACAAGCAACACTGATGCTCTGGCTGGAATAAGCCAAGAAACGCAAGAGCAGAACAAGAAAAAATTAGAACGAATGTACGCAGAATTTGGTGATTTGTGGAATTGAGCTGTGTTCTGTCACTGACTGTAACTAAGGATGTGTCACAATCAGCTATCCTCTCGCTGGCTGGACTAAGGGGAGTACGGAAACTGCGACCTTTGAACAACAGCGCACCAGCCGCAATACTGTCGCGTTTCGCTACGGTATTGCGGGTGAAAACTAACGCGAATACAGGGCGTTCCAGCGCGAAAGAGAGGGCGTTAACCCTCTCCCTGCTCCTTAATCAGCTTATCCAGTGTCGGACGGCTGATTTTGAGCACTCGTGCCAACTCAGCTTTAGACGGTATCTCGCGGCGCTGGTATCTCGCATACTGGGCGGCAAAGTCGGCAGGTGTAACAGGTGTGCGCCCCTTGTACTTGCCCTCCCGCTTGGCGATGGCGATACCCTCTCTCTGGCGCTCTAACAGGTTCGCGCGTTCAAACTCTGCGATAGCTCCTATCATAGTCAGCATGAGCTTTCCCGTTGGTGTACTGCTGTCTACGGCTTCTTTGCGGCTGACAAGATGCACACCCTTGGCGGCCAGAGTGTCAACGATGTTCAGCAGGTCAGCGGTAGAGCGTGCCAGGCGGCTGAAATCGTGAACATACACGGTATCACCCTCGCGCACAAACTCCAGCATGGCTTGAAGCTGCGGCCTGTTCGTGTCTTTGCCGGACACTTTCTCGCAGAACCACTTGTCGATCTGGTAAGCGGCTAACGCTTCACGCTGCCGTTCATCGTTCTGCTCTACTGTAGATACTCTCACATACGCGATATTTGCCATATTCTCAACCTCCTGTGAGATTAGAATAGCATAACGTAAAGTATAAGTCAATGACTATCTTTACAGTTGGTAAAATAAATATCAATTTAAACTCTAAATTTACCGAACAACAGACTCCTGAGAGAGTCAAGTTAGATTATACCCTAATTTTACAATTGCCTGTACGGGCACAATTTACACTTTTCACGTCTGCCGCCTGCACACGAGCGGGCGAGTAGATATATCTCACTCAAAGAAAAAGAAAGGAAAACATATGACCACTGATTACATGAATAACACCTATGTTCCCCTCTGGGAGAAAGAACTGCTGAACGTGCCAGAGGCTACGGCGTTCTCTGGTATTGGTCAAAACTCGATTCGTGCTCTTATTGAAGAACACCCTGAACTGGTGTTCCGTGTCGGCACAAAACATCTTATCAAACGCAAATCTCTCCAGAAGTTCATTCGTGATAATTATTCCATGTAAAAGTTCGTGCAATCCAGCCCCAACTATGCTATACTGTTGCTGTCATATTTGGGGCTTTTCAGCAGGAAAGGAGATCTAATTATTGGCTGGAAAGCGAAAAGACAACAAAGGGCGTGTATTAAAAGAGGGAGAGTGCCAGAAAAAGAATGGTATCTATCAGTTCAAGAAACTTGACCCGAACACCCACCAATACGCCTATGTAACAGACCCGACTTTAGAGGGCATGAGAAAGAAAAAGGCGGAACTGATTCGTTCGATTGAGAGCGGTATCAGCTATTCTAGCGGGAAAATCACAGTGAATGAACTGCTGGAAATGTATATCGAGATGAAAGACGATAAAACCGAAAATACGCAGATCAACTACACTTCATGGGCGGAGATGGTAAAACGGGAACAGTTCGGAAATCGTCGTATCTGTGACGTAAAAGAGATAGATGCGCGGCGGTGGTTCAAAGCGATGCGTAAAAACGGCAAAGCGTACAGCACTATCTCAGCTATGAGTAAAATATTAAAACCAGCGTTCAAAATGGCATTGAAAAACCATCTGATTCGTGAAAATCCGTTTGATTTTCGGCTCAATGACATACTCACAAATGACACGGCGAAACGTGATGCGCTGACCAATGAACAAGTAAATGCCTTATTGGACTTCATTACCAATGACAGCACATATTCACGGCATCTGGATTGGTTCATTGTATTACTGGGAACGGGCGTTCGTATCAGCGAATTTTGTGGTTTGACCAAGGCTGATTTGGACTTTGAGAATCGGCTGATTACCATTAACAAACAACTGCTGCGGCGTAAAGATGGGAGCAAGTACATGAAAAACCCTAAATCTGCTGCGGGCAATCGCGTTATCGCTATGAGTGATGCGGTGTGCAACAGTCTGCACAACATCATTGAACACCGTAACTGCGGAACAGTTGAACCTATGATAGATGGACACTGTGGTTTTCTCATGCTGACAAAGGGAGATAAACCTGTTATTGCTGCTGATTTAGAATCAATCATGCGGAGAGCGGTAAATAAATACAACAGGAAACACCCTGATAACCCATTACCGCGCATCACACCGCATACTTTTAGGCATACACTGTGCAGTAATTTACTGAACAGGGGAATGTCTGCGGCCAATGTAGCCGCGATGATGGGGCATGATAACCCGACTACGACCATGAAATATTACGCGCACGCGAATAACGAGCAGGCTATCAACCAGATGCGGCAGATTCTTGAATTTAATAGTTCTGCAACACTGGCGGTAAACGGGTAAGGACGTTGCACCGATTTTGCACCGATTTTGCACCAAGATGCGTGAAATTGCGTGAAGCTATGTAAAATGCTGGTTCGGGAGATTCAAGAAAAAGTTCTGAAAATGCGATATTTAGCACAAATAAATCGCATATAATGCTGTGAAAGTTGAAATATGTTTTCTGGAACTTGTTACAAAATGTTAATGCATTCCACCTCAAAACGCGCTATAATAGAATCAGATTAAACTGGGAAAGCAGGGGAGAACTATGCCCAAGAAGATATTGATCGTAGAGGACGAGGCCAACATCCGTGAGCTGCTGCGCCTGTATCTGGAGCGCGAAGGCTATACGGTGCTTGAGGCGGAAAACGGCGTGGAGGGCATCAAAAAGTGGAAGTCCGACAAGCCGGACATGCTGCTGCTCGATGTGATGATGCCGGTGATGGACGGCTGGGCGGTCTGCAGGGAGATCCGCGCGGAGAGCGATGTGCCGATTATCATGCTGACGGCCAAAGGCGAGACCGCAGACCGCGTTTCCGGTCTGGAGATGGGCGCGGACGACTACATCGTCAAGCCGCTCGAAATGCCGGAGGTCATTGCGCGCGTGCGTGCGGTATTCCGCCGCATGGCGCCGGATGATGCGCCCGAGAAGCTGTCGTTTGACAATCTCGTCATCGACAAGCAGGCGTACGATCTGGTCATCAAGGGCAAGCGCGTGGATGCGCCGCCGAAGGAGATCGAGCTGCTGTACTTCCTCGCCTCCAGCCCGAACCGCGTGTTCACCCGCGCACAGCTGCTCGACGATGTATGGGGCTTTGACTATTTCGGTGACACGAGAACGGTTGACGTACACGTCAAGCGTCTGCGCGAAAAGCTGGAGGGCGTTTCGGACAAGTGGGAGCTGAAAACCGTATGGGGTGTCGGCTACAAGTTTGAGACCAAGGAGTAAGCCATGGGCAGACGCAGTTTTTTCTTCAAGGACTATGTGGCCCACCTGATTTTGATCGTGTGCGCGTTTGCACTGGCCGGCGTGGTATTCTGCTACCAGATGAGCAGCTACGCGCTGCACGCCAAGCAGACCGAGCTGCGCACGACCGTGCAGAGCCTTGCCGAGCAGAGCAAGCTGCTTGAGGGTACGGACTCTGACGTGATCCGTCAGATTTACGTGCTGTCTATCGCGCGCGTGGCGAAGGAGGACGAGTTGACCGTGCTCATCACGGACGCGGACGGCAACATTGAAATGGGCGCCAAGCCGGACGGCACGACCTACACGCTGCCCGGCTATCATATCTCAAACGAAGTGGTCGCGGAGATGCACAAAAACGGCAGTTATGCGTCTGTCGGGTCACTCGGCGTGCTGAGTGAGTCCTCGTTTTACACGGTGGGCACCTGCGTCAAGGATGATAACGGCGATGCGGATTTGATGATCTTCGTCTCCACGCAGGACCCGAATTCGGCAGGCGTGGTGCGTCACTCGACGCAGACGCTCGTGCTCATCCTGCTGGTGACACTGGCGGTCATGCTGGTGATTTCGTTCATGATCTCTCAGCACTTCACGCGTCCGCTCAAGACGATTGCCGCCGCCGCTAAGGAATTCGCGGGCGGCAACTTCGATGTGCGCGTGCCCGAGGACAATCGCTGCTACGAGATTGACGAACTGGCGGTCTCGTTCAACAACATGGCGCGCGACCTTGACCAGCTCGAGGAGCTGACCCGCGGCTTCATTTCCAACGTCAGCCACGAGTTCAAGACCCCGATGACGACCATCGGCGGCTTTGTGGACGGCATGATCGACGGCACGATTCCGCTCGACCAGCGCGACAAGTACCTGAAAATCATCGCGGAGGAGACCAAACGCCTGTCCCGCATGGTAAACCGCATGCTGGATGCCGCAAAAATTCAGTCCGGCGAGCTGATCCTCAGTCCGGCGCCGTTCGACTTTACCGAAATGACGGCGCAGATCCTGCTCTCGTTCGAGCAGAAGATTGAGAAAAAGAAGCTGGATGTGCAGTGCGACCTCGAGGAACGGCTGACCGTCATGGGCGACCGCGACCACCTGTACCGAGTGGTGTACAACCTGACCGATAACGCGGTAAAGTTCATTGAGGACGGCGGTACGCTGAAGCTGAAGGTCCATCAGGAGGGACAGCTGTGCGTATTCGCCATCAGCAACACCGGCATCGGCATTTCGGCGGAGGATCTGCCGCATGTGTTCGACCGCTTCTACAAGACCGACCGTTCGCGCTCGATGGATAAGACCGGCGCGGGTCTCGGCCTGTATATTGTGAAGAACATCATCAACCTGCACGGCGGCGAGATCTCCGTCCGCTCGGGCGGCGGCGAAACCGAGTTTGAGTTCACCCTGCCGCTCGCACCGGAGCAGAACTGACAGAATAACACCTGATTTCCAAACTCTCACAGACCCAAATGGTCTGTGGGAGTTTTTGCGAATTGTGTACCTGCTACACAGAACCTTGACATAGTGTTCAAAAAATATTCATATTGTTTTCAACAAACTGCCACATTGAGAAACTATGATAGAAGCATCAACAGAGGGAACGGAATGTTCCCGCGAATAACAACAGGAGGTCAGTATCATGGACGACTTCAACATGAACAACAAAACACCGCTGAACAGCAGCGATCAGAATAACGAACAGCCGGCCGCCGAAACCCGGAACACCGCACCGCAGAACGAGCAGCCTGCACAGGCTCCGCAGAGCGAGCAGCCGATGCAGCAGCCGCAGACGGAACAGCCTGCACAGGCACCGCAGAGCGAGCAGCCGATGCCGCAGCCGCAGGCAGAGCAGCCCGCACAGGCTCCGCAGAGCGAGCAGCCGATGCAGCAGCCGCAGGCGGAACAGCCTGCACAGGCTCCGCAGAGCGAGCAGCCGCAGGCAGAAGAGCCGCGCACGCCGTTCCAGACGCCGGTGCAGCATCCGGAGTTCCGTCAGGCGCAGCAGCAGACCGGCTTCGGCGAGGTTCCGCCGATGAGCCAGAAGCCGCACACCCCGAAGAATAAAAAGCACAGCAGAGGCTTAGCGCTTGGCCTGTGCGGTGTAGCAGCTGCGTGCCTGCTGTTTGCAGGCGGCGCCGTTGTCGGCAATATGGCGTTCGGCGGCAATGCAAACAGCGATTCCGGCGCTTCGGCATCGACCTCGGATTCCGCGCCGACGCTGCAGATCAACAGCAAGCCGGAGTCGGATTCGAGCAACTCCTCGGACAACTACGATACCGCGGACGGCATGGCCGGTGAGGATATCTACAAAAAGGTCAATCCGTCGGTCGTTTCGGTTATCTCCACCACCTCGGAGGGCACAGGCAGCGGCTCGGGCGTCATCATGAGCAAGGACGGCTACATCATCACCAACAACCACGTTGTGGACGGCGCGCAGTCGGTTTCCGTACAGCTGAGCGACGGCACCTCTCTTGATGCCGAGATCATCGGCACGGATGAGCAGACCGACCTTGCGGTCATCAAGGTAACGCCGACAAGCGACCTGACCGCCGCAGAGTTCGGTGACTCGGATGAGCTGGAGCCGGGCGAGTATGCCTACGCGATCGGTTCTCCCGGCGGCGTACAGTTTGCGAACACCATCACCGGCGGCCGTATTTCCGCCATCAACCGCGACCTGACCGTCAATGACCGTGTTATGACGCTGATTCAGACCGATGCTTCCATCAACAACGGCAACTCCGGCGGCGCACTGATTAACAAGTACGGTCAGGTAGTCGGCATCACGTCCGCTAAGCTGTCCGGTAATGCGTTCGGCAGCGCCACCGTTGAGGGCATGGGCTTTGCCATCCCGATCAACACCGCCAAGGATATTGTTGATGAGCTGATTCAGAACGGTTACGTTTCCGGCCGTCCGTCCATCGGCATCACCGGCCAGAACGTTGAGTCCGCGGACGGCAAGGTGTCCGGCGTGCAGGTATATTCCATTGATTCCCGCGCAAAGGCAGCCAGTGAGGGTCTGCAGGTCGGTGATGTCATCACCGCCGTTGACGGTACCCCGACCCCGGACATGGATAAGGTAAACGAACTCAAGCAGGATAAGAAGGCCGGCGACAAGCTGACGCTGAGCGTATACCGCATTTCGACCGGCAAGACGCTCAATATCACCATCACGCTGACCGATTCGCACGACCTCGAGGGCGATGACCCGAATGCCCAGACCCAGCAGCGCCAGAGCAGCCAGAGCGATAATTCGCAGCAGGATGACGGCTACGGCAGCTATCGGTTCTCCAGTCCGTTTGGTTCGTTCGGCTGGTAAATAATTGAGAATTGAAAATGGAGCGGTTTCGTGTAGAGCGGGACACCCCAGGGTGGCTTCTCTTGTCCTTACGGACAATTCACCTTCTGACCTCATCCCGCCCTACAATATCAATATCGTAAATGGTAAAACAAAAGGCAGATTTTCAAACGAAAATCTGCCTTTTCTGCACACGGAATGAAAAATGAAATCACTCTCCATTTTTCATCTTCAATTACTTGCCATACTGCTCCGCCAGCTGCTGGCTGATAAACTGTCTTGCGGTACGCGGCGAGCGGCCGTTGCGGCGCAGCGCAAAGCGCTCTGCAAGCAGGTGCAGCTCGTCGATATCAAGGTTCATGTCATTCTCCTTGGCCAGCTGCTCGACGATGTACAGATACTCGTCCTTATCCGGCACGGAGAAGGTGATCTCCAGACCGAAACGGTCGGACAGCGAGGTGACGGTCTCGAGGGTATCGCGCACGCGCACCTCATCGCCCTGACGGTCAGCCATGCTCTCGCGGATGAGATGACGGCGGTTGGAGGTTGCGTAAATGACCAGATTGGACGGCTTTCCGGCCAGACCGCCCTCGATGAACGCCTTGAGCGCGGCAAAGTTGTCATCCTCGCTGCTGAAGGTCAGGTCATCGAGGAACACGATGAAACGGAACGGCGAACGCAGGGTCTGCTCGAACAGCTTGGGGAAATTCGTGATCTGCCGTGGAGACATCTCGATGATCTTCAGGCCGCGGTCGGCGTACTCATTGGCAACCGCCTTGACGGTCGAGGACTTGCCGGTGCCCTTGTCGCCGTAGAGCAGGATGTTGTTGGCGTCGCGTCCGTCGAGGAAGGCAAGCGTGTTCTTGAGGATTTTCTGCTTCTGCATCTCGTAGCCGGGCAGGTCGTGCAGACGGATGGCGTCCGGATGCACGATCGGGGTCGCCGAGCCGTCGTCCTGCATGGCAAACGCAGAGGACTGTGCGAAGAAGCCGTAGCCCTCCTCACGGTAGTAATCGGCAAGCGCTGCGCCGGTGGAGAACGGAAGCGAGTCCGCGGCCTCGAAGTCCGGCAGATCCTCGAGGGCAGGCTCGTAGAACTTGTCCGCTGCGGCGGACCTGAAGGCTTCGCCGTCGAGCGCGAGCAGAGCGTTCAGCACGTCCAGATCGTGGGTTGCGGCATTGAGCACAGCCGCTTCCGGTGCGTTGATGGTATCGGTCAGGGTGTTGGTGTCAAAGTGCACGGCGTCGAGCACTGCCTGCGCGATATCGCCACAGGAGAAGCGGGTCGCGCACAGTGCGCCGTAGCGGTCAGCAAAGTCGGCGGCTGTGCCGTCGAGCGCGGTCAGCGCGTCACTGTAGGCGCGCACCAGCGGATGGGGGAGCAGTCCGCGCAGCACGGAAAGCGCGCGCAGACGCAGGGAAAGGGCGGAAAGCTCCATTGTTTTCAACTCCAGTCGGGATTGTAGTTTATAACGTAATCAGCATAGCACACTTTTCCGCTCATTTCAACATAGTATGAGGGGAGAAACCTTAGGGCAACACCGCACAATTAAAGCTGCGGTTCCTTGCGCAGGCTCCGGTCGCGCTGCCGCGGCGCTTTGCGGAAATTTTGTGCCCTGACTTTGGCTTCGGTTCCTTGCGCGAGTTCCGTCCGCGCTGCCGAGATTTCACGGTAATACATCAAGTATTACCGCAAAACTGCGCCTCGTCAGTCCGCAAAATTTACTCACAAATCGCTTTTGTTCAATTATGCGGTATTGCCTTAGTTTCTCAGAATTGGGAGGGAGGAGTGCCCTTATGGGCGGTTATGCGCTGTTGATCTGCCGCAGTCAGACCGAGGCCATCGGCCTGCGGCGGCATTTGGCGCGGTTGGGTGTACCGGGAGAGGTCACGCGTCCGCCGCGTCACGAACGAACCGAATCCTGCGGATGGGCGGTGCGCGTGAGCGCGCAGCAGGCGGACTGGGCCGTGCATCGGCTGCGTCAGCTTGGTGTGCCGCCGTGCCGTGTGCTGCGGGAGGACTGACATGATCTATCTGGATAATGCTGCCACCACCTTGTATAAGCCGCGGGCGGTCGAGCAGGCGGTTCGCCGTGCGATGTACGGCGCGGCAGGCTACGCACGAGGCAGCTACGCGGCAGCCAGCCGAGCGGGAGAGCTGGTGTACGCCTGCCGGGAGCAGGCAGCGGCGCTGTTCGGCGTGGGCGAGCCGGAGCGCGTCATTTTTACGCTGAACGCCACACATGCGCTGAATATTGCGGTAAATGCTCTGGTTGCGCCGGATTCCCGCGTCATTGTGAGCGGTTACGAGCACAATGCGGTCATGCGGCCGCTGACGGCTCGAAATATTGAGCCGACCGTGCTGGATACGCCGCTGTGGGACGGCGCGGCTATGGTTTCCGCGCTGAAACAGGCGCTTGTGCAGGGCGCCGACTTGATGATACTGAGCCACGTTTCCAACGTATTCGGCAGCATTGCGCCGCTGGACGAAATCGCGGAATTGCTGACGGCGGCAGGTGTGCCGCTCATCCTGGATGCGTCGCAGTCGGCGGGCGTGGCGGAGATTGACGTAAAGCGCTATCCGTGTCTTGCGGCGGTGTGCATGCCCGGACACAAGGCGCTGTACGGACCGATGGGCACGGGCATTCTGCTGGCGCTCGATGACCGGATTGCCGCGAAGCCGCTGCTGACCGGAGGAACGGGCAGTTTGTCCGAGGAGCTGCGTCAGCCGGATTTTCTGCCGGATGCGCTCGAGAGCGGCACGCCGAATGTGCCCGGCATCGCGGGACTCGCGGCGGGCATCGCCTTTGTCCGGGCGGTCACGCCGGCGCACATTGCCGGGCAGGAGAGACGGCTGGTGCATGAGCTTGCCCGTGCGCTCTCCCGCGAAAGCAAAATCGAATGCTTTGCCGGAAAGGAGCAGACCGGCGTGCTGTCCTTCCGCGTTCCCGGCACGCCGAGTGAGGTGCTCGCGGATATGCTCTCGGACGAGGGCGTGTGCACCCGGGCGGGGCTGCACTGTGCGCCGCTCGCGCACCGGACGGCGGGCACGGAGGACACCGGAACCGTGCGGCTGTCCCTGTCGTTCTACTCGACGGCGCGGCAGCTGGAGCAGGCCGCAGACAAAGTTTGCAGATTGGTAAAAAAACTGTGAACACGCTATACAGAAAGCCGGATTTGTGGTAGTATAAGTAAGGTAAAACATGGCTTTCTGTAAAGGTAACAGACTGCGGCTTGTCGAAAAGAAGTCTGTGCTTTACCGATTTGTTTTTTTCTTCGCGCGTCAGCGCGCATAAAATAGAATTTGCTCAGCAAATTCATAAAAAACGGGAGCATGTATCGGCGCAGCGCGGCCAAGAAGCCGCGCAAGGATAGCGCTGGTTTTTATGCCCTGAGAGGGAGAAAGTTTCCGAATGGGAACTTTCGGACGACTTTGGAACGGCCCACGGTCCGTTCCTGTTGTCGGCCAAACCGTGGTTTGGCGACAGCCAAAAAATGAGGAGCAAGTTAGGATAGGTGACAAAATGGGAGCGCTGCAAAATGTATTCTCACCGAATTTATCATGGCGGACCATAATAAGTTCTTTTTTCAGTGCGTTTGATCAATTCCGCACAATGACGCCGATCGACGTGGTGGATATCCTCGTCGTGGCGTATATCATTTACCGTGTTATGAAGCTGCTGAAGGATACCAGCGCCGCACGACTGGCCAAGGGTATTCTTATTCTGGTGCTTATCATGCTGTTCGCCAGCTTCCTGCGTCTGACCATGATCTCGTGGCTGCTGCGCAACGCGCTCAGCGTCGGCGTATTCGCCGTTGTGGTCATTTTTCAGCCGGAGCTGCGCCGCCTGCTCGAGCAGATCGGCAAGGGCAACCTCAGCCGCATGCTGATTCCGGATACCGACCCGAATGTGGTAGAGAGCATGATCGTTGCAACCGTTTCCGCGTGCGCGGATATGTCCAGGACCAAGACCGGCGCGCTCATCGTGTTCGAGCGCAAGGAGCGTCTCGGTGAGATCATTTCCACCGGCACGAGAGTGGACGCAGCACCGTCTGCCGAGCTCATCAAGAACATTTTCTTCAAGAACAGCCCGCTGCATGACGGCGCCATGATCGTCCGTGCCGGACGGGTGTGCGCTGCAGGCTGCGTGCTGCCGCTTTCCGGCAATCAGGGTCTGTCACGCGACCTCGGCACGCGCCACCGCGCGGCTGTCGGCATGAGCGAGACCGCGGACAGCGTGCTCGTCGTCGTCTCCGAGGAGACCGGCGCGATCTCTGTCGCCATCGGCGGCATGCTCAAGCGCCATCTGTCGCCCGAGATTCTGCAGAAGATGCTCGAGAGCGAGCTGCTCGGCGATGAACTCAGGAACAGGAACGAAAAAAGCCGTATTGCCGCCATCCGCGACAAGTGGAAGGGAGGTGCCGGCAAGTGAAGAAGAATTTTATCAAAAAGCAGGATTTTCTGCTGAAGCTCCTGTCGCTGGCGCTGTCTATCGTTCTGTGGGCAGTTGTTATGGATATTGACAATCCTGAGCGCAACATGCGCTTTGACGATGTGCCGGTGCGCGTCATCGGTGCGTCCCAGCTGAAAGCATCGACCGGTCTGGAGCTCATCGAGGGCGAGAACACAACGGTCACTGTCAGCCTGCGCGGTCAGAGCAAGAGCGTCGGCGAGGTCCGCGCCAGCCAGATCACCGCAACGGTGGATATCTCGGGTCTGACCGAGGCGAATGAATACGATCTTCCGGTCACCGTATCGGTCAGCAAGTCCGGCGTGGAGACTAACTATGTCAATCCCGGCAAGGTGCACGTCCGCGTGGACCGCGTGGAGAGCAAGGATGTTCCGATTGAGGTCAATGTGACCGGCACACCGAGCGATGGCTACCGCGCAGGCAAGCCGACCGCGGCAACCAAAAAGGTCACCGTTTTTGGTCCGGCAACCGATCTGGCGCAGGTGGCCAAGGCGGTTGCAGCCGTGGATGTTACCGGCCGCAATTCCTCGCTGGCCGACTACGAATGCAAGGTAACCCTGTATGATCAGGACGGTGCGGCGTTCACCTCGAACTATATCACCAGCCAGACCGAAAAGATCAAGGTTTCGGTTCCGATCTACCGCGTCAACAAAATTCCGCTGACCGTTATCCTCAAGGACGGCGGCAGCCTGACGCAGAATCAGGTGCAGTGCGTCATCGACCCGGAGAACGTAGAGGTTATCGCAAGCGATCAGGCGGTGCTGAGCGACATCAAGGAGATCAACCTCGGTGAGATCGACCTCGGCAGCGTCCACACGGGCACACCGATCTCCATGTCCATCAAGGATAAGCTGCCGAGCGGCGTTTCGCTTGTCAGCGGTCAGCCGGAAACGGCAAACGTCACCATCTCGGTGGACGGTGTTGCGACCCGCAAGGTTCAGGTCTCCAAGTTCGCGTGGAACGATACCGCGCAGGAGAATACGCCGTACAAGGTTTCCATCCTCACCAAATCGGTCGAGATGGAGCTGCGCGGCAGTGAAAGCCAGCTGAAGAAGGTCGATGTGAATAACCTGTCCATCGGTCTGACCTACGATTCGGTATCGCTCGGCGTCGGCAGACACAAGGTCAAGGGCGTGGCTACGACCGTCGGTCTGCCGAGCGGCGTAACGCTCGTCGAGGAGGATATCGAGGTCGAGATTGAGATCACCGACCCGCATGTGTCGGATGAGACGATCACCTCGGATAAGACAGACAGCACAGACGATACGGACAGCACGGTCGCAGAGCCGACCGTGCACCGTACAAGGAAGGGCGGTGACAGCCAGTGAGCCTGATGGTAACCGGCATCCGTCTGCCGTTTGATCTGCCGGAGCAGGCCGCCATTGCGGAGGCACGCCGGCTGACCGGTCTGACGGCAAACGACATACAAGCGGCGGTCTGCCGCGTCAGCATTGACGCGCGGCGCGGACAGATCAGCCGGGTATATTCGGTGCGCCTGGACGCGCCGTTCGACGAAAAGGCATTTGCGGAAAAACTGCAAATGCCCTTCGTGCGTTATAAACCCAATACGAAAATCGTCATTCCGCACGGCGAAAAGCGGCTCGAGCACCGTCCGGTGGTGGTCGGTCTCGGCCCTGCGGGACTGTTCGCCGCCTATGTGCTGGCAAAGCACGGCTACCGTCCGCTCGTGCTCGAGCGCGGCGGAGATCTGGACGAGCGCGACAAGGTCGTGGACGCGTTCTGGAAGGGCGGTGCGCTCGATACCGACTGCAATATCCAGTTCGGCGAAGGCGGCGCCGGCGCTTACTCGGACGGCAAGCTGACCACGCGCATCGGTGATCCGCTGTGCGACAACGTGCTGGAAATCCTTGCCGCGCACGGTGCTCCGGCGGATATCGTCAAAAAGGCGAAGCCGCACGTCGGCACGGATATCCTCAAGGATGTAGTTCGTGAAATGCGCCGTGAGATCATCAAAAACGGCGGTGAAGTGCGCTTCCGCACGCCGCTGACCGGTGTTTCGGTCAAAAACGGTGCGCTCTGCGCCGTCGAGGCGGACGGGCAGGACATCGCCTGCGAGCGGGCGGTGCTGGCCATCGGTCACTCGGCGCGCGACACCTTTGCCGCGCTGCACGGAAACGGCGTGTACTTTGAGCCAAAGGCGTTCTCTGTGGGCGTGCGCATCGAGCACCTGCAGACCGAGATCGACCGCGCTCTGTACGGAAAGGTGGCGGGACATCCCATGCTGCCGCCTGCGGAGTACAATCTCTCGCGCAGAGCCGACGGACGCGCGTGCTATTCCTTCTGCATGTGCCCGGGCGGCGTGGTCGTTGCGGCACAGAGCGAGGAGAACACGGTCGTCACCAACGGCATGAGCTATCATGCGCGCGACGGCAAAAACGCCAACGCGGCGCTTGCCGTGTCGGTTGACCCGAAGGACTACGATGACGGCACGCCGTTCGGCGGCGTGGCGCTGCAGCGCCGGATCGAGCACGCGGCGTACGCGCAGACCGGCTCGTACCGCGCGCCGTGCCAGAAGGTCGGGGATTTTCTGAACGGCAAGCCGACCCGAAAACTCGGTGCGGTCAAGCCCAGCTATCCCATCGGCGTGAAGCTGGGAGAGGCGGCAGCCTGCCTGCCCGACTTCGCGCAGACCATGCTGCGGGACAGCCTGCCGTATTTCGGCCGGAAGATTCGCGGCTACGACACAGCGGACGCGCTGCTGACCGGTCCGGAAACGCGGACCTCGTCTCCGGTGCGCATGACGCGCGGCGAGGACCTGTTCGGACTCGGCTGCAGCGGCATCATTCCGTGCGGCGAAGGCGCCGGATACGCCGGAGGCATCATGTCTGCCGCCGTGGACGGAATCAGAGCGGCATTTCGGATTATGGAAGAGTTTGCAGATTGAAAATGGAAAATGGAGAATGAATGTGCTTTGTGCATGACCATAATTTTCAATTCTCCATTCTCAATTCCCCATTACTGCAACTGGTTTTGAATAATAGAGAGGAAGATTTCAACGTGACCCAACAGGGAACCATCAAAAAGCTGCTGCCGAACGGCCTGGCAGAGGTCGAGGTAACGCGCCGCTCGGCGTGCGGCCACGACTGTGCCAAGTGCGGCGGCTGCGGCGGTCTGGAAACCCAGACGCTTTACGTTACTGCACGCAATCACGCGCATGCGTCCGTCGGCGACCGCGTGCTGATCGAGGGCGAGACCAAGCAGGTGCTCGGCTTTGCCGTGCTCGTGTATCTGCTGCCGCTCGTGCTGTTTTTTGTCGGCTACGGCGTCGGCGCAGGCATGAAACTTGGCGGCGGACTGTCCGCACTCATCGGCGGCGTGCTGTTCATCGGCGGCATTCTGGCGGCGATGTGGTACAGCCATAAGCTGAAGCTCAGAAATGAAGCGCCGTTTGCCATCACCGAGCGGCTTTGATGCGGAATAGAGTCGGCGAAACCGTGGTTTCACGACAGGCAGTTTTAATTTTTTATGAATTTTCGCCAATTTTCTGTGTTCGCCCTTGTCAGATACGCAAAAGTTCGGTAAAATAGATTGAATACGAAAGTCCGTGCACACCGCACGGCGGGAAAGGGCTATGCGATGTTTGGCTTTATCCGTCCGGTGAAGGCTGAGCTGCGGGTGAAGGAGGCTGACCGTTTTCAGCAGGTTTACTGCGGCTTATGCCACGCGATCCGCGCAGAATACGGCAGATTTTACACCTTGTTTTTAAGCTACGATATGACGTTTTTTGCACTTGTTGCAGGAAGTGAGGAGGCGGAGACTGCTCCGCCGTGCAGAAAACGATGCGACGCTTCTCCGTTTCGGCGGAAAAGCTGTGCCGAGACAGACGATGCACTTCGTCTGGCGGCGGACGCGAGCATCCTGCTGACCTATCACAAGTTTCAGGATGACCTGGCGGACGAAAAGGGCGCGAAACGCGCGCTTGCGGCGCTGCTGTGCCGCCTCGGCCGCCGGGGCTATGAGAAGGCGCGCGCACGCATGCCCGAAGCGGACGAGGACATCCGGCAGGCACTCGAGGATCTGCGCTGTCTGGAGGCGGAACGCTGCCCGTCCATGGACCGTGCGGCGGATACGTCCTCGCGCATGACGGCTGCCGTTGTGCCGCGCACCGGAGACACCCGCGAGCGTATTCTGCACCAGATGTTCTACCAGATCGGCAGGTGGATCTACATTGTCGATGCGGTGCAGGACATCCAAAAGGATATGGAAGAGAACAGCTACAATCCGGTCGTTCTGCGGTATGAACTGCAAACGCCGGACATCTCTGCGGTAAGGGAACCGCTCGAGCGCACGCTCGAACGCTCACTGGCGGATATCTGCATGGCATTTGACCTGCTGAGTCCCCGGAGAGATGCGGACCTGATCCGCAATATCATTTTTCTTGGTATGCCGACTGTCACCCGACAGGTACTGAACGGCACCTACCAGACGAACGAAGGAAGGGGCAAACATGGATCCCTATAAAGTGCTCGGTGTAACACCGCAAACAAGTGATGATGACGTCAAGCGCGCGTACCGTGAGCTGGCGCGCAAGTATCATCCGGATAACTATGTAAACAATCCGCTGGCAGATTTGGCCGAAACCCGCATGAAGGAGATCAACGAAGCGTACGACATGATCATGAACGAACGCAGGAATCCGGCGGGAGGCAGCAGCGGACAGCAGCAGAGCTATGGCGGCGCATACAACGGTCAGCAGTACGGCGGCTATCAGCAGCGCACCTACACCGGTGCGAATGCCGCGCTGTACAGTCAGGTGCGGCAGGCCATCAATCAGGGCAATCTCGGCATGGCGGAGGCGCTGCTGCAGAGAGCCGCGGGACGGGATGCGGAGTGGTTCTATCTGACTGGCACGGTATACTACCGCAAGGGCTGGTACGATGAGGCCGCCCGCGCGTACACGCAGGCGTGTCAGATGGACCCGAACAACGCGGAGTATCAGCACGCGCTGCAGAATCTCCATCTGTCCGGCGGCTACGGCGGCTACCGGCCCATGCAGGAGACAAGCATGTGCGACTGCTGTGTGCAGACGCTCATCTGCAACTGCTGCCTGAACATGTGCTGCGGCGGAGGCGGCTGCTGATATGAGCACGCGCGAGATCGCCCGCGGCGGACTTCTGGCAGCGGCGGCCACGGCGTGGCTGTATTTCGGCGGCGTGATGCCGCAGATCGGACCGGCGGCCTGCCTGATGGCGGGTATCGCCTCGGCGATACCGCTGCTGCGCCGCGCGAACGTAAAAACGGCTGTGCTGCTGTACCTCGTCACCTCGGTACTGGGACTGCTGCTGACACCGCGCAAGCTGATCGCGGCGGCCTATGTGCTGCTGTTCGGCCTGTACCCGATCGTGAAATATCTGATCGAGTGCCGTCTGCCGGTTTTCACGCAGCTGAGCGGCAAGCTGGCGTATTTTAACATTGTGCTGGTGCTCGCGGCTGTTCTGGTAAGCTGCGGTCTGTTTCCGCAGCTGAAAATGCCGGGTATTTTCCGGCTTGCCGGACTGTGGATCGCGGCAAATATCGGCTTTATTGTATATGATATCGGGCTGTCAAAGGTGATCGCGCTGCTGCGCCGCACCCTGCCGCCCGAATAAGAAGGGAAAGAGATATCTATGAAGAGTATGACCGGCTACGGACGTGCCAAGCAGGAGCTGCACGGCAGAACCATCACAGCAGAGCTGCGTGCGGTCAACCACCGCTATCTGGACTGCACGGTAAAGGCTCCGCGTCAGTACGGCTTTCTGGATGATGCCGTAAAAAAGGCCGCTGCGGCGCGCATTGCACGCGGCAAGGTTGAGGTTTACATCGGCGTGGAGACGCAGGAGGGCGGCGACATTGCGGTTACGGTGAACCATGCGGTCGCGGAGCACTATCTGACGGCGCTGCATGAGCTGGCCGACAAGTACGGTCTGCGCGATGACGTGAGCGTGATGAGTCTGGCGAAGCTGCCGGACGTGCTCGGCTCCGAGCGCATCGAGCAGGACGCGGACGAGATGACCCGCGATGTGCTGTCCGTCTTTGGCGAAGCCTGCGACAATTTCGACGAAATGCGTACCCGCGAGGGTGCTAAACTGGCTGAGGATGTGCGAAACCGCGCGTCCGAGATCGAGCGCATGGTCGGTGAGGTGGAGGTCCGCTCGCCGGAGCGCGTGCGCGAGTACCGCGAGAAGCTGCTCGCCCGCATGAAGGAGGTGCTGGCGGATACGTCCATCGACGAGACCCGCATCGTCACCGAGGCGGCCATCTACGCGGACAAGACCGCCGTGGACGAGGAGACCGTGCGTCTGCGCAGCCATCTGCAGCAGCTGGACGGCATGCTGAATGAGGTCAAGCCGGTCGGCCGCAAGCTGGATTTCCTTGTGCAGGAAATGAACCGCGAGACCAATACCATCGGCTCCAAGGCAAACGATGTGTCCATGGCGCAGATCGTGGTCAATATCAAGAGCGAAATAGAAAAAATCCGCGAACAGATTCAGAATATCGAGTAATTTACAGTATATCGAGGAGTGAGGTCAGCGATGAAGCTCATCAATATCGGATTTGGCAATATGGTCGCTTCGTCGCGGCTGATCGCCATTGTCAGCCCGGAATCCGCACCGGTCAAGCGTACCGTGCAGGAGGCCCGCGACCGCGGCATGGTCGTGGACGGCACCTACGGCAGACGCACCCGCGCCGTGCTCATCATGGACAGCGACCATGTGGTGCTCAGCGCCCTGCAGCCGGAGACCGTTGCGGCTCGTTTTGCGGGCGAGACCGAGGAAGGAGAACCAGAAGATGCGTAAGGGAACGTTGTATGTATTCACCGGACCGTCCGGTGCAGGCAAGGGCACCGTGCTGTCCAGGCTGCTGAGCGAGGACGAGAAGCTGTTCTTCTCGATCTCTGCGACGACCCGTGCGCCGCGTCCGGGCGAAAAGGACGGCGTACAGTATTATTTCCTCACGAAAGAGGACTTTGAGGCGAAGATCGCCGCTAATGCGTTCCTCGAGCACGCGAAGTACGTTGATAACTACTACGGCACGCTGGAGGCTCCGGTGAACGAAAAGCTGGAGGAAGGCTGCGATGTTATCCTCGAGATCGAGGTGCAGGGCGCGATGCAGGTGCATGAAAAGCGTCCGGATGCCGTGATGGTGTTCATTGCGCCGCCGTCGTTCGAGGAACTCGCGAACCGTCTGCGCGGACGCGGCACCGAGGACGAAGCCAAGGTGCAGAAGCGTCTGGAAACGGCGAAGGGCGAACTCGCGCAGCAGGATAAATTCGATTACGTCGTCGTAAACGACACGGTGGAGCGTGCGGTTGAAGAATTGCACGGCATTCTCGCCAAGCGTCGATAAGCGACAGTATATAAACAGAAACTTTCATAAAATAAAACTATATCTGGTAAATAAGGAGAACTGATTACTATGCTGAACCCTTCTATGCAGGAACTGATGAAACGAGTAGGCAACCGCTATCTGCTGGTAAACCTGGCAGCACAGCGTGCCCGCGATATTGCCGATGAGTCGGAGGAAAAGGGCGAGCCGCTGCCGGACAAGGCTGTTAAGCTGGCGCTCGATGAGATCGCAGCCGGCAAGATCGTTTACCGTCCGGGTCCGCGTGTGGAGACTGCCATTCCGCAGAACAATGCCATTGCAGCCGCTATGGTTGACGTGGACGATACCCTTGATCTGGATGAGGACGAGGAGCACTCCGACGCCGAGGATGACGAGGACAAGGATGAGAACGCGGACGAGGTGCGCCGCCTGAACGAGTTTGATGACGGCTCTCTGAGCGACGGCGACATTCCGGAGGAGGACCTCTAAGCCATGCGTTTTGCAGGGAAAACGGTCGTTCTGTGCGTGACGGGCGGCATTGCGGCCTATAAAGCTGCCGATCTCACCAGCAAGCTGCACCAGAACGGCGCGACTGTCCATGTGCTGATGACCGAGTCTGCGACTCAGTTTATCGCGCCGATGACGTTTGAAACACTGTCCGGCAACCGCGCGGTCGTGGATACGTTCGACCGCAGCTTTCCGTGGGAGGTGGAGCACATTTCGCTCGCGAAGGCGGCTGACGTGTTCGTTATCGCACCGGCGACCGCCAACGTCATCGCCAAGGCGGCGCACGGCATCGCGGACGACATGGTGACGACCACGCTGCTTGCCACCAAGGCGCCGGTCGTTGTGGCTCCCGCGATGAACACCGGCATGTATGACAATCCGGTGACGCAGGAGAATCTCGCTGCACTGAGAAAGCGCGGCTTCCACATCATCGAGCCGGACGCAGGCCACCTCGCCTGCGGCGACAGCGGACGCGGCAAGCTGCCGGACACGCCCACGCTCCTATGGGGCATTGAAAAGGCGCTGACCGAGCAGGATCTGGCAGGCAGGCACGTTCTTGTCACCGCCGGTCCGACACAGGAGGCCATGGACCCGGTTCGGTTCCTGTCCAATCACTCCACCGGCAAAATGGGCTACGCGATCGCGGCTCGCGCAGCCATGCGCGGCGCGGACGCAACGCTTGTTTCCGGACCGACCGCACTCGATACGCCGCACGGCGTCACGCGTGTGGATATCGTTTCCGCGCGGGATATGTACGACGCGGTGACGAGCCGCGCACCCGAGCAGGATTTCATCATCAAGGCTGCCGCCGTCGGTGATTACCGTCCGGCGCAGACTGCGGATGAAAAGCTCAAAAAGGGTGACGGCGAGATGAATATCGAGCTGACCCGCAATCCGGATATCCTCGCCGCGCTCGGCAAGGACAAAAAGCCGGGACAGCTGCTGTGCGGCTTTGCGATGGAGACGCAGAACCTTCTCGATAACGCCGAGAGCAAGCTGCGCCGCAAGAACTGCGATATGCTTGTAGCGAATTCGCTGCGCGATAAGGGCGCGGGCTTCGGCACGGATACCAATGTGGCTACCTTGCTGTTCAAGGATGGCCACAGAGAGACCCCGCCGATGATGAGCAAGGAAGATCTGGCGGATGTGATCCTCGACCGGCTGCTCGCGATGAATAATTGAGAATTGAGAACGGAAAATAGAGAATTAACGTCATGTTTTCCGTTTATCCGCAACCGATGAAAACAATGCCGTAGGGCGTGACGACCCCGGCACGCCGTATGGAACGGTATGCACCGATTGACAGCGGCGCGCCGAGTCGTCGCACCCTACAGTATAACGAAATCCACATCGTAAAATTGATAAGAAAGATGAGAAAGGTCGTGAACCCATGGCGGAAAAAATCTGTGCGGCCGCCGTGGATGCGGCAACCTACGCCATCGACAAGCTATACTCTTACCGTGTGCCGGACGAGCTGCGGGAACAGGTGCAGATCGGCACCCGTGTTCTCGTGCCGTTCGGCTTTGGCAATAAACGGGCGGAAGCGGTGGTGCTCGCCTTCCGCGAGGATGCGGGCGAGTTCAAGCTCAAGCCCATCGTGGAGGTGCTGGACGAAACGCCGATCTTGACCGCCGAGCAGCTGAGACTCGCGGCGTGGATGCGGGAGAGATTGTACTGCACCTACTTCGACTGCGTACACGCCATGCTGCCCGCCGGCTTGTGGTTCAAGCGAAACGAGACGTACACGCTCGCGCCGGACGCGGATTTGGCGGCTCTGCGGGAGCGGGACGGCGAAGCCGGTCAGGTGCTGGCGCTGTTCGAGCAGGCCGGACAGACCCTGTCTGCCGCCGAGATACGCGAACGGCTCGGCAAAGGCGCGGGACAGACACTGGACGCGCTGGCAGGCGAGGGAATCCTCATCTACCACAGCAATACGGCGCAGAAAACCGGTGATAAGACCGAAAAAATGCTCCGTCTGGACATGGAAGTGAGTGAAGCCATGTCGCACATCAGCCGTCGCAGTCCGGCGCGGATGGACGTGGTGTCGCTGCTGTCGGACGGCGGTGCGATGAGCCAGAAGGAAATCGTCTACATGACCGGCGTGAGCGACACCGCGCTGCGTGACATGACAAAAAAAGGCATCCTCCGCGCGGAATACGAGGAAGTGCTGCGCGCGCCGGACTTTTCCGAGGTGCCGCGCGCCGCGGCTCCGGTGCTTTCGGCGGCGCAGCAGCAGGCGTATGACGGCATGGCGGCGCTGATGGACGAAAACGCGCCTCGTGCGGCGCTCCTGTTCGGCGTGACCGGCAGCGGCAAGACGCAGGTATACCTGCAGCTGATCGCGCACGCGCTCGAGCAGGGCAAAAGCGCCATTGTGCTCGTGCCCGAAATTGGACTGACACCGCAGCTTCTGCGGCAGTTTGCGGCTCGATTTGGCGAAGAAGTTGCGGTTCTGCACTCGGCGCTGTCCGCCGGTGAGCGGTACGACAGCTTCAAGAAGATAAAAACCGGCCGCGCCCGCGTTGTCATCGGTACGCGCTCGGCGGTGTTCGCGCCCGCGAAAAACCTCGGCGTTATCATCATCGACGAGGAGCAGGACGCGGCGTACCGCTCGGAGCAGTCGCCGCGCTACCATGCGCGGGATGTGGCAAAGTACCGCGCGGCACAGACGGACGCGCTGCTCGTGCTCGGCTCGGCAACACCGTCGGTCGAGACGTATTACGGCGCAAAACAGGGAAAATACCCGATTTTCACGCTCACCGAGCGGTTTCTCGGTGCCGGACTGCCCGAGGTCATCATCTCGGATATGCGCGGTCTGGCACGCGAGGGACGGAGCGGCATCATCGGACCTGACCTCGAGCGCGAACTGATCAGCACGCTCGAAAAGGGCAAGCAGGCCATCCTGTTCCTCAACCGGCGCGGCAACAGCCGCGTGATCGGCTGCGGCGTGTGCGGCTGGGTGCCCGAGTGCCCGTCCTGCTCGACCACCATGACCTACCATTCGGTGTCCGGCCGCGCGATGTGCCACTACTGCGGCGCTTCCATCAAGATAACCGGCAAGTGCCCGCAGTGCGGCAGCACGAGCCTGTTCACCGAAACGCCCGGCACGCAGAAGCTGGAGGAGGAGCTGTACGAGCGGTTTCCGTCCGCGCGGGTGCTCCGCATGGACGCGGACACCATGACCGCCAAGGGCGCACACGAACGTCTGCTGAATCAATTCGGCAAAGGCGAAGCTGATATCCTTATCGGCACCCAGATGGTGACCAAGGGACTGGATTTTGAGAACGTCACGCTGGTCGGCGTGCTGGACGCGGACCAGAGCCTGTATGCGCAGGACTACCGCGCACATGAGCGCACGTTTTCGCTCATCACGCAGGTGGTCGGCCGCGCCGGACGGCGATTTGACACCGGCCGCGCCGTGATCCAGACGTACAGCCCGCTGCATCCGGTCATCCTGACCGCCGCGCGGCAGGACTACGAGGCGTTCTACGAGAGCGAAATGCAGACGCGCGAAGCGCTTCGGTGCCCGCCCGTGTGCGACATCACCATGATAACCGCCGTCGGCGAGCTGGAGCAGCAGGTGCTCAGCAGCCTGCTCGCGCTCAAAACACGCCTGCAGAGCCTGATGGAAGGGCAGTTTGCCGATGTGAAAGCACCCGTGCTCGGCCCTGCCGCGGCGCAGATGGTCAAGGTGATGGGACGGTATCGCTACCACCTCACCATCCGCGCGAAGGACTGTGCAAGATGGCGCAGGCTCATCTCGGGCGTGCTGCGGGAGTTTATGCAGGACGGTAAAAACCGGGGCGTTACCGTGTTCGCGGATTCCAATAATGAAATGTAGCAGTAATTGAGATCCCGGCAAAGAAGGTTAATTCAATGAGCAAATTTGTCATTCGCAAGGCAACAGAAAACGATGCAGAATCGCTTTTGAAGATTTACGAGCCTTACATAACGAATACAACCATCACGTTTGAATATGATGTGCCGACGGCTGAGGCGTTTGCGGGCCGTATCCGCGAAACGGCGGCTGCGTTTCCGTATCTCGTCTGCGAGCGTGACGGCGTTATCATGGGTTACGCCTACGCGCACCGCATTCGTGAGCGTGCGGCATACGACTGGGATGCGGAGCTGTCCATCTATCTGGCACAGGGCACCCACGGACACGGTGTGGGCACGACCGTGCTGGCGTGCCTGATCGACCTGCTCGAGCTGCAGGGGCTGCGCCACCTGTACAGCTGCGTGACCCTGCCGAACGAAAAGAGCATCCGCATGCAGCGCAGACTGGGCTTTGCGGACGCAGGCGTGTGGCACGACTCCGGCTGGAAGTTTGACGGCTGGCACGATGTGGCATGGCTGGAAAAGCATATCGGCAGCGGAAAACCGCAGCCGGTGACGCCGTTTCCGGCGCTCGATGAGAAAAATATACAGGAATGTTTACAAAAATACATGGATAAGCTGAATCAAGTGGAGGAATAAAACAATGGCACTGAGAAAGATTTTGACCGAGGGTGACGAGCAGCTGCTCAAGCACAGCCGCAAGGTAGAGAAGTTTGACGACCGTCTGCATACGCTGATCGACGATATGCGTGAGACGCTCGAGAACTCCGGCGGCGTTGGTCTGGCGGCACCGCAGGTCGGCATTCTGCGCCGCGTTGTCGTGCTGCTGGATGTGAACAAGGAGCCGGAGGAGATGGTCGAGCTGGTAAACCCGGAAGTCATCGAGCAGAAAGGCTCCGAGCGCGTTGTCGAGGGCTGCCTGTCCGTACCGGGCGTTTACGGCTATGTGACCCGTCCGACCTGGGCGAAGATTCGCGCACAGGACCGTTTTGGCAACTGGTTCGAGCGTGAGGGCGAGGGCATCGTTGCACAGTGCTTCTGCCACGAAACCGAGCATCTGGACGGCCATCTGTTCACCGAAAAGGTCGAGGAGTACATCGACCCGGAGAATATGCAGGGTGGTGACGAGGAGTAATGCGTATCGTATTCATGGGCACGCCGGATTTCGCCGTGCCGAGCCTGCAGGCGCTCATCGACGCCGGACATGACGTCTGCGCCGTGTACACCCAGCCGGATAAGCCGCAGGGTCGCAAGCAGATTCTCACTGCACCGCCGGTGAAAACGCTCGCACTCGAGCATGATATTCCGGTTTTTCAGCCGAATACCCTCAAAAATGGGGACGAGCAGGCGCGTCTGCGCGAGCTGGCACCTGAGGTCATCATCGTGGTGGCATACGGCAAGCTGCTGCCCAAGGCGGTGCTCGATATTCCGCCGCACGGCTGCATCAACGTGCACGGCTCGCTGCTGCCGCGCTGGCGCGGCGCCGCTCCGATTCAGTGGGCGGTTATCGCGGGCGATGAAATGGCAGGCGTTACCACCATGCAGATGGCGGAAGGTCTGGACACCGGCGATATGCTGCTCACCTATGAGACCAAGGTTGGCGAGAAGGAGACCGCAGGCGAACTTTTTGACCGTCTGGCGCAGTCCGGTGCGGAACTGTTGACCCAAACGCTCGTCAAATTAGATGAGATCGAGCCGCGTCCGCAGGACGATGCACAGAGCTGCTACGCCCATATGCTGGATAAGCAGATGGCGGTGATCGACTGGAGCAAGTCCGCACATGAAATCGACTGTCTGATTCGCGGCCTGAATCCGTGGCCCATCGCGCTGACCACGCTTTCCGGTGAAAGACTGAAGGTGTTTGCCGCCGAAAAGGCAGCCGGCAATGGCGAGCCGGGCACGGTGCTCGAAGCTGACCCGAAAAAGGGCCTGACCGTGGCGTGCGGAGAGGGCGCGCTGGGACTGACCGAGATTCAGCTGGTCGGCGGCAAACGCATGAAAGCTACGGACTTTCTGCGTGGGCATGCAATCGAAGTCGGCACTAAGCTGGGAGACGAATGAAAAAGCGTGAGGAGTGAAGAACGGAGAGGACGTAAGTTCCAATCTCCGATTCTCCACTCCGGTATGGAGGTTTTCTTATGCCTTATCATGGTTACTACTACGGCATTGACATGTACTACATCGTACTGGTTCTGCCGTGCGTTTTATTTGCATTCTGGGCACAGAGCAAGGTAAACAGCACGTTCAACCGCTACTCGCGGGTGCAAAATCTGCGGGGACTGACCGGCGCACAGGCGGCGGAGGCTGTCCTACGGTACAACGGCGTGTCCGGTGTGCGCATTGAGTACGTTTCCGGCAAGCTGACCGACCATTTTGACCCGAGAAGCAATGTCATTCGCTTATCGAGTGCGGTGTACTCGTCCACGTCGGTGGCGTCCATCGGCGTTGCCGCGCACGAGGCAGGGCACGCGGTGCAGTACGCCATCGGCTATGCGCCGATCAAGCTGCGTGCGGCGATCATCCCGCTGACGCAGTTCGGCTCGATGGCGGCGATGCCGCTGCTGATCCTCGGCCTGATCCTTAACACGAGCACGCTCGTCACGATCGGCATTGCGGCGTTCGGTCTTTCCACGCTGTTCCAGCTGCTGACCCTGCCGGTGGAGTTGGACGCATCCCGCCGCGCTTTGCAGACCATTCAGCAGAACGGCCTGCTGACCGCAGACGAGTACCCGATGGCGAAAAAGACGCTCACGGCGGCGGCGCTGACCTATGTTGCCGCGCTGGCGACCTCGCTGGCACAGCTGCTGCGTCTGGTGCTGATTTTTGGAGGAAGAGACCGCAATGATAGATAAACGTCCCACAACACCGCGTGAAGTGGCGGCATTTTCGCTGTTTTCCATGGCAGAGGAGGCCGCCTGGTCGGACGGTGCGCTGCACCACTATTTATCCCGCGCGGGACTGGACAGCCGCGATGCGGCGCTGGCCTCGCGGCTGACCTACGGCACGGTGCAGAACCAAATTTTACTGGACTGGTACCTGCGGCACTTCTCAAGCGTGCGGCTGAAAAAGATCGCGCCGCGCGTGCTGGCGTGCCTGCGGATGGGCCTGTATCAGCTGATCCTGATGGATAAGATTCCCGCGCATGCGGCGGTTGCCGAGACGGTCACGCTGGTCAAGCACTATTGCCATGCCAATGACCGCACGGTCGCCTTTGCCAATGCGGTGCTGAGAAATGCCGCAAATGCGGTCCAAAACGGCTCTTTGCCGCGCCTGAACTGCCCGGATAAGGAAAGCTACTACGCGCTGCAGTACAGCCACCCGGAGTGGCTCGTGCGCCTGCTTTCCGAGCAGTACGGCCAGAAGCTGACGCAGAAAATCTGTCAGGCGGATAACGCGGACGCGCCGATTTCGGTGCGCGTGAACACGATGAAATGCACGCCTGCCGAGGCTCAGGCAGAGCTGGAGGCCGCCGGACTGACCGTGCAGCCGCACGCGGCATTCCCGGAAATCCTGCTGTGCAGCGGCGGAGACGCAGCCGCGCTTCCGGCGTTTATCGAGGGCCGCGTGACCGTGCAGGACGCGGCAAGCGCACTCGCGGCGGCGGTCGCTGACCCGAAACCGGGCGACACCGTGCTCGACTGCTGCGCGGCGCCCGGCGGCAAGAGCTTTGCCATGGCTGAAAAAATGCAGGGCAAGGGCAGCGTTACCTCGTGCGATATTTACGAGCACAAGCTGAAGCGCATCCGCGACGGCGCAGCCCGCCTCGGACTGCCGAATATCCGCACCGAGCTGCAGGATGCATCGGTCTGCCGCGAGGAGTGGAAGGACAGCGCGGACGTTGTGCTGTGCGACGTGCCCTGCTCGGGACTGGGCATTATCCGCAAGAAACCCGAAATTCGGTTCAAGAATCCGGACGAAATCCGGACTTTGCCGGAGATTCAGGCGAGAATCCTTGCAAACTGTGCACAGTATGTAAAGAAGGGCGGCACGCTCGTCTACTCGACCTGTACCATCCTGCAGCGGGAAAACGAGGACGTTGTCCGCGCGTTTCTCACCGAAAACCCGGAGTTTGAAGCGGTTTCGTGGACGCATCCGGTCTGCGGAGAGAGGGCAGACGGTATGGTGACGCTGCTGCCGCCCGTTCACAATACGGATGGATTCTTTATTGCGAAAATGCACCGGAAGGTTTAATAATGGAAAATTGAGAATGGAGAATTGAGAATTGTGGTATCGCGCAAAGCGCGATGATTCAATAACGGCGCTATGCGCCGCACAGACGCAGCGCGGACGAAACTCGCGCAAGGATAGCGTCATTTTCCATTTTCCATTCTCAATTTTCAATTAAAAAGGTGAAAATAATGACTGAAATTAAATCATTATCAATAGATGAACTGAAAACCGCCCTGAAGGAAATGGGCGAAAAGCCGTTCCGTGCGGGACAGATCTTCAAATGGCTTCACGAGGGTGTGGAGTCCTTTGAAGAGATGTCCAACTTATCCAAGGACTTACGGGCGCGTTTAGCGGAAAATTTCCTGCTGACCGTACCGGAGGTTGCCCGCAAGCAGGTGAGCCGCGTTGACGGCACGGTGAAATACTTATGGCGTCTGCGGGACGGCAACTGCGTGGAGTCCGTACTGATGCACTACGAGCACGGCGTGTCCGTCTGCGTTTCGACGCAGGTCGGCTGCCGGATGGGCTGCAAGTTCTGCGCGTCGGGACTCAACGGACGCACGCGCAGTCTGTCCGCAGGCGAGATTCTGGACGAAATCCTGTTCATGCAGAAGGACAGCGGCGAAAAGGTCTCCAACATTGTGCTGATGGGCACCGGCGAGCCGCTCGACAACTACGACAACGTGCTTAAGTTCCTGCATCTGGTGAGCTGCCCGGAGGGAATCAACATCGGACAGCGCCATATCTCCTTGTCAACCAGCGGAATTGCTGATAGAATAGAGATGTTAGCACGGGAAAAGCTGCAGATCACGCTGTCCGTATCGCTGCACGCGCCGGATGACGAAACACGCTCGTCCATCATGCCGGTGAACGACGCGTATCCGGTCGAGCGCCTGATGAAGGCGTGCCGGTACTATTTCGACACCACCGGACGGCGCATTTCCTATGAGTACATGATGGCGCGCGACAAGACCGACCGCTCGTGGCAGGCCGACCTTCTGGCGAAGCTGCTGAAAGGAAGACCGGCGCACGTCAACCTCATTCCGCTGAATGAGGTGGCGGAAAGTCCGCTGAAGCCGTCCAGGCCGGAAACCGTCCGCAGGTTCCAGCAGGCGCTCGAGAAGCGCGGCGTTACCGCGACCGTGCGGCGCAAGCTGGGTCCGGATATTGATGCGGCCTGCGGTCAGCTCCGTCAGCGGCAGCTGAAGGAGGACGGAAAGAGCCGTTCTCGTGATTAACTTGAATATTCTCACATATAAACACAATCGAAGGAGGTTGTGAAATGGAATATTTCGGCTTGACCGATAAGGGACGGGTGCGCCCGACCAATCAGGATATTTTTCAGATCGAAGCGCGGGAGGACAATCGGACCGCGCTCCTCGTCGTGTGCGACGGCATGGGCGGTGCAAATGCGGGCAACGTAGCCAGCCGCTTTGCCGCGCAGAGCTTTATCGAGTCCGCGGGTGACGCTTTAAGCGGCACGCTGGACGAAACGGCACGGCAGAACCTGCTGACGCAGGCGCTCAAGCAGGCGAACGAGACAGTTTTCTCTCTGGCGGGCAGGCAGCCGGAGTTCCGCGGCATGGGCACGACCCTGGTTGCCGCGCTCATTCAGGGTGACTGCGCGACCGTTATCAACGTGGGCGACAGCCGCGCGTACCGCTTTGACGGCGAAGCCATGCACCAGATCAGCGAGGACCACTCCTATGTGGAGGAAATGCGCCGCCGCGGCAAGATCACCGAGGCGGATGCGCGCACCCATCCGCAGAAAAACCTCATCACCCGTGCGGTAGGCGTGGAGCCGTGTGTCGAAGGCGACCTGTTTGAAGTGCGCCTGAACGAAAAGGACATGCTGCTGCTCTGCTCGGACGGTCTGACCGGCATGGCGGAGGACAGCCGGATCGCGGAGGTGCTGGCAAACGCGCCGACGCTTGAGCTGGCCGGTGACGCGCTGCTGCAGCTGGCGCTTGACGGCGGCGGCCGCGACAACATCACCGTTGCGCTGTTCGCCCTCGGCAAAAAGCAGGGAGTGTGACGGACTATGGATAAATATATCGGCAGTATGCTCGGCGGACGCTATCAGATTGAGGAAATCGTTGGCGTTGGCGGCATGGCGGTCGTTTATCGGGCGCGGGATACCATTCTCGGGCGTGATGTGGCACTCAAGGTGCTCAAAAAAGAGTTCGCGGAGGACCCGGATATCCGCAAGCGGTTCTCCATTGAGTCGCGCGCCGTTGCCAAGCTGAGCCACCACAATATTGTTTCCGTGTTCGACGTCGGCAGCGAGGACGGCACGGATTATATCGTTATGGAGCTGATCGAGGGCATCACCCTCAAGCAGTATCTGCAGCGCAAGGGCCATCTGTCTTGGGAGGAGACCATTTTCTTCGCTGAGCAGGTTGCCCGCGCACTCATGCACGCACACTCGCGCGGCATCATCCATCAGGACGTTAAGCCGCAGAACGTTATCATCCTGCGGGACGGTACGGCAAAGCTGACCGATTTCGGCATTGCGTCGTTCGCTGCCGCGCAGGAGACCCGCGTGGTGCAGGAGGCCATCGGCTCGGTGCACTATATCTCGCCGGAGCAGGCCAAGGGCAGCAAGATCGACTACCGCACCGACCTGTACTCGCTCGGCGTGATGATGTACGAAATGCTGACCGGCAAGCTGCCGTTTGAGGGCGAAACCGCGCTCCAGATCGTCATGCAGCACATCAATGAGGTACCGATCATCCCGAGCGCGTTTGTGCCGGGCATTCCCAAGGGCATGGACGATATTGTCATGCACGCCATGAGCGCGAACATCAGCCGCCGGTACGAGTCCGCGGAAAAGATGTACGAGGACATGGAGGTGCTCCGCTCGGACCCGAACGCGCGTTTCCACTATGTGGCAAGCGAGGACAACTCGGGCGAGACGCAGATCATCGGCGCGGACATTCAGCGTGCGGCGCGCCGCAGTGCGGCAGAGCATGAAGCCGCTTCCGTTGAGGGCGCAGCTGCGCCGCGCACCCGCACACGCACGCGCACGCAGACCCGCACCCGCACCGGTTTCCGCAGGAAGGAGCAGGATGAGCCGGACGGCTTTTTTGAAAAGCTGGCCGAGCGGCCCGGAATGGCGGTCGGCATGGCGGTCGGCGTGATTGCGGTGATCAGTCTGATGCTGGTCGGCATTCTGATGCTCACCGGCAGCAGCGACAAGTCGGAGAAGATTATCGTGCCCGACCTCATCGGGCGCAATATCGACGAAGTACTGGCCGACCCGGATATAACCGACAACTTCACGGTAAAGGAAGCGACCGAACGGCAGGAATCCGACCGTCCGGTCGGTGAAATACTCGAGCAGGACCCGGACGGCGACGGCAAGAAAAAGGCAACCAAGGGTACGATCATCACGGTAACGGTATCCTCGGGCGGCGAAAACGTCAAGGATACCTACAAGGTGATCGACTTTACCGGCAAGACGCTCGATTATGTGCAGGCGGCGCTGGCATCGCACGACATCAAGTGCGAGGTTGTTGAGGAATACAGCGACGACGTGGAGGAAGGCAAGGTTATCCGCACCGACCCGGAGGCGGGCGCCGAGCTGGAAAAGGGCGCGACGCTGACCGTCTATATCAGCAAGGGCAAGCAGAAGGACGATAACGAAAACGTCTCCGTGCCCGGTCTGCTCGGCATGACAAAGGACCAGGCGGAAAAGGCCCTGACGGAAAAGGGTCTGTCCATCGGCTCGGTGAACGAGGTCGAGAGCACCGCTGAGGCCGGTTCGGTCGTATGGCAGTCGCAGGATGCGGGCGCGGAGGTCGCAAAGGGCACTGTCGTCAACATCCAGATCTCCAAGGGCAAGAGCACATCGAACAATAACTCGCCGGATAACAGCGGCGGCAATTCCGGCGGTCAGGACAACGGCGATGGCGACTACGATGATACGCCGAGCCTCGGCAGTGCGACCATTCCGGTTTCGCTGCCGGACAACACGGATACCGCGCACGTTATCATCTATGTGGACGGCGTGATCCAGTATGACGACACCTGCAGCACGAGCGGCGGCAGCACGTCCATCTCGGTGAGCGGCTCGGTGGGCGACCATGATGTTACGGTCAGCGTGGACGGTTCGACTACCTCGCAGACGTACACATTCAGCTAAGAAATTACGTTCAAAGCGTAAAAACGGAGGAATTAAGTTTGATCGAAGGGATCATTCTGAAGGGCATCGGCGGTTTCTACTATGTGGATACCGCCGAGGGCCTCATTGAATGCAAAGCACGCGGACGGTTCCGCAAGACCGTGGGCAAGCCTATCGTCGGGGACCGGGTAACGCTGGAAATCCAGCCGGAGGACGGCACCGGCTATCTGCAGACGATCGCGCCGCGCAAGAACAGCCTGATCCGGCCAGCTGTGGCGAATCTGGATCTGGTCGTTGCCGTGGCGAGCGCGGCACCGCCGGTAACCGACCCGTTCCTGATCGACAAGGTAACGGCGATCGCGGTGCACAAGAACATGGACGCGCTGGTCGTCATCAACAAGACGGACGCGAATCCGGGTGACGAGCTGTATGAAACCTACCGCAGGAGCGGCATCGAGGTGCTGCGCGTGAGCGCGCACACCGGTGAGGGCATTGACGCACTGCGCGAACGCATCCGCGGCAGGGTGAGCGCGTTTGCGGGCAACTCGGGTGTCGGCAAGTCGAGCGTGCTCAACCGTCTGGACAGCTCGTTCGGCGCTGAGGTCGGTGCGATTTCGGACAAGATCGGCCGCGGCAAGCACACCACCCGTCATGTGGAGCTGCACCCGATCGAAGGCGGCGGCTATATCGCGGACACGCCCGGCTTCTCCTCGTTTGAGACCGAGCAGATGGATTTGGTGCTGGCCGAGGATCTGCAGTACGCATTTCCGGAGTTCGAGCCGTACATCGGGCAGTGTAAATTTACCGGCTGCGCGCATGTCAAGGAGAAGGGCTGCGCCATCCTTGCGGCGGTGGAAAACGGCGAAATTGCGAAAACCCGTCATGAAAGCTATGTAAAGCTGTACGAAAGTGTAAAGGATCTGAAGGAATGGGAACTTACCAAGGGCGGCACGCGCTGATTTTTGCGGCTGCACCGGAAACCGATTACGGTTACATCCGCGCGTTTCTGCGCGAGCATCCGGACGCGCTCGTTGCGTGTGCGGACGGCGGCCTGCGGCATGCGCGGGCGCTCGGTCTGCACCCGGATTTCATGATCTCCGACCGGGATTCCATGACCGAGGTGGAGGGAGAGGACGTTATCCTCTTGAAGCCCGAAAAGGACGATACGGATTCGCAGAGCTGTCTGCGCGAGGTGTTCCGCCGCGGCTGCCGCGAGGCAACGCTCGTGTGTGCGACCGGCGGGCGCATCGACCATATGCTGGCAAATCTCTCGCTGCTTGAGGAAGCAAAGACGCTCGGCGGCCACCTGACCATCCTCGATCCGTACAACCGCGTCGAGCTGCATCAGGGCGGACGGCAGGAATTCATCATGCCGGAGACGTTTCCCTACTTCTCGGTCGTGCCGATGGACGCGGTGCTCGAGGGCGTGACCATCGAGAATGCAAAATATGAATTAACGAACGGCACGGTTACCCGTGTCGGCATGATCTCCACCTCGAACGAGGCAAAACCGAACAGCCGCTTTGCCGTCACGATTGAACGGGGAACGGCTCTGATTATCTTCTCGCGCGACCGTGTTTTGTGAAAATTCCACACCTGACCCGCCAATATCGGCGGGTTTTTTTATTGTGTCGATTTTGCAATTTATTAAGTCAGGACTTGCAAAAATAAGTTCGCAGGCATATAATAAAAACACATGATAACTGATGAGAGATATAAGGGAGTGCTGAGCATGGCATTGAAGCCGATTTCCAAGATTGCAGCAGGTGTGCAGGCGTCCACGACGCTGGCCATTGATTCGCTGTTCAAGCAGATGAAGGCAGAGGGCAAGGACGTTGTCGGCTTTGGTGCCGGTGAGCCGGATTTTCCGACGCCGGAGCACATCAAGCAGGCCGGTATCGAGGCCATTGAGAACAACCAGACCAAGTACACGCCGGCAGCCGGTCTGATGGACCTGCGCAAGGCAGCCTGCTACCGTCTGAAGGAGGACTGCGGTCTGGACTACGAGCCGACGCAGATCGTTGTGGCTTCGGGTGCAAAGCACTCGGTTTATATCGCGCTGATGACGCTGTGCAACCCGGGCGATGAGGTCGTTATCGCGGCTCCGTACTGGGTAAGCTACTCCGAGATGGTAAAGCAGGCAGGTGCAATCCCGGTCATCGTAGCCGCAACCGAGGAGGCGGACTTCAAGATCACCGCAGAGCAGCTGGACGCCGCCATCACCGACAAGACCAAGGTGTTCATGCTGAACTCTCCGTCCAACCCGACCGGCATGGTATACACCAAGGCCGAGCTGGAGGCGATCGCTGAGGTTTGCTGCCGCCATAACATCTACGTTATCGCGGATGAAATTTACTGTAACCTTGTATATGATAACAATGAGTTCGTATCGTTCGCTTCTCTGGGCGAGGACGTGAAGGAGCGCACCATTCTGGTCAACGGCGTGTCCAAGAGCTACGCGATGACCGGCTGGCGTATCGGCTACAGCGCATCCAATCCGCAGCTTGCCAAGGTGATGGCGAACTACCTGAGCCACTCCACCTCTGCACCGTCCACCATTTCCCAGCAGGCGGCTATCACTGCACTGACCGGCCCGCAGGAGGATATGCAGGTGATGAAGCAGGCGTTCGAGCAGCGCCGCGACCATCTGGTAGAGCGCATGAACCAGATCGAGGGCGTTTCCTGCATCAAGCCGGAGGGCGCGTTCTATGTTATGATGAACATGAAGGGCTTCCTCGGCAAGACCATGTACGGCAAGGTCATCGAGAGCGCCGAGGACTTCGCGCAGCTGTTCCTTGAGAAGGGTCTGGTTGCGACCGTTCCGTGCACCGCATTTGCCGCGCCGGGCTTTGTCCGCTGGAGCTATGCGACCTCGCTCACCGAGATTGACAAGGGCCTCGACCGCCTCGAAGCGTTTATCAAGAACGCGTAAGCATTCGTAATTCCGAGCAGCACCCTGAAAAGGGTGCTGCTTTTTGGTTTCTGCACCGAACCTCTGGGGCACTTGAACCGCGCAGGCGGTTCATCCTTTCCGGGCGGCAGTCTTTTTCAGCCCCGGCTTTCCGGTGCAGGAAAAAGGGGAGGACGCAAAATCTAACGGCGAAACCGCTGCAAACTTTGTTTATTGCTACAAGATAGCGCAAAACCGGTCGGTTTTGCTTGAAATGACCGATGCAAAGTGTTAAACTAAAATCGGACTGTTATGGAAGATTAGATACCATCCAAGTCCGTTATTTCGTTATAATTTGGATAAAATACACACCGGAAAGGACGAATAACATGAACAACGTGTACGAAAGCCCGCTTTCTTCGCGCTACGCTTCCAAGGAGATGCTCTACACCTTCTCCTCGGATATGAAGTTCTCCACCTGGCGTCGGCTGTGGCTGTCGCTGGCTAAGGCGGAGCTGGCGCTCGGTCTGCCGATCACGCAGGAGCAGGTGGACGAGATGGCCGCGCACCTGACCGACATCGACTACGATATGGCCCGTCAGCGTGAGAAGGAGGTACGCCATGACGTTATGGCGCACGTTTACACCTTCGGCAAGGCGGCTCCCAAGGCGGCCGGCATTATCCACCTCGGCGCTACCAGCGCGTATGTCGGCGACAATACCGACATCATCCAGATCCGCGAGGGTCTGCTGCTGGTTCGCAAAAAGCTGGCGACCGTACTGGACAAGCTGGCACAGTTCGCGGATGCGCACAAGTCCCAGCCGACCCTCGGCTTCACTCACTTCCAGCCCGCACAGCTGACCACCGTCGGCAAGCGCGCTACCCTGTGGATGAACGAGCTGCTGATGGATTTGAACGAGGTAGAATACCGCATCGAAAACCTGCGCATGCTCGGCAGCAAGGGCACGACCGGTACGCAGGCGTCCTTCATGGAGCTGTTTGACGGCGATGAGAGCAAGGTTAAGGAGCTCGAGAAGCGCATTGCCGATGATTTCGGCTTTGCAGGCGTGGTTCCGGTCTCCGGCCAGACCTACTCCCGCAAGATCGATGCGCAGACGCTCGCAACGCTCGCCGGTATTGCAGAATCCGCTTCTAAGTTCGCAACCGACCTGCGTCTGCTGCAGCACCTGAAGGAAGTAGAGGAGCCGTTTGAGAAGAACCAGATCGGCTCGTCCGCCATGCCGTACAAGCGCAACCCGATGCGTTCCGAGCGTATCTGCGCACTGGCGCGCTACGTCATCTGCGACAGCCTGAACCCGGCGTTCACCTCGGCTACCCAGTGGTTCGAGCGCACGCTCGACGACTCTGCGAACAAGCGCATTTCCGTGCCGGAGGCATTCCTTGCCGTTGACGCAATCCTCAACATCATGATCAACGTCGTTTCCGGTCTGGTCGTTTACCCGAAGGTCATCGAGGCGCACGTTATGAACGAGCTGCCGTTCATGGCAACCGAGAACATCATGATGGACGCCGTAAAGCGCGGCGGCAACCGTCAGGACCTGCACGAGCGCATCCGCGAGCACTCCATGGCTGCGGGCAAGCGCATCAAGGAGGAGGGCCTCGAGAACGATATGGTTGACCGCATTGCCGGCGACCCGATGTTCGGCATGACCCGTGAGCAGATCCTCGAGCACCTCGACCCGTCCGCTTACATCGGCCGCTGCCCGTCTCAGGTAGACGAGTTCCTGAGCGAGTGTGTTCGTCCGGCGATCGCGCCGTACCTCACCGGTGAGGACGTAAAGGTAGAGATCAACCTGTAAACCGGAAAGTTTATCCCTGAAATTGACAGATATCCCGCTCACGCGGGATATTCTGCCGCTTATGCGTCAATGGCGCATAAATGTTGCACAATTCATGCAGAATGATTGACTTTTTGGCTGTTATGCTGTATACTAAATCAGTTGTGTAACAAAAAAATAAAGGAGGCACTTGCAAGTGAAAAAGAGTGTAACTTCCTTTATCGCGGTCATGCTGATCATCATTTTCCTCGGCGTGACGGCGGTAACAGGAGTGTACATTCCGGGCGGCTGGACCATGCCGTTCCGGAACACGGCAACGTCCGACACGTCTGCGACGGATACGAGCGACACCTCGTCTACCGACAACAGCGCAGACACGGCGGACAACACGGCAGACAGCACGGATGCGTCTGCTGACACCTCTGCTGACTCGGCTTCGACCGATTCCGCAGACACGACAGACTCCGGTCTGAAGGCCATCATCCCGAGCGTACTCGATACCGACAATGGTATCCGTCTGGGTCTGGATCTGGTCGGCGGCTCCCGTATCGTATACGAGGCCGAAATCCCGGACGGCTACGACACCAGCAACCTGTCCGACGACATGAACTCGGTACAGAAGGTCATCCGTCAGCGACTGACCGGTAAGGGCTTTACCGAGGCTACCGTATCCCTCAGCGGCGACAACCGCGTAACGGTCGAAATCCCGCAGATCACCAACCCGGAGGAGGCTGTACAGACCCTCGGCACCACCGCACAGCTCACCTTTGTTGATGTTGACGGCAAGGAGTGGCTGACCGGCTCTGACGTTAAGAAAGCTACTTACGGCTATGGCCGCCCGACCGGCAACGAAGTTGCGGATACCCATTATGTAGAGGTACAGTTTACCTCTGAGGGCAAGCAGAAGTTTGCTGAAGCGACCGAGAGCATCGCGGCCCGCACTGACGGCACCAACGTGATGGCTATCGTCATGGACGATCAGGTTATTTCCGCACCGTCCGTTTCTTCCAAGATCGACAGCGACAGCTGCGTAATCTCCGGCTCGTTCACCCGCGACAGCGCGACCGAGCTGGCAAACCTCATCAACGCAGGTCAGATTCCGTTCTCGCTCAAGCAGGTAGAGCTTCGCTCTGTCGGCCCGCAGCTCGGCGCTGACGCGATGAGCTCCAGCCTGAAGGCAGGTATGATCGGTCTGATCCTCGTTATGCTGTTCATGATCATCATGTACCGCGTTCCGGGCGTTGTTTCCTGCTTCGCTCTGTGCTTCTACATGGTTATCGAGGCGCTGCTGTTCAGCCTGATTCGCGTAAACCTGTCCCTGCCGGGCATTGCAGGTATCATCCTGTCCATCGGTATGGCGGTTGACGCAAACGTCATTATCTTCGAGCGCATCAAGGAGGAAATGGCTGCCGGCAAGACCGTCAAGAGCGCCATTGACTCCGGCTTCAAGCGTGCGTTTACCGCAATTCTGGACTCCAACATCACCACCCTGATCGCGTGCGGCGTGCTGTTCTTCCTCGGCACCGGCACGATCGTCGGCTTCGCTACCACGCTGGGCATCGGTGTTATCGTGTCCATGTTCACCGCGCTGACCATCACCCACTTCCTGCTCAACCGCATGGTGGATTTCCACATCCGCAACCCGAAGGCTTACGGTCTGCGTGAGCGCAAGGAAGAGAAGAAGCATTTCCCGATCCTCAAGAACTTCAAGATCTTTGGCGGTATCTCTGTCGTACTGGTCGCTACCGGCCTTGTCGCGCTGATCCTGCTGCCGTTCGGCAAGAACCTGTTCAACCTGAGCATCGACTTTGCCGGCGGTACCGAGATGGAGTTCAACATGCACACCGCCGTTACGCAGGATATCCAGACCGAGGTCAGCGGTCTGTTCAAGGACGCAACCGGTGTGGACGCATCCTCTGTAACCTCCTCCGGTGACGGCAACGAGGACGTGCTGATCCGCTCCACCTCGATCGATTCCGAGCAGCGTGCTGCCGTGATCGACAAGATGCTGGAGAAGTACAGCCTTGCCGATACCGATATCCTCAACAACAACGACGTATCCGCTTCTGTCGGCAGCGACCTGCAGCGTTCGGCATTCCTCTGCTCGATCCTTGCAATCCTGCTGATGCTGTTGTACATCACCTTCCGCTTCGAGCTGACCAGTGGTCTGGCTGCGATCTGCTGCCTGGTTCACGATCTGCTCGTTATGCTGAGCGTTTACGTTCTGCTGCAGATTCCGCTCGACAGCAACTTCATCGCTGCTGCACTGACTATCCTCGGCTACTCGATCAACGCGTCCATCATCGTATTCGACCGCGTTCGTGAGAACCTGCGCACCGCGCGCAAGGAGCCGTTTGAGGTCATCGGCGAGAAGAGCATCTGGCAGACCATGGGCCGTACCATCAACACCACGCTTACCACGCTGTTCACCATCGGCATGGTATACATCCTCGGTGTTCCGTCGCTCAAGCAGTTCACCCTGCCGCTGATCGTCGGTATCCTGGCCGGCGGCTGGTCGTCCGTTATGCTGTCTACCGGTCTGTGGGGCTTCTTCCGTAAGAAGTTCCGCCGCCGTCGCAAGATCTAACGACTATCGAAAAGGCACCCGTTCGGGTGCCTTTTTTGCGTTTGTTTATCGGCGCAGGGGGAGCAGTGCAGGAAAAGGTGCCGCTTTATCACAATAAAAAATTGACTTAACAGCACCCCGCGTAGTATAATAACAGCAGACAGATAACAAACCACGCGCGTGAAGCGGTGTTCACAAGGGGGAAGTACGATGAAGTGCCCATTTTGCAGCTTTGAAGACAGCAAGGTCGTGGACTCCCGTCCGACGGACGAGGGTACCAGCATCCGCCGCCGGCGTGAATGTCTCCACTGCGGAAAACGCTTTACCACCTACGAGACGGTGGAGCGCATGCCGCTTATGCTGATCAAGCGCGATGGCACCCGGCAGGCGTACGACCGCCAGAAGCTGCTCAACGGTTTGGTGAAGGCGTGCGAGAAACGCCCGGTTTCGCTGATGCAGCTGGAACAGATCGTCGATCACGTTGAGCAGAAGCTGTTCGGCTCGCTCGAAAGCGAGGTCTCCAGCAAGGTCATCGGTGAGCTTGTCATGGAGCAGCTGCGTAAGGTTGATGAGGTCGCGTATGTGCGGTTTGCCTCGGTCTACCGCCAGTTTAAGGACATCAACACCTTTATGGAAGAGCTGAACACGCTCCTCAAAGATAAATAATTCGGCGGGTATGGCGCAGGCTGTACCCGTTTTTTCATATCGAAAGGAAGATGGATTTATGGACGAACGGCTGCAGAAACAGCTGAATTTCATTCTTGAGATCGACAAGGAGAAGAACATTTTCCGGCAGACGCATCTCTCCGGCCACGGCCGCCGCGAGAACGACGCCGAGCACGCATGGCACATGGCTGTCATGGCGTACCTGCTGCAGGAATATTCCAACGAGCCGGTGGATGTGGCGCGCGTCATGCTCATGTGCCTGCTGCACGATGTGGTGGAGATTGACGCAGGCGACACCTACGCCTACGACGCCGACGGTCTGAAGACGCAGAAGGCACGCGAGGACGCGGCAAAGCAGCGCATTTATTCGCTCCTGCCGGACGACCAGAAACGCGGGCTGATGGCTGTTTTTGACGAATTTGAGGCCGACGAGACCGCCGAGGCGCACTTTGCCCACGCGATGGACAATCTGCAGCCGCTTCTGCTCAACAACAGCAACGGCGGCAGCGACTGGGCTGACCACGATGTGACCGCTAAGCAGGTCTACGGCCGCCAGAGCCGCACGGAGAAAGGCTCGGCGTACCTGTATAAGCTGACGGATGACATTCTGCAGGCGAACATCAAAAAGGGTGCGCTCAAAGAAAAATAAAAAATTTCGACCGAGTTGACCATTCGTGGTCAATTTTCGCCGCCGAACGGCGTATGGGTGCAGGCACTTATGCGAAGCAAGGAGGTGAAAACGTGTCAGCTGAGATCATCATTGCGGGACTGAGCCTGCTGGGGACGCTGGCGGGCACGGCCGGCGGCATTATCGTCTCCGGCAAGCTGGTCAATTACCGCATCGAGCAGCTTGAAAAGAAGGTCGAAAAGCACAATAACCTCATCACCCGAACCTTCAGGCTGGAGCAGGCAGTCGCGCTGCTGGACGAGCGTGTCCGCGTGGCTAACCACCGCATCAGTGATTTGGAAAAGGAGGAAGTCGAGTGAACTGGAAGGTGCGGCTTAGGAATCCGGTATTCTGGGTGCAGATTGTTGTGAGCGCGTTCGCCGCGGTGCTGGCGTATGCCGGTCTGACCGCCGCTGACCTCACCACCTGGGAGAGCGTCGGCGCGCTGCTCTGCAATGCGGTGCGCAATCCGTATTGCCTGTTCCTTGTGCTGTCGAGCGTGTGGAACGCCGTCAATGACCCGACAACCACCGGTCTGACGGACAGCGAACGGGCAAGGCAGTATACCATTCCGCAGAAGTAAACAGAAAAAATCCCTCTCATAGAGCAATGCCAGCTTAACTTACTGACATTGCTCGTTTGAGAGGGGTTTTTCTTACAGAATCTCTTTCAGCGCGGCGATAAGCTTATCCATCTGCTCATCCGTGCCGACGGTGATACGCAGGTAATTATCAATGCGCGGCAGCTTGAAATAGCGGATAAAGATACCCTTTTCGCGCAGGGCGGCGAAGATATCCGGCGCTTTCTTCTCCGGGTGGGTGACAAACAGGAAGTTTGTCAGCGACGGCAGCACGGTAAAGCCGAGCGCCCGCAGCGCCTCCGCCGAGCGGTCACGGGTGGTGCTGACCTTGCGGCAGGTCTGCTGGAAATAATCCTCGTCGCGGATGGATGCCTCACCGACAGCGAGTGCGATGGCGTCCATCGTGTACGAGTTGTACGAGTTTTTAACCGCCTCGAGCGTGGAAATCAGCGTCTCCGAGCCGAGCGCGTAGCCGATGCGCATGCCCGCGAGCGAGCGCGACTTGCTGGTCGTCTGCACGATGAGCAGGTTTTCGTACTTGCCGAGCAGCGGAACCGCGCTCTGCGCGCCGAAGTCCACATACGCCTCGTCGATGATGACAACGCAGTCCTGATTATGCTGCAGCAGGTCCTCGAGGAACTCGAGCGTTACGCCGCGGCCGGTCGGCGCGTTCGGGTTCGGCAGGACGATACCGCCGTTCGGCTTGTCGTAATCACGCACATTGACGCAGAAATCCTCGTCGAGCGGCATGGTTTCATACGGGATGCGGAACAGGTCGCACCACACCGGATAGAACGAGTAGGTGATGTCCGGATAGAGAATGGGCTTGTCCGAGCAGAAGAACGACTGGAACGCCAGCGCGAGCACATCGTCCGAGCCGTTGCCGAGGAATACCTGCGACGGCTGCAGGTCAAACCGCTCTGCGATAGCGGTTTTGAGTGCTTTTGCGTTCGCATCCGGGTAAATCGCGAGTTTTGCGGCGTCAAACGTGCGCAGAACCTCGGTCACGGACGGCGCGGGCGGGTACGGGTTCTCGTTGGCGTTCAGCTTGATGATATTGTCGGTTTTCGGCTGCTCGCCCGGCACATACGGGTCGATCTTGCGCAGCTTATCGAGAAAAGGCTTGTCCATGGGAAGACCTCCTGTGTTCGTTTTCTTTGATGGGGATAGTTTATCATAATAAAGCGATAAAGTCAAGAGGATTTGTGAATCAGGGGAGAGTGTGGTATAATCCTTATAATAGAGTGGAGAGTGGAGATTGAAGAGTGGAGAGAACGTGAGATACGGCGGGTTCCGTGTTCTCGGTGAGTAAATCTTCACTCTTCACTCCTCACTCTCCACTCTGATAGGCATTAAACGACTAATGAAGGGTTAAATTATGTACCAACCTTTAGCAGACAAAATCCGTCCGAAGACATTGGACGATGTGGTCGGGCAGCGGCATTTACTGGGCGAAAACGGCCTTTTGCGCCGCGTCATTGAAAGCGGCAGCATCCCGAACCTGATATTTTACGGGCCGTCCGGCGTGGGCAAGACCACGGTCGCGTCCATCATCGCACAGCAGACCGACCGCAAGTTATACCACTTAAACGCCACCACGGCGGGCATTGCCGACATCAAGGCGATCATTGACGAGCTGGACACCTTCCTTGCGCCGAACGGTGCGCTTGTGTACCTTGATGAGATCCAGTATTTCAACAAAAAGCAGCAGCAGAGCCTGCTTGAATTCATCGAAACCGGCAAGATCACGCTCATCGCATCGACGACGGAAAACCCGTATTTTTACATCTACAACGCGATTTTAAGCCGCTGCACGGTATTCGAGTTCAAGCCGGTCGAGGCTGCCGATATGCGCCGTGCAGTGGAACGTGCGTTGAAGCTTGCGATGGGCGAGGACGCAAAGCCGGTCGAGGACGGTGTGGTAGATTACATCGCGCAGGCGGTCGGCGGCGACGTACGCAAGGCGCTCGGCGCGGTCGAGCTGCTCGTCTCCGGTGCGGGAGAGGGCGGCATCACACTCGCGGACGCGCAGCAGGCGGCGCAGCGCTCGAATATGCGCTACGACCGCGACGGCGACAGCCATTACGACATCCTCTCGGCGCTGCAGAAGTCCGTGCGCGGCTCGGACCCGGACGCCGCCCTGCATTATCTCGCGCGGCTGCTCGAGGCGGGCGATATGATCTCCGCGGCGCGGCGCATGCTCGTTATTGCAAGCGAGGATATCGGTTTGGCGTACCCGCAGTGCGCCGCCATCGTCAAGGCGTGCGTGGACAGCGCGTTCCAGCTGGGATTGCCCGAGGCGCGGATTCCGCTTGCGGAGGCGATCATTTTGATGGCAACTGCGCCCAAATCCAACAGTGCCATCAATGGTATTGATGCCGCCATTGCCGATATTCGGGCGGGCAGGGCAGGCGATATTCCGGCGCACCTCAAGGATACGCATTACGGCGGCGCAAAGAAATTAGGCCGCGGGTTGACGTATCAGTATCCGCATATGTATCCGAATCACTGGGTTCAGCAGGAGTATCTGCCCGAGGAGCTGCGCGGCGCACAATACTACGAATACGGCCCGAATAAGACCGAACAGGCCGCGAAAGCGTACTGGGATAGAGTGAAAAATCAGAAATAATGGAAAATGGAGAATGAACGTGACGGTTTCATTCTCCATTTTTTTCGCTGTTCACTCGAAAACGGTTTTAACCGGCTTTTTATCGCACCCAACCGGCGTATAGGTCCATTCATCAATGTGTCCTTCGGTGATGAAATACCGTGGCGGTGTCGGTGCGTCATACGGCGCGAGAACGTCGATGATGGTCAGCTTTACCTTCATCCGCTGCGGCAGGATGGACTTGATGTACACGGATACCGCCATGCCGGGCCGCAGGTCTGCGCGCGGCTCCGCGAGGCCGGACAGGTTGGGCGTAAGCTCGATGAACACGCCGTACGGCTCGATGGAGCGGACAACGCCGCGCACGGTCTCACCGACGGAGAACAGCGCCGCGTTCTGCGCCCAGGTGCCGAGCAGCTCGCGGTGGGTGAGTGAAATTCGCCGGTTTTCCGGCTCCACGGTGCGGACAGCGGCTAAAATGGACTGCCCGACGGTCAATCGGTCGCTCGGGTGGCAGATGCGCGACACGGACAGATTTTCGATGCCGATGAGCGACGGCACGCCACAGCCTGCGTCCACGAACGCGCCGAACGGCTCCAGATGCGTTACGCGCGCCGGAATCACGTCACCCGGACGGAGGGAATCGAGCAGCCGGTCCTGCGCCTTCTGCTGGACGATGGTGCGCGACAGCCACGCTGTGGGCGGGTCTGTGCTCTCGTCGATATCGGTGACGACGAAGCAGGTGGGTTTGCCCACACGCGACAGGATGGCAATCTCGCGCGTGTCGCCTTGCTCGATGCCGAGCGCGCAGCACACGCGCGGCAGGATGCCCTGCGCGATGCCGAGGTCGAACAGCAGGTCGTGCGCGGCGGTGCACCGCTGTGCGACGGCTTCCAGAATACGTCCCTCCTCCTGCGCCTGCCGCAGTGCGCCGAGTGTCGAAAATGCCTGCCGGACCGCAGGCTGTACCATGTAGCTGCCCTCGGGCAGATAGGATTCGCTTGTTTTCATATGCAGCCGAGCCTCCTTTGGGGTCTGCCTTACTATATGTGCAGGCAGGGCAGAGTAGCACCAAATTTCGCAAAAGTGCATAGTCTGTAAGCAGAAATTATGGATAAGGGGCTGATTGGATGGCAGATTCGGCAAATATTTCGCTGTCGGCGCTGCGGGACGGACAGCAGGCGCGGGTCGCAGCGCTGCATCTCAGCGGCGGCATGCGGCGGCGCGTGCAGGATTTAGGGTTAGTGCCGGGCACGCGCGTAACCTGTGTGCGGCGTGCGCTCTCGGGCGACCCGATCGCGTACCGGATACGCGGCGCGGTGGTTGCCCTGCGTAAATGTGATGCCGCGCAAATCGAGGTGCAGCCATGAGGCGCACTGTGGCGTTGGCGGGCAACCCGAACGTTGGCAAATCGACCGTGTTCAACGCCCTGACCGGCAGCCGTCAGCACACCGGCAACTGGAGCGGCAAGACGGTCGCGTGCGCCGAGGGCAGGCTGCACGGCGGCGGTCTGACGCTGACCGACCTGCCGGGTACTTACTCGCTGCGGGCGCACTCGGAGGAGGAGCGTGCCGCACGGGAATTTCTGGTTTCGGGTCAGGCGTGCGCGGTGGTGCTCGTGGCGGACGCGGGCTGTCTGGAGCGCAGCCTCATCCTCGCTTTGCAGGTACTGGAGGTACAGAAAAACGCCATTCTGTGCCTGAATCTCATGGATGAAGCTGCGAAAAAGGGCATTGCGATTGATGTTGCCGCGCTCGAGCGGGAGCTTGGCATACCGGTGATACCGTGCGCCGCACGGCAGGGAAAGGGTCTGCACGAGCTCGAAGCCGCGATACGCCGAGCGGCGGCAGGCGAAAATGAAACGCACCCGACCGCTATCCGCTATCCGGCGATGGACGAGGATTTGACAGAGGAACAGAGGGACGATATTGCAACCGCAGCGGCGGCACTCCGCGCGGAGGAGATCGCGCTGACGTGCGTCAGACAGCCGGAATGCGCCTGCGCGCGGGATGACCGAGCGGACGATGTGATCCTCAGCCGGAGGTTCGGCGTGCCGCTCATGCTTTTGCTGCTCGCAGGCGTGTTTTACATCACTTTATTCGGCGCAAACGTGCCGAGCGAGTGGCTGAGCACGCATCTTCTGGCACTCGGCACGCCGTTTGCGGGTGCGCTTGCGAAGCTGGGACTGCCGCCGTTTTTCGTCTCGATGCTGACCGACGGGCTGTGGCGCGTACTGGCAACCGTGGTCTCGGTCATGCTGCCGCCGATGGCGATCTTCTTCCCGTTGTTCACGCTGCTCGAGGACGCAGGCTACCTGCCGCGCGTGGCGTTTCAGCTTGATCACGCCTTCCAGTGCGCGAGAGCGAGCGGCAAGCAGAGCCTGACCATGTGCATGGGTTTCGGGTGCAACGCCTGCGGCGTGACAGGCTGCCGCATCATCGACTCGCCGCGGGAGCGGCTGATCGCCATCCTCACCAACAGCTTTGCGCCGTGCAACGGACGGTTTCCGCTGCTCATTTTTCTGTGCTCGGTGTTTTTCGCGGGCAGCGCGGCAGGCGGCGCGCTGCTGCTGACCGGCGTCATCGCGGCAAGCGTGGGATTGACGCTGCTCGTGTCGCGCATTCTCTCGGCAACGGTTTTGCGCGGAGAGGCGGTATCGTTTGCACTCGAGCTGCCGCCGTACCGCATGCCGCAGATCGGGCGCGTTATCGTGCGCAGCGTGCGCGACCGGACGCTGTTCGTCCTTGCGAGAGCCGCCGCCGTGGCGGCTCCGGCGGGCGTGCTCATCTGGCTGCTCGCCAATGTGCAGATAGGGAATGCAGCTATCCTGTCGCATATCACGGCATTTTTAGACCCGGCAGCGCGGGTGTTCGGGATAGACGGCGTGATACTGCTTGCGTTTATCCTCGGCTTTCCGGCGAACGAGCTGGTCATGCCGCTCATCGTGATGGGCTACCTCTCGTCCGGCACGATCGTCTCCGGCGTGGACTTTGCCTCCTTCCGCGCGCTGCTGCTGGCAAACGGCTGGACGGTGCAGACCGCGCTCTGCACACTGGTGCTCACCGTGGCGCACGCGCCGTGCTCGACAACCTGCCTTACCATCCTGCAGGAGACGCGCAGCGCAAAGTGGACACTGGCGGCGGTGCTGATTCCTGCGGGAGTCGGGCTTGCCTTTTGCATATTGATACACTGCATGCTTGCTTCGGCAGGCTGAAAAGCAGGAAAAAAGTGCGTTTTTTTTTTTTTTTTTTT
>NZ_BMQH01000002.1:91724-315827 GCF_014648015.1 Butyricicoccus faecihominis
ATGGATTATTTTAGCGTTATCCCTGCCGGTTTTCTGCTCTGCAGACCTCGGCTTTATGTATGCAGATGCATGCAGGAACACGATTTGTTTTATGCGGCCTGTGATCAATCAATCACGGCATCTATTGCTTGACCGGCAGGAGGTTTTAGCACGAATGAAAGAGAAAAGCACGATTCTGATCGTAGATGATTCCGAGCTGAATCGCACGATCTTAGCCGATATTCTTGGTGATGAATACAATTTTATCGAGGCGGAAAACGGCGCACGCGCGATCGAGCTGCTGCGGACGCACACCGATATCGACCTTATCCTGCTGGATATGGCATGCCGGAGATGAACGGCTTTGACGTGCTGACCGCGATGAACAACAACCGCCAGATCGAGGATATCCCGGTGGTGATGATCTCGGCGGAGAACGGCATCGAGCACATCGAGCGCGCGTATGACCTCGGCGTTACCGACTATATCAGCCGCCCGTTCGACCGCATGGTCGTGCGCCGCCGCGTGGTCAACGCGCTGATACTGGCCGCCAAGCAGAAGCGGCTGATGCGGCTTGCCGCCGAGCAGATTTATGAAAAAGAAAAGATCAGCGACCTGATGATCAATATCTTCAGCCATATTGTCGAGTTCCGCAACGGCGAGAGCGGCCCGCATGTGCTGCACATCCGCACCATTACCGAGGTGCTGCTGAGCCGTCTGGTGCAGAAGACCGACCGCTATTCGCTGACGCAGGAGGACATTCAGCTGATCTCGAGTGCGTCCGCGCTGCACGATATCGGCAAGGTCAGTATTCCGGATGAGATCATCAACAAGCCCGGCAAGCTGACAAAGGAAGAGTTTGAGATCATGAAGTCGCACACGACGGTCGGCGCGGATATCCTGCACGACCTGCCGTTCTCGAATGAGGAGCCGCTGCTCAAGACCGCGTATGAGATCGCGCGCTGGCACCATGAGCGCTACGACGGCCGCGGCTATCCGGACGGTCTGACCGGCGAGGAGATCCCGATTGCGGCGCAGGTCGTTTCGGTTGCCGATGTGTACGACGCGCTGACAAGCGTGCGCTGCTACAAGTCCGCGTATGACCACGAGACCGCCCTGCAGATGATCGTAAACGGCGAGTGCGGCACGTTCAATCCGCTGCTGCTTGAGTGCCTGCTCGATGCGTCGCTGCAGATCAGGGAGCGTCTGCGCGAGGCGAACGAGGGATATATGCACAGCACGGCGCGCACGCAGCAGCTTTCGACCGAAATGATGCTCAAGCAGGCGACGCCGCAGGTCGGGCGCTCGATTCAGGCGCTCGAGACCGAGCGTATCAAGACCGACTTCTTTGCCAAGCAGTCCTGCGGCATTCAGTTCGACTATGATGCGGCAACGCGCACCATCTCTGTGACGGACCACACGGATACGCTGCCGTTTGGCAGCCGTCTGTATGATGCGACGGATACGGAAAAATTCACGATCTTCAGCAAGGATGACCTTCACCGCCTGGAAAACGCGCTGTATGTTACCACGCGGGATGCTCCGGATGTCAGCATGCCGATCACCCTGCGGTTTCCGGAGGTCGGCTGGGAACACGAGTACATGCTCGCGGCCCGTGCGCTCTGGTCGAGTGACGCCAAGCCGCGGTATCTCGGCGCTGTCGGTCAGTTCCGCGAGATGCAGACCGATATCATGCTGCCGGAAATGGCGCTGCCGGATTCCGGCGCTGTCACCGGCAGGCAGCTTGCGGCTTCAATGGAGGGCATGAGCCGTATTTTTGATGTGGTGCGGCTGGTTGATCCGAAAAGGGGCGAAATCCTGCAGCTGAATGCGGACGGCACGTTCTCGGACCGCGTCCTGCCGTGCTCTCCGGTGTGGAATCACGGAAAAAGATGCAGCAGATGCATTTCCTGCCGCTGCATGGAGGACAAGACGCGCATGAGCAAGCTGGAGCTTACCGACGAGTGCGCGTATCAGCTGATTTCGCGCTATCTGGTCGTGGACGGACGCGAGTGCGTGCTCGAGCTGGGCAGCAGGCTCAGCGACAGCGTTTGGGTGACGAGCGGAGGGCGGCAGTTCCGGCTGGATGCCTCGCACGGAGAGGATTTTTATCTGGATCCGGTGACGGGCGCGTACGGGCGCCGCTACCTCGAGAATCAGCAGCCCGAGCTGGAAAAGGCGGAGGCACTGGCGGTGATCGACATTGACAACTTTAAGGAGATCAACGACGAATACGGCCACCTTGCGGGCGACGCGGTGCTGCGGCACGTTGCGAATGTCATTCTCGCGCGCGTCAACACAGCGGACACACTCGTCCGCTACGGCGGCGATGAATTTGTGCTGCTGCTGTCGCATATCCCGGCGGAGAAATTCCGTTCGACACTCGAGCACATTCGGGGAGCCGTGTACACAACTGAAATACCGCAGTACGAGAATATCCACCCGACCGTCAGCATCGGCGGTGTGTATCAGGCGCATCCGCTGCTCGAGGCCATCCGCCGGGCGGACAAGCTGATGTACTGGGCAAAGCAAAAGCGCAACGACGTACAGACCTGAGGAGGAGTACATACATGAATCTGGAAGAGTTTTACGCACAGATCGGCGGCGATTATGCGGACACGCTGCAGCGCCTGTGCAATGAGAACATGGTGAAAAAGTTCGTGAAGATGTATCAGGACGACCCGTCCTGCGCCGACCTGCACAACGCGGCCCTGCAGCAGGACTGGGAGGCTGCCTTCCGCGGTGCGCATACCCTCAAGGGCGTAGCGCAGAACCTTGGCTTTGAGCGGCTGTATCAGGTCAGCGCTGTGCTGACCGAGGCCATGAGAGGCAATAAGCCGCTCGAGGACAGGAGCCTGCTCGACGCCGTGGAGCAGCAGGATGCCGCAATCCGCAGAGCGATTTCGGAGCTTGAGTAAAAGCAAAGGACGAACTGTTGGTTCGTCCTTTTTTCTTGACTTTACCGGATAAAGTGGGTATCCTGAACTTAAGGTAATACCACATAATTGAACAAGAGCGATTTGCGTAAAGCGCCGCGGCAGCGCGACCGGAGCCTGCGCAAGGAGCCGCAGCTTTAATTATGTGGTATTGCCTCAAGTAAAGGAGGAAAAACCCATGCAGGTATTGGAAAACGAACGCTTTCGCGTGGAAATTAACGAATTCGGTGCCGAGCTGACCCGCTTTACGAGCAAAAAGGACGGCACGGAGTACATCTGGAAGGGCGATCCGGCGGCATGGAAACGCCATGCACCCATTCTGTTCCCAATCGTGGGACGGCTCAAGGACAAGACCTACACCGTGGACGGCAGGCCGTATGAGATCACGCAGCACGGCTTCGGGCGTGATCTGGAGTGGCAGGCACAGAAAATCAGCGGCACCTGTGCGGAATTCACGCTCACGCCGAGCGAGTACACGAAAAAGATGTATCCGTGGGATTTTATCTGCACCGTGCGCTATACACTGGATGGAAATGCGCTGAAAAAGGAGCATATCGTCAAGAATACGAGCGATTCCGTGATGTATTACGAGGTTGGCGGTCATGACGCCTACACGCTCTGCTGGGAGGACGGCGAGAAGATAACCGACTACTATGTGGAGTTTGAGGGCACGGACGCACTCAGCCGCATTGCAACCGACGAGAACGTCATGCTGACCGCCGACCGCGTTTCCGTTCCGCTGACCGACGGCAGACTGCCGATTTCCCGCGAGCTGTTTGCAAACGATGCGGTCATGACCGAGGGTCTGCCGTTCCGCACGGCGACCATTGCCAGCACGAAGAACCGCCGCCGTGTGACGATGGACTTCACCGACTTCGACTATTTCGCGGTGTGGAGCCCGTATAGGGATTTCGAGGTGCCGTTCGTCTGCCTCGAGCCGTGGAGCACCCTGCCGGACGGCAATCACCTTGACCATGCCATCGAGCACAAGCAGGGTATCCGCAAATTGCACCCGAACGAAAGCGAAACCCTGACGTTCACCACTATCATCGACGAGTAATGCACAGTCTGTGCATAAAAAAGAGGACTGCGTTTGCAGTCCTCTTTGCGTTACTCTGCGCTCGAAAGCATGAGTTTGATTCGGTTTTCCTGGTTAATTTTCGACGCGCCCGGGTCGTAATCCACTGCGACGATATTCGCCTGCGGGTAGACCTCGCGGATCTTTCGGATCATGCCCTTGCCCGCGATGTGGTTCGGCAGGCAGCCGAACGGCTGGGTGCAGACGATGTTGGTCACGCCTTCGCTGATCAGCTCGACCATTTCGGCGGGGAGCAGCCAGCCTTCGCCCATCTTGACGCCCTGACCGATAATGGCGTGCGACTTTTTGCGTACCTCGTCAAACGGCATCGGCGGACGGAAATGACCGTCTTTCTTCATCATTTTGATGATATCGGCCTGCTTGCCGAGCACAAACTGGTACACCATCTTGTAGACGGCGGCGGTTTTGCCGTTGCGGCTGTACAGCTCGTGGTCGATGACCGAGTTGTAGATGCAGTACAGGCAGAAGTCCATCAGACCGGGCAGCACTGGCTCGCAGCCTTCGCTGAGCAGGAATTCTTCCAGACGGTTGTTGCCGAGCGGCGAGAACTTGACGTAGATCTCACCGACAATGCCGACCAGCTTTTTCTTCTGCGTTTTATCCAGCTTCAGCTTGCCGAACACGGTCAGCACGAAACGGAACAGGTGCTTTACCTCGCCGTAGCGCACCATGCGCTCGCCGGTGAAGCGCCCCGTGACCGCGTCCATGCAGATGTCAATCGCCTTGTCGGTCGAGCCGGGCACGACCTCGTAGGGACGGCACTGGTTGGCGACCATCATAATCAGATCACCGATCAAAAGTGCATACGCCACCTGCACGAGCATGGTCTTGGTCAGCTTGAAGCCGGGGTTGCTCTCCAGACCGGAAAAGTTCAGCGAAATGACCGGAATAAAGCCGTAGCCGTTCTTTTCCAGTGCCTTGCGGAGCAGGTGGATATAGTTGGAGGCACGGCAGCCGCCGCCGGTCTGCGGCAGGATGAGCGCGATCTTGTGGATGTCGTATTTACCGGATTCGATCGCGTCCATCAGCTGACCGATGACCAGCAGGGCGGGGTAGCAGGTGTCGTTATGTACGTTGCGCAGACCCTGCTCCGCGATGTTCGGACCCTCGGTGTGCAGCAGCTCCATGTCGTAGCCGTAGTTTTTCATCAGGCGGCAGATGAGTCCAAGCTGCACGGGCAGCATGTTCGGTACCAGAATCTTATAGGTTTTTCGCATTTCCTCCGTGAACTGCGGGTAGGAATATGCGGGCGTTGCCTCAGGCGTTTTGCTGTTCTGCAAGCTTGCGTCCCTCCTCTACGGCGGCCAGCATACTGCGGATACGGATTTTTGCCGCACCGAGGTTGCTGATCTCGTCGATTTTCAGCTGTGTGTAAATTTTGCCGCCGTTTTCGCAGATGGCGCGCATCTCGTCGGTCGTGATGGCGTCAATGCCGCAGCCGAAGGACACCAGCTGGATAAGCTGGGCGTTCTCCTTCTGGGTGACGTACTTCGCTGCGCCGTACATGCGCGAGTGGTACGTCCACTGGTTGAGCACATGCACCTCGGGTGCATCGGTCAGCTGCCAGACCGCATCCTCGGACACGATGACCAGACCGAACGACGCGATCAGCTGGTCGATGCCGTGGTTGATCTCCGGGTCAACGTGGTACGGACGGCCTGCAATAACGGCAACGTCAAGGTCGTGCTCGTCCGCGTAGCGGATGGCGCGCTGACCCTCGATGCGAACGTCAATGTAGTATTCGTCCTGCGCCATGTATGCGTCCTCGACAGCGGCGATGACCTGCTTTTTCTTGATCTGCGGGTACTTGCCGCAGAAATACTTAACGGCGTGCTTAGTGAAGCGCTTTTTGTCCGCGAGTTCAAAGTACGGCATCATAAAGTCGAAGTCCGCAAGTGCGGAGACGTTCGCCTTCAAAAGCTCCGGATAGTAGGCAACGACCGGACAGTTGTAATGGTTGGTCGCGCGTTCCTCGTCCAGATTGTAGGTCATGCACGGATAGAAGATGGCATCGACGCCCTTTTCGAGCAGGTTCTCGATGTGGCCGTGCATCAGCTTTGCCGGATAGCAAACCGTATCGGACGGGATGGAATGCTGACCCTGCATGTACATATCGCGGGTGGAAACGTCGCTGAGGACGGTCTCGAAGCCGAGTTTACGCAGGAATGCCGTCCAGAACGGCAGCAGCTCGAAGTTGTTGAGACCGAACGGCAGACCGATTTTTGCAATCGGGTTTGCAATGCCGGACGGCTTACCGTAGCTTTTCAGCTTTTCCAGCTTCCATTTATAAAGGTTGGGCAGGTCGGCCTTTTTCGTGCCGCCGAGCGGACGCTCGCAGCGGTTGCCCGAAATGAAGCGGCGGCCGCCGCCGAAGTCGTTAATCGTCAGATTGCAGTGATTTTCGCACAGACCGCAGCGCGTGGAGCGCACGTTGTGCTCGAAGCCTGCGAGGATATCCGTGCCGATGAGCGTGGTGGTGTCGCGGCGGTTGTCCTTGGCGTGCAGTGCTGCGCCGTATGCGCCCATCAGACCCGAGATAGCCGGGCGGGTCACGTCGCGGCCGATTTCCTGCTCGAACGAGCGCAGGATGGCGTCATTGAGAAACGTGCCGCCCTGCACAACAATGTGCTGACCGAGGTCGTCCGGCGAGTGGGCGCGGATGACCTTGTACAGCGCGTTCTTGACAACGGATACCGACAGACCGGCGGAAATCGCGTCAATGCCCGCGCCGTCCTTCTGCGCCTGCTTGACGGACGAGTTCATGAACACCGTGCAGCGCGAACCCAAATCAATCGGGTGCTTTGCGAACAGACCCAGCTTGCAGAATTCCTCGATGGAGTAACCCATCGAGCGGGCAAACGTCTCGATGAACGAGCCGCAGCCGGACGAGCACGCCTCGTTGAGCGAAATATTGTCGATGCACTTGTTGCGGATTTTGAAGCACTTGATGTCCTGACCGCCAATGTCGATGATGAAATCAACATCCGGGCAGAAATGGCGCGCCGCGCGGAAGTGCGCGACCGTCTCGACCAGACCGAAATCCACGCCGAAGGCATTCTGGATGAGCGCTTCGCCGTAGCCGGTGACCGCCGAGGACACGATATGTACGCGGTCGCCGCACAGCTCGTACAGGCGGGTGAGCTGCTCGCGGATAACGTCCGCCGGATTGCCCTTGTTGGACTGGTAGTGGTGGAACAAAATCTGGTCGTCCTCACCGATGAGCACCAGCTTGGTCGTGGTCGAGCCGCAGTCGATGCCGAGATATGCGTCGCCCTCGTACATGGTGACGTTCTGCGTCATGACATCGTGCATGGCGTGACGGTTCTTGAATTCCTCGTACTGCTGCTCATCCTCGAACAGCGGCGGCAGGTAGTTGGCAACGACCGGAGCGTCTGCCGCCTTTTCAAGCGCCGCGAGCAGCGAATCGACCGTGTAGGTCTTCTGCGTGCCGCCTGCGTACTCCGCCGCGCCCGCCGCGATGGCATACGGCGCGAGAGCCGGGAAGTGCGCGTGCGCGTCATCCAGCTTCAGCGTCTCCTGAAAGCGCTTCTGCAGACCCTTGAAGAAGAACAGCGGGCCGCCGAGGAACAGCACATCGCCCTTGACCTCGCGGCCCTGCGCCAGACCGGCAATGGTCTGGTTGACGACCGCCTGGAAGATGGACGCGGCAACGTCCTCCTTGCGCGCGCCCTCGTTGAGCAGCGGCTGAATATCCGACTTGGCGAATACGCCGCAGCGGGACGCGATGGTGTAGATGCGCTCCGCGCCCTGTGCGAGTTCATCGAGCTCGGACGGCGTAACGTCCAGCAGGACCGCCATCTGGTCGATGAACGCGCCGGTGCCGCCCGCGCAGGAGCCGTTCATGCGCTCCTCCAGCTGACCGGTGAGGAATACGATCTTCGCGTCCTCGCCGCCCAGCTCAATGACAACATCGGCCTGCGGAACGTGCACGCCTACCGCCTTGCGGGTGGCGAACACCTCCTGTACAAAATCAATATCCGCGGCCTTCGCCACGCCTAAACCGGCCGAGCCGGTGATGGAACAGCGGAGCGGCGTGTCCTCGCCGATGAGCTCGCGCGCCGCGCGCACCAGCTCGACCGCCTTTTCACGCACCTTGGAAAAATGCCGTTCGTAGTGTTTGTGGATGATCTCTCCATCGCGCACAACGACGATCTTGACGGTCGTTGAGCCGATGTCGATTCCAACATTTACATTCATAATACCCTTGATCTCTCCCATAACAAAACAGAGCGCCGTTCAGGCAATAATAAGGTATCGCCCTGGCGCAAAGTGAATGCGGGTAAGTGCTGCCGTGCGTCAGCCTGAGAAGGCCATATGATGTGATAAATATGCAGGGCAAATTCTTACCTCTATTACTATAACGGTGCAAGCGGAAAATGTCAATGCGGCGATTTTCTCCTTGGATGCCGAAAATACCCCTTGACAAAGCCGGAAATTTTATATAAAATATACGGCGTAAGTGAATACATATCCTTATCGAGAGCGGTGGAGGGAACGGCCCTGTGAAACCCGGCAACCTGCGTTGTTTTGCAACGTAAGGTGCCAAATCCGGCGTAAGAATACGAAAGATGAGGGAGCAAAACGAACTTTTCGCTCCCGCTGAGGAGCGTTTTTTAATGCTCTGAAAATGAACTGGAGAAAGGAACTGATACTTAATGGCACATCATTTTTTCACCTCGGAATCGGTTACGGAAGGCCATCCCGATAAAATCTGCGACCAGATCTCGGACGCGATCCTTAACGAGATTTTAACGCAGGATCCGTATGCCCGCGTAGCCTGTGAGACCACCTGCACCACCGGTATGGTTCAGGTAATGGGCGAGATTTCCACTTCCTGCTATGTGGACATCCCGAAGGTTGTCCGCGACACGGTTCGTGAGATCGGCTACGACCGCGCGAAGTACGGCTTTGACTGCGACACCTGCGCTGTTCTGACCGCCATCGACGAGCAGTCCGCCGACATTGCACTCGGCGTTGACAACTCCCTTGAGAGCAAGGAGGGCGCCGCTGAGGCCGACCTCGCCATCGGCGCGGGCGATCAGGGCATGATGTTCGGCTATGCGTGCGATGAGACCAAGGAGCTTATGCCGCTGCCGATCTCTCTGGCGCACAAGCTGGCAAAGCGTCTGACCGAGGTACGCAAGAACGGTATGTTCGACTATCTGCGTCCGGACGGCAAGAGCCAGGTTACCGTAGAGTATGACGAGGACAATCAGCCCGTCCGCGTGGATACCGTTGTCATTTCCACCCAGCACAGCCCGGAGGTGTCCCTCGCGCAGATCCGCAAGGACATGATCGAGCAGGTGGTAAAGAAGGTCATTCCGTCCCATCTGCTGGATGAGAATACCAAGTATTTCATCAACCCGACCGGCCGTTTCGTCATCGGCGGCCCGCACGGCGACTCCGGTCTGACCGGCCGTAAGATCATCGTGGACACCTACGGCGGCATCGGCCGTCACGGCGGCGGCGCGTTCTCCGGCAAGGACCCGACCAAGGTGGACCGCTCGGGCGCGTATGCGGCTCGCTGGGTTGCGAAGAACATCGTTGCGGCAGGTCTTGCAAAGCGCTGCGAGATTCAGCTGGCGTATGCCATCGGCGTTGCCGAGCCGGTTTCCATCATGGTAGAGACCTTCGGCACCGGCGTTGTTGGCGACGATGTGCTTGAGAAGGCCGTAGAGAAGGTGTTCGACCTGCGTCCGGCGGCAATCATCGAGCAGCTTGACCTGCGCAAGCCGATCTACAAGCAGCTGGCAGCCTACGGCCACATGGGCCGCGAGGAGCTTGGCGTCAAGTGGGAGAATACCGATAAGGTTGAGGCGCTGAAGGCAGCGGTAAACGGTTAATTTGCGCTGAAATTGCATAGAGAAAGGCTCTGGAGCATATCCGGAGCCTTTTTTGTATCTCAAAATTTCGCGGCAGGGATTGACCGGGGCACGCGAACTGCGTAAGCGTGTTCGTCCTTTCCGGGCGGGAAGTTTTTCGCTGAGATTCAGCGGGGGATTCGCCGCCTGCGGACGGCGGGAACGTGCCGCGCCCCGCGGCGGGGATGACGCCGTACCCACGGCGGTGGGCAAAAAGGAAGGACAACCTGCGGTTTTCCTTCCTCTTTGAACTCCTACCTTTCCCTTGCTTCCTAATCTGGTGCAGACTTCCTATATGTGACCGCTTCGAAATAGGGGAACGGCAGAGGATTTTTTCTACCGTGTCTTTCGCAACCTGTTCGCAGGGTCAGATACCGGTCTGCTACACATGTGATTAAATCAACGCAGGCGCAACATGACCGTGTTGCGCAATTCGTGAGCGCGTTGTAATAGACAGCACCTGCGAAGATAAATAGTATCAAACGCCTAATCCGTAGGTGCTGTCCGGTATAACACGTTAAAGAGTTGCGCGACACGGGTATGTCGCGCCTGCGTGGATTTAACCGTATGTGTAGCAGTACGCTATCTGTGAACTGCGAAAAGGCGGAGAAAGACACGCTGCGGTAACCCGACTGCCGTTCCCTTTTTTCGCAGCGGTCACATGTCGGCAATCTGCGCCAGACTATCCAAGGGAAAGGGGTGATTCACAAGAGGGTGGAAACCGCAGGTGTCTACCCTCTTGTGCGCCCGCGCGGCGTCAGCGCAACTCCCCGCTGAGGTTCAGCGAAAAACTCCCCGCCCGGATAGGGTGAACCGCGTGCACGGTTCAAGTACCCCGCTGGGTCGGTGCTGAAAAAGGCTGCCGCCCGGATAGGGTGAACCGCGTGCGCGGTTCAAGTACCCCGCTCAGCCGGTGCTGAAAAAGGCTGCTTCCCGGATAGGGCGTAGCGCTACGCGCCTCGTGTACCCCGCACAGCCGATGCAGGGAAATTGGCTCACATATCTCGCGTGATCTGCTTGAATCGAATCAAAAACAGCGTTGTCGTTGTAGCCGCGGCTAATAAATCCGCGACCGGCTCTGCGAGGAACACGGCGAACAGCTTATCCGCGAAAAAGTGCGGCAGGATTAAAATAAACGGTATCAGCAGGAAAACCTTGCGCTCGAGCGCGAGAAAAAGCGAGATACGCGCCTCGCCGAGCGCCACAAACGACTGCTGGAATCCGGTCTGGAACGCATTGGTAAATCCGAGCGCGAAGTAGACGCGCAGCGCCCAGACGGTGCGTTCGACCAGCTCCTCATCCGAGGTAAACAGGTGCACGACCGTATGCGGGAACAGCTGTACAGCCGCCCAGATCGAAAACGCGAACACGAACGCCGCCGCAAGATTCAACTGCACGACTTTCTTCATGCGGTCGGGCCGCTTCGCGCCGCAGGCGTAGCTGAGGATGGGCTGCGCGCCCTGCGCCAGACCGGTCAGCGGCAGCTGCACCATTTGCGCCACCGAGGTCAGGATGGTCATTGCGCCGACGGCTGCGTCGCCGCCGTACTTCTGCAGCGATACGTTGAACGCAATGGTGAGCAGGCTTTCTGTTGACTGCATGACAAACGGGGACGCGCCCAGACCGACCGCGGACGCCAGAAGCGGTCGGTCAATGCGGAAATACGCGCGTTTTAAGCGCAGAACCGTCTGTTTTCCGGTCAGAAACCGCAGAACCCATGCCGCAGACACCGCCTGCGAGATAATTGTCGCTACAGCCGCGCCGCGCACGCCCATGCGGAACACGAAGATGAACAGCGGGTCAAGCGCGGTGTTGAGCACCGCGCCGATAACGACCGTTTTCATCGCCACCGAGGAGCGGCCCTGCGCGGTGATGAAGCCGTTCAGACCGAGCGATGTCATCACGAAAACCGTGCCGAGAACGTAGAGGTTGAGGTACTGCATCGCGTAGGGCAGGGTGTCGGCAGATGCGCCGAACAGGCGGAGCAGCGGTGCCTGAAACAGCAGGAAAAGTGCTGTCAGCACGAGTGCAAGCGCCCAGAGTGCCGCCGTACACGTTCCGAGAATGCGTTCCGCGCGGTCGTGCTCCCTTGCACCGAGCGCGATAGACGCCCGCGGTGCGCCGCCCATGCCGATCAGCGCCGCGAATGCGGAAATGAGCGTGATGACAGGGAAGGTGACGCCCATGCCGGTCAGCGCCAGCTTGCCCTCGAGCGGGATGCGTCCGATGTAAATGCGGTCTACGATGCTGTACAGCAGGTTGACAACCTGTGCCGTGATGGTCGGCAATGCCAGCCGAAACAGCAGCGGCCCTACGGGTGCTGTGCCGAGGGTCGCTGTCTGCTGGTTCTGTTGTTCACTCATGCCTTGCTGTCCTCACGGATGAGCACGCGGATCGCCTCCACGGCGGCTTTTACGCCGCGCTCGGTGGCGTCAGGCGGGATGGCGGGAGCGTCATCATTGTCCGCGTTCCACAGCACGTTGAGCACCGCGCCGCACCGAACGTGCAGCACCTGAGCGACGATCATGAGCGCGGCTGTCTCCATCTCGCTGGTGAGCGCGCCTGCCGCCTTCCATGCCTTCCACTTGGCGGTCAGCTCGTCCGCAATGGGCATCTGCGCGGGACGGATCTCGCCGTAAAAGCTGTCCTTGGACTGGATTACGCCCGTGTGATACGGGAAGCCGAGCGCCTGCGCCGCCTCATGCAGTGCGGAAACAACGGAAAAATCCGCGACTGCCGGGAACTCGATGGGGAGGTACTCGCGGCTCGTGCCCTCCTGACGGATGGCGCCGGTGGCAATGACGATATCGCCGCCCTTTACCTTGTCCACAATGCCGCCGGACGTGCCGACACGGATGAACGTGTCCGCGCCGCACTCGACCAGCTCCTCCATGGCGATGGCAGCCGACGGACCGCCGATGCCGGTCGAGCATACCGCAACCGGAACGCCGTCCAGAGAGCCTGTCCACAGCGTGTACTCGCGGTTGTGCGCGATCTGCTTCGGGTCGTCGAAATACTGCGCGATCTTCTCGCACCGCGCCGGGTCACCGGGCAGAATGACGTACCGCCCGATATCGCCCTTGGTGATCTGAATGTGCATCTGTCTGCCGTCTATCAACATACGATTTCACCCTCCCGTTCTACCGTTCTGATGTTTTTCTCCACCTTGCTGCGCGGCAGCATGACCTCGTGCCCGCAGCCGAGGCATTTCAGCTTGAAATCCATACCGATACGCAGCACCTGCCACTGCTTGCTGCCGCACGGGTGCTGTTTTTTCATGGTAAGAATGTCGTTTACCTGTATATCCATTGGGTTCACTTCCTTTGTTGGGGGCAATACCGCTATGCGGTGTTACCTTTATTATCATAGTATAGTGTATATGTAAGACTGTTCAGATTCGCTCTAAAAGGCACACGCAGTGCGCGGCAATGCCTTGTTTGGAGCCGGTAAAGCCCAGTCCCTCCTCGGTGGTGGCTTTGACCGAAACCTGCTCGACCGCGCAGCCGATGGCGGCGGCAAGGTTCTCGCGCATCTGCAGAATGTGCGGCGCGAGCTTGGGCGCCTGTGCGAGCACGGTCGCATCCAAATTGCCGAGCTGCCAGCCGCTTTCGCGCACGAGTGCGGCAACGTGCCGCAGCAGCGCGATGCTGTCCGCGCCCTTGTAGCGCGGGTCGGTGTCCGGGAAGTGCCCCCCGATGTCACCGAGCGCGAGTGCGCCGAGCAGGGAATCCATGACGGCATGCGTGAGCACGTCCGCGTCCGAGTGACCGTCCAGACCAAGCTCAAACGGAATGTTCACACCGCCGATGATGCACGGTCTGCCGGAGACCAGTCTGTGTACGTCGTAACCGTGTCCGATGCGCATATCACTTGACCTCCCTTGTGAGGAGCGCTTCTGCAACGAGAATGTCCTCCGGCGTGGTGATTTTAATGTTCTGGTAGCTGCCGTGGGTCGCCTTGACGATGGTGCCGAGCGACTCGACAGCCGCGCAGTCGTCGGTGAAGCTGTAGCCGCGCTCGGCCGCCGAGGTCAGCGCACGGCGGAGCAGGTCCTTGCGGAATACCTGCGGGGTCTGCACCGCGGCAAGCGTGTCGCGGGCGACATCGGCGGCGATATTGCCGTTTTCGATGCGCTTGATGCTGTCCTTGACCGGAACGACCGGCGCGGCAGCACCGCACGCGGCGGCGGTGGTAACCGCCTCGGTAATAACGGCCTCGGAGACGAGCGGGCGGGCGCCGTCGTGTACGGCAACAAGCACGGCATTTTCCGGTGCGGCCGTGATGCCCGCGAGAACGGATTCCGTGCGGGTCTCGCCGCCGCGCGTCACCGTGCACAGCTTGTCAATGGAGAAGGCCTTCGCCAGCTCGGTATAGGGCATGATGTCCTGCTCGCGGCAGACGAGCACGATATCGCGGATGGCGGCGCATTTCTGGAAGGCGGAAAGCGTGCGTGCGAGGACGGGTACGCCGTCAATCTCGAGCAGCAGCTTGTTTTCGCCGCCCATGCGGCGGGAGGAGCCTGCCGCTACGATAACAGCGCATACGGCGGGGAGATCAGTTTTTTTTCTGCGTTTTCCCAGCATAATTGTTCGGTCCTTTCTATCAAAAGGCTTTGTGAGCCTTTTGGTTCGTTTGGATAAATCTTTGTACCGTTATTTTACACGATTTCGGCAAAATTTACAAGGGTTGTGAGAATTTATCGTAGGGCGGAGCACTCCGGAGCGGCTTCATCTGCAACGATTATCCCGCAGGGGAGCACAGTGTGCTCCCGAACAACGTAAAATCGAACGTGTTGTGGGCGAACATTGTTCGCTCCTGCGGTTATGCGCGTGCATGTGGGTTGCATGCGGCGACCATCAATCCAGCGAGCAACAGCCACCCGCCAAATCCCGACTTCCACAGGAGGACACCGCCCGCAAGGAGAACGAGAACGGACACGCCCGCAATCTCGTTCAGCAGGCGTGTAAACCGCCCGTCCGCGAGGTGCCGGAGCGCCATGCCGCCGTCGAGCGGGGGCACAGGCAGCAGGTTGAACAGCCCGAGCAGGGCACTCGCGCCGGCAAGCCGGTACGCGCCGAGCGGGTTCGCCAGTGCGGTGAGCGCAAAGCTGGCCGCCGGTCCGGCGAGGCAGATGGCGGCGCGCGAAAACGGCGATGGCGGCAGGCTGCACCGCAGGACAGCGCCGCAGGCGGTCAGGCACAGGGCATGCACCGTGCCGCCGGACAGACGAATGACGAAAAGGTGTCCGCACTCGTGTACAGCCGCCGCCAGCAGGAAAATGGGCAGCACACCGCTCTCATCCGCGCACCAGAGCGCAGCCATGAGCACAAGAAAGCCGTCGCGGACCTGAATCCGGCTCACAGTGCGAGATAGTCGGCGGGATCGAGCGCCGCGCCGTTGTGCCACAGCTCGAGGTGCAGGTGCGGACCGGTGGCGTTGCCGGTCTGACCGACCTGGGCGATCTGCTCGCCGCAGGTCACTTTATCACCGACTTTGGCGGAAATGCTGCTGCAGTGCGCGTATAGGGTTGCAAAACCGTCCGCGTGATCGACAATGACGTACAGGCCGTAGCCGGATTCGCCGGTCTCGCGCACCGTGCCGTCCGCGAAGGCGGTGATGGGCGTGCCCTCGTCCGCGGCAAGGTCAAGCCCGTAGTGGAAGCCCGGCTGACCGGTGATGGGACTGAGCCTGCTGCCGAAAGAGGACGTCAGCGTGCCGGAAGCCGGCGTGGCGTGCTCGAACTCCATCGGATAGACGGTCTGGTCAACCGTGTCGGGGAACAGGGTCTGGTCGCGGTCCAAAATATCGTCCGCACCGCCGGAGGATTCCGCAGGAACGGTATCTGCGGGCATGGCAGAGCCGCCGAATACCGCGAGAACATGGTCTGCGTTTGCCGCGCCGGACAGGGCGGAAGCCGCCTTTTCGCGCACGGTCTGCGCGAAGGGGATATCGGCGTACTTTATCACACCGGCAGCGAGAACCAGCGTTACGATGAATAACAGTCCTTTTCCGTGGCGTTTTTCGGTCATGGGGTACCCTCCTTGAAATGTTGCACAGATTGAATGAACACCGCAGGGCGGGGCACCCCGCCCTACGAATATCTTATGAATAGCGAAGATAGTCTATGATGTTCTCAGCGTGAGAAAAATTTTGCGGGCTCTCCCTGCAAAAACGGCGGCAGGATGGAAGTAATTTGCAGGAATCCTTGCAGGGCGGACAAGTGTTCTTGTGAGAAGATACAAAAAACGTAAAGTTACTCAAAAGATAATCAGTAGATTATCTGAAATTGTATTCTCAGCGCAAAAAAAGTGAGCCGAAATGCGGAAATGGTAGTATAATGTGAAGCATAATCCAAGACACCCGATAGGGTATGCCGATTCGGGGGAAACAAAGGAGAAGATTTCACCATGAAGAAAACACTCAGTATGCTTCTTGCCGGCGCTATGCTGGCTACGGCGCTGACCGGCTGCGGCGGCTCCGCTTCGAGCAGCTCCGATGCGCAGAACAGCGGCTCCGACAGCACCGCTTCCGGCACTGCCTTCAAGATTGGCGGCACCGGCCCGCTGACCGGCGCGGCTGCTATTTACGGCAATGCTGCAAAGAACGGCGCGCAGATCGCTGTTGACGAGATCAACGCTGAGGGCGGCGATATTCAGTTCGAGCTGAACTATCAGGACGATGAGCACGACGCCGAGAAGGCTGTCAACGCCTACAACACCCTGAAAGACTGGGGCATGCAGCTGTCCCTCGGCTCCGTAACCTCCAAGCCGTGCGAGGCTACCGCCGCTGAGAACTACAGCGACCGCATTTTCGCGCTGACCCCGTCCGCATCCTCCGTTGCAGTAACCGAGGGCAAGGACAACGTATTCCAGATGTGCTTTATGGACCCGAACCAGGGCACCGCATCCGCGCAGTACATTGCAGAGCAGAAGCTCGGCACCAAGGTTGCGATCATCTGGAAGAACGATGACGTTTACTCCACCGGCATTCACGACAAGTTCGTAGAAGAGGCAAAGGCCAAGGGCCTCGAGGTCGTTTCCGACAAGACCTTCACCGATGCTTCTGCTAACGACTTCTCCGTTCAGCTGAACGATGCAAAGAGCAAGGGCGCTGACCTGGTATTCCTGCCGATGTACTATCAGCCGGCATCCCTGATCCTGACGCAGGCAAACAGCATGGGCTACAAGCCGAAGTTCTTCGGCGTAGACGGCATGGACGGCATCCTGACCATGGAAGGCTTTGATCCCAAGCTGGCCGAGGGCGTTATGCTGCTGACCCCGTTCAACGCAGACGCAACCGACGAAAAGACCGCTTCCTTCGTTAAGAAGTACAAGGATCAGTTCGGCGAAACCCCGAACCAGTTCGCAGCCGACGCTTACGACTGTGTTTACGCTTACAAGCAGGCACTCGAGAATGCAGGCGCTACGCCGGATATGTCCGCTGAGGACCTGTGCGACAAGATGATCGAGCAGTTCACCTCCATGACCTTTGACGGCCTGACCGGCGAGGGCATGACCTGGGATGAGACCGGTGCCGTATCCAAGTCCCCGAAGGGCATGGTTATCGAGAACGGCGCTTACGTTGGTATGTAAGACCCTCTAAGGGGGACTCTGTCCCCCTTAGATACCAAAAAAGTTCCGAAGAAACTTTTTTGGATATCCCCCTCGCCTTTGCACGGCAAAGGTGTCGCGCCGCGATGGCGCGGGCAGCGGTGTCCCGGACGGGCAAAGCTCGCCCGGGACATATTAAGAACGCAAGGGCGAGTGAAGGAGGTCTGGAAGCAGTCCTCCTTTACGCCTATTATAAAGAGGTATCATCCACCGAAAGTTATGGGGTGGGGCGGTGGCTTGACCATTGCCGAACCACTGCCCCATTTCATAAACAGGAGAAATAAAGATTTGAGGTGTTCCAAACCATGAGCTTTTTGAATCATTTGATCAGCGGCATCAGTCTGGGCAGCATCTACGCCATCATCGCACTCGGCTACACGATGGTTTACGGCATTGCAAAAATGCTGAACTTCGCGCACGGCGATGTTATCATGGTAGGCGGCTACATGTGCTTCTGCGCTACCACCTATCTCGGCTGGCCGGCGTGGATGGGCGTTGTGCTGGCTGTTATTGTCTGCACCGCGCTCGGTGTTGTTATTGAGAGACTTGCCTACAAGCCGCTGCGTATGGCGCCGTCGCTGGCGGTGCTGATCACAGCCATCGGCGTTTCGTACTTCCTGCAGAATGCGGCGCTGCTGATCTGGTCCTCCAACCCGAAGACCTTTACCTCGGTCGTTACCGGCGATGCGCTCAGCCTGTTCGGCGGTCAGCTGCAGATCTCCAAGGTGACGCTCGTTGCCATTGCGGCGTGCGTTGTCATCATGGTCGCTCTGATGCTGTTCACCGGCAAGAGCAAGGTCGGCACGGCGATGCGTGCGGTTTCTGAGGACAAGGGCGCGGCCCAGCTGATGGGCATCAACGTCAACACGACCATTTCCATCACCTTTGCGATCGGCTCGGGTCTTGCCGCTATCGCGGGCGTACTGCTGTGCTCCGCGTACCCGACCCTGATGCCGACCACCGGCTCGCTGCCGGGCATCAAGGCATTCACCGCTGCCGTATTCGGCGGCATCGGCTCGATTCCGGGCGCGTTCATCGGCGGCATTCTGCTCGGCATCATCGAGATTTTCGCCAAGGCGTACATTTCCACGCAGCTGTCGGACGCGATCGTGTTCGCGGTGCTCATCGTGGTGCTGCTGGTCAAGCCGGACGGCCTGCTCGGCAAGCATGTGAGCGAAAAGGTTTAAGGGGGCAGTCATATGAACAAGTTAAAATCCTATGCTGCGTCCAAGCGCGGACGTGACACGCTGCTGTGCTTCGGCATTGTCATTATTGCGTACATCATCGTGCAGGCAGCCATCGCGGGCGGCGGCATCTCCAGCCAGATCAAGGGTCTGCTCGTGCCGATCTGCTCGTATGTTGTCATGGCGATCTCGCTCAACCTGACCGTCGGCATCCTCGGTGAGCTGTCGCTCGGCCATGCGGGCTTTATGTCGGTCGGCGCGTTTGCGGGCATTGTCATCACCACCTGTCTGGCGGATGCGATTCCGCTTGCACCGCTGCGTCTGGCGGTCGCCATGGTCGTTGCCGGACTGTTTGCGGCGATTGCGGGTGTTATCGTCGGCGTGCCGGTACTGCGCCTCAAGGGCGACTACCTCGCCATCGTAACTCTCGCCTTCGGTGAGATCATCAAAAACATTGTAAACGTTATGTATCTCGGTCTGGATGATGCCGGTCTGCATTTCAGCCTGGTCAACCAGAATTTCCAGCTGGGCGACGGCGGCAAGATGATCATCAACGGCCCGATCGGCGTATCCGGCGTCACCAAGATCTCCACCTTCACCTCGGGCGTTGTGCTCATCCTCGTTACGCTGTTCTTCGTGCTGAACTTTGTAAACAGCCGCACGGGACGTGCTGTTATGGCGGTGCGCGACAACAAGATCGCCGCTGACTCCATCGGCATCTCCACCTCGCACTACAAGCTGCTCGCGTTCGTGGTCTCCGCGGCGTTCGCCGGCATGGCGGGCACGCTGTACGCGATGAACTTCTCCACCGTTACCGCTGCCAAGTTTGACTTCAACACCTCCATTCTGGTGCTCGTATTCGTCGTTCTCGGCGGTCTGGGCAACATCTGGGGCTCGATTATCGCCGCAACGCTGCTGACGCTGCTGCCCGAGCTGCTGCGCGGTCTGAGCAACTACCGTATGCTCATCTACGCGATCCTGCTGATTGCAATGATGCTGTTCAACAACTCCTCCTTCAAGGTTTGCCTGCTGGAGAAGCGCGCAATGCGTCAGATGGAAAAGGCCGAAAAGGCCGGCGGCAAGAAGGAGGGTGTGTAAGCCATGGCAATGCTGGAAGTTACTTCGCTCGGCATTTCGTTCGGCGGTCTGCGTGCCGTTGACGAGCTGAGCATGAAAATCGAAAAGGGCGGTCTGGTCGGCCTCATCGGCCCGAACGGCGCAGGCAAGACCACCGCATTCAATATGCTGACCGGCGTGTACCGCCCGACCGACGGCGGCATCCGTCTGGACGGTCAGAACCTCATCGGCAAAAAGCCGCATGAAATTTGTAAACTGGGCGTTGCCCGTACGTTCCAGAACATCCGCCTGTTCTCGCAGCTGAGCGTGCTGGATAACGTAAAGACCGGTCTGCACAATCAGATCACCTACTCGTTCGCAGAAAGCATGTTCCACCTCGGCTCCTACCGCAAAAAGGAGAAGCAGATGGACGAAAAGGCGATGGAGCTGCTGCGCGTGTTCGATCTGGACGGTGTAGCCGACTACAAGGCAGCCAACCTGCCGTACGGCAAGCAGCGCAAGCTGGAGATCGCGCGTGCGCTCGCGACCAACCCCAAGCTGCTGCTGCTCGACGAGCCTGCCGCGGGCATGAACCCGAACGAGACCGAGGAGCTGATGGAGACGATCGAAATCGTCCGCAAGAGGTTCGGCGTGACCGTCCTGCTCATCGAGCACGACATGAAGCTGGTCTCCGGCATCTGCGAGTACCTGTATGTGCTCAACTTCGGCCGTCTGCTGGCTGAGGGCACGCCCAAGGAAGTGCTGAGCAATCCGGAAGTCGTTAAGGCGTATCTGGGCGAATAAGAAAGGAGGAAACAAGTATGGCAATGTTGGAAGTAAAGGACATCAACGTGTATTACGGCCTGATTCATGCACTGCGCGACGTTTCCTTCGAGGTAAACGAGGGCGAGGTCGTAGCGCTCATCGGTGCAAACGGCGCCGGTAAGACCACCACGCTGCACACGGTCACGGGTCTGCTGCCGTCGAAGGGCGGCACGGTGACGTTTGAGGGCAAGGACATCACGCACAAGCCGGGTCATGCCATCGTGAAGCTGGGCATGAGCCACGTTCCGGAGGGCCGCCGCGTGTTCGCGGGTCTGACGGTCGCGGAGAACCTGCGTATGGGCGCGTACACCCGCCCGAAGAATGAGATCCCGGAGTCGCTGAAAATGGTCTACGAGCGTTTTCCGCGTCTGGAGGAGCGTAAAAATCAGGCAGCCGGTACGCTGTCCGGCGGCGAGCAGCAGATGCTCGCGATGGGCCGCGCACTGATGAGCAAGCCGCGCATCCTGCTGCTCGATGAGCCGTCCATGGGTCTGTCGCCGCTGTTCGTAGGCGAAATCTTCAAGATCATCGAGGAAGTGTCCAAGGCAGGCACCACCGTCCTGCTCGTAGAGCAGAACGCAAAGAAGGCGCTGTCCATCGCGGACAGAGGCTACGTCCTTGAGACCGGCAAAATTGTCAAGACCGGCAAGGCAGCCGATCTGCTGAATGATGATGCCATCAAGAAGGCTTATCTGGGAGAATAAATTTCGGAAATGGAAAATGGAGAATGGAAAATGGAAAATGAATGTGCGGCGCACAGCGCCGATATTAAATAATCGCGCTATGCGCGATACCACAATTCTCAATTCTCAATTCTCCATTCTCAATTATCAATTTATGTAGGGGGTAAATTATGAAACCTTACGTTATCACCATCGCGCGCCAGTACGGTTCGGGCGGCAAGACGGTCGGCAAGATGCTGGCGGACAAGCTGGGCATTCCGTTCTACAACCGCGAGATCATCACCATGGCGAGTGAGGACAGCGGTGTAAATGCCATGCTGTTCTCGGACGAGCGTCTCAAGGGCGATTTCCTGACGCGCCTGCGCGCGCATTATCACGGCAACACGCCCGTGCCGAACGACTCGTCCAAGTCCTACCTCAAGGATGAGGCGCTGTTCGCCTATCAGGTGAAGATCATCCGCCGTTTGGCGGATCAGGGTCCGTGCGTTATGATCGGCCGCTGCGCCGACTATATTCTGGCAGGCCGACCGGATGTTGTGCGCGTGTTCGTCCATGCGGACAAGGATTTCTGTCTCGAGCAGGCCATGAAGGTGGACTCGCTGCCCGAGAACGAGGTCGAGAAGAAAATTGCCGAGATCGACGAGTACCGCGCCCGCTACTACAAGCACCACACCGGCCACGACTGGTATGACGCGCGGAATTATGATCTGTCGCTCAACAGCGGCGTGCTCGGCTTTGATGGCACGGTTGAGGAGATCATCAAGTATATGGAAGTGCGCGAGCAGTTTCAGAAGTAAATAGGGGAGAACCGTTTGCGAGAGCAGGCGGTTTTCTTTTTTGCGTTTGGCGGTTGAAAGGATTTGCCTTACGGTATCCCATAATCGTTATGATTTACAGGTCGAACCCTTTGGTGGAATGTATGCCGTTGTATGGTCTGCGCAACGCCAAATCCTACGCCTGCAATCCGCCCCAATTCGACCTGAAAAAACTTTTTCAAAAAAATTTGAAAAAAGGGTTGACGAAACGGGGATTCTGTTATATACTAAACAAGTCGTCAGCGATGAGTCATCAAAAACGACAACAACTTAACAAGATGGAGAGTTGGCTGAGTGGTCGAAGGCGCACGATTGGAAATCGTGTAGGCGTGATGAGCGTCTCTAGGGTTCAAATCCCTAACTCTCCGCCATAAAGAGCTGAAACGTTGGTTTCGGCTCTTTTTGCATTACCTGTCGCGAAACTACAGTTTCGCCGACAAGGAGGAACGGACCGTAGGCCGTTCCAAAGTCGTCCGAAAGTTCCTATGCAGAAACTTTCTCCCTCCGGAAGTGAAAAAACCGAGATACATGCTCCCGGTTTTTTCGGATTGCAGAGCAATCCTATTGAATACGCGCTTACGCGCGGGCTGCGAACAGATTTTAACATCCTCTGACTGTGAACAGGGGATGTTTTTTTATTTTCCGGAAAATATTTTTTCGGAGTTGACCATTTGTGGTCAATTTTTTATCCGTTCCGGCGGTAGGGTAAAGGGAGGTGCTCACATGGGCAGAAACAGAAAAGTTGGATTGGACTGGTGGCCGCGCGACATCGGCCTGTACCGTGACCCGAAGCTGAGAGCCGCACGGCAGAAATTCGGCGTGCTCGGGCCGTATGTGTACGAATGCCTGCTCGACATTGCCTACGGCGACAAGGGCTACTACATCGCTTATAGCGGCGAGGGCCGCGAGGACACGCTGTGGCAGCTCCGCGAGTACACCGCCGGACTGGAAAACGTGACGATCGAAACACTGGCCGCCGTAGTCGATCAGCTGGTGGCAAGCGGCCTGTTCCATGCTGCGTTATATGAACGCGGCTTTCTCACATCCAAAAGAATACAGATGGGGTATTTTCTGGCGACCGTGACGCGTAATGCAGTGCCCATCAATTTTGACATTTGGCTTCTCACCGAGCAGGAAATGCGGGAGAAGAATCCGAGTGGCAAGTCTTTTGTGCTGCGTGCATTTATTTCCCACACGGAAAATGCGATTTATCGTACGGAAAATGCGATTTGTTGTACCGAAAATCCACAGAGCAGAGAAGAGCAGAGAACAGAAGAGCAGAGGACAGTAGAGGACAGTAGAGCAGAGCAGACCAGAGAAGAGAAAGCAGTTACGGCTGATTCTGGTCTGACGACCGAACTGGAAGAAAAACTGAATTGTAAGTTTGACCATAATTTCTGTCTGGAGCTGCGCAGGCTGCAGAACAAGGGTATGCACCGTGAGGTGTTTTTAGATACCGCCCGACAGACGGCTGAGAATGCACCGCGCAATCCGGCAGGGTATTTTCGCACGCTGCTGCAGAACTGCGAGCGTGACGGCATTCTCACCGCTGAGAATATGCAGAAACGGGCAAAGCCCGCACCGGCGCAGCCTGCAATCGGGCCGTCGAGCGAACAGCTGTCCGCGTTCGATCGGGAATGGTACGAGCGGGTCAAGCGGTACACAAGGGAGAAGGCGGTGCCGTCATAACCCTTTTCAACCGCGCCCGTGTCTGCTATAATGAGACAGACAAGAGAGGTGATTAGGATGGGCTATATTCGCCGTCCTGCGTATTACAAAGCATTCCGGTGCATCGGCTCGGACTGCACGGAAAACTGCTGTATCGGCTGGGAGATCGACGTAGACGAGGATTCCCTTGCGTACTACGAGACCGTTCCCGGCGATTTTGGCGAGCGTTTGCGCGCGAGCATTGCGCCTGCGGACGCGCAGACCGGAGAGCCGGCGCATTTTCGTCTGGACGCCGAGGAGCGGTGTCCGCTGCTGAACGACTGCAACCTGTGCGAAGTGCTGCTTCACTTAGGCGAGGACAAAATGGCGCAGATCTGCACCGACCACCCGCGGTATTACGAGTGGTTTTCGGACGGCCGTGAGGACGGTCTCGGCTTGTGCTGTGAGGCTGCCGCCGAGCTCATCCTCGCGCAGACCGGCGCACCGGCGTTTGACGTGACCGAGGCGGACGGCGTATCCGAAACCGGCACGGAGGCCGAAACCGAACTGGAGAACGTGCTGTTTTCCATGCGCGATGCGCTGTTCCGGCTGGCGTGTGAGGACGCGCCGTTCGATGACAAGGCCGACAGGCTCTACCGCACGGCAAAGGCGCAGCAGGAGCAGTACGACGACCTGCTGTTCCCGTTCCCCGAGGGGGAGGACAAGGCTGCAGACGAGACGGACGAGGACACGGCTTCGTGGTCGCAGGCGTTCTGGCGGGAGAGCACGCTCACGAGCCTGCTCGAGATGCTGCTCGGCTTTGAGATCAACAAGGATGACTGGCGCACGCTGCTGACCGGCGCAAAGGCGCGCCTGCCGGAGATTATCGCCCGCAGGAATGACTTTTTGCAGGCGTATCAGGGCAAACGCCATGAATACGATAACCTGCTGACGTACTTCCTGTACCGGCACTTTATGAAGGCGCTCGGGGACGACGCTGTGCAGGACAAGGTGCAGCTGGCGCTCGTGAGCACGGCGGTCATTCAGCTGCTCGATGTGTACGAGTGGCTCACCAACGGGGAACTCACGCACTGGGCGCAGATTTGCATCTGCAAGGCGTACTCGCGCGAGATTGAGTATAACGAGGACAATACCGAGCAGCTTGCCGCGTTTTCCGTCCTTGACGAAATGGAATAATGTGAAACACCGCGGACTGGGGGTCTGCGGTGTTTTTGTTTTGCGGCGCTGAACCACAGCGGAGGAGTGCGGCACCCGCCGCGGGGGGCAAAAAGGAAGGAACACCTGCGGTTTCCCTTCCTCTTTGAACTCCTACCTTTCCCTAATATCACCCGTGAGCAGCTTGCCGCCATGCTGTACCGCTATGCCGGCGAGCCGGACGGCGCGGCGGACCTGTCCGCCTACACGGACGCAGGCTCGGTTTCCGCGTATGCGGAAAAGGCGGTGCAGTGGTGCGTCAAGAACGGCATCCTGACCGGTAAAACGTCCTCGACACTCGCTCCCAAGGCAACGGCAACCCGCGCGGAGTGCGCGGCGATGCTGCAGCGTTTCGCAGCACTCTGACTGTCGCGAAACTACAGTTTCGCCGACAAGCAGGAACGGACCGTGGGCCGTTCCAAAGTCGTCCGAAAGTTCCGCCCGTTGGTTGAAACTTTCTCCCTCCGGAAGTATAAAAATTTGCGCTATCCTTGCGCGGTTTCTTGACCGCGCTGCGCTGATACATGCTCCCCGTTTTTATGGATTGCAATGCAATCCTATTGAATGCGCGCTAACGTGCGAAGAGAACGAGAAAGCAACAGCCTGAACGAATGAAAAGAGCACCGCAGTTTGCATTCTGCGGTGCTCTTTTTTGTCCTTCAAAACATACGGAAGTCTACGCAGAACGGTAACAGTCGGTACACCGTTCCAACACAGAGCAAATCTAGAATAAGACTATACCACAAAGCGCCGCAGCTTTAATTATGCGGTATAGTCTCATATCAAAGGAAAGGAGGCGGCGGCATGCAGACGAGCACACAGGCAGTCCGCGCACGCACGGACGAGCCGTTTTTGGAGCGGTTCATTGAGGCACATGAGGCATTTGTTCTCCGGTGCGCGAGCAGGCATGCAGGCTTTGCGGTTACGCGCAGCAACGATGAATACTCGGTCGCGCTGCTGGCCTTCTACGAAGCCATCAAGGGCTACGACCCGGCAAGCGGGCCGTTCGGCGCGTATGCGTCGCTTGTGATTGGCAGACGCCTTGCCGACCATTACCGCAGTCAGCACCGGTTTGACGCGGAAACGCCGCTTGCCCCGCAGACGTTCGACGGCACGGTGGACCGCGAGAGCGCGGACGCCGCCATGCAGCAGGCGGTCGCAGAGCAGATGAGCGAAGCAAAGCCCATCAGCGCACAGGAGGAAATCGAGGCGGCAAACACGGTGTTTGAGAAGTACGGGTTCGCGTTTTATGATTTAGCGGCAAGCTCGCCCAAGTCGGACAAGACGCGCCGCAGCTGCGCCGTGGCGGTCGGCACGCTGCTGCATTCGCCGGTGCTGTTTGCGTCCATGCAGAGCGCGCACAGCCTGCCGATCAAGGCGCTCGCGCAGCAGTGCGGCGTGTCGGCGCGGACGATAACCCGTCACCGGGATTACATTGTAGCGGCGGCGCTGCTCATCGACGGCGATTACCCCATCCTCTGCACCTATCTGCAGACCATGCGCAAGGAGGCAGAACAATGCGTGCGATAATTACGGATATTCGAGCGGGAAAGGCCGCCGCACTCGCGGAGGACGGCATGGTTCACCTTGTAGACGCGAAGAACAGAGCGGTCGGACAGGAGATTCGTATTCCGGCGAAGCACCGCAGACGTTGGAAAAAGCCGCTGACCTGGGCGGCGTGTGCGGCTGTCCTGTGCGGCATGGCGACCACCAGCGTGTACGCCGCGTATGAGCCATATGCCAGCGTCAGCATCGTGGGCGGCACGGACAGCGTGGAGTATACGGTAAACCGGTTCAATCAGGTGCTCGGCGCCCGCGTTTCCGGCAAGGAGCAGCCGCCGGACGGCAAAATTCCGCGGTTTGCACGCATTGATAAGGCGGTGGAGCATACCGTCCGGCAGGAAGCAAAGGAAGGCGAGCGCGTCAGCATCACCGTGACCTCGCGCAGCAGCGGCCACGCCGAACGGCTCCGTGAGCATATTGACGATCGGTTCCGGCAGTCCGGCGATAAGAGAAACCTGCCTGAGGTGAGGGTGCAGCCGCCGGAGAAACCGGGGAACGCTTCGGGAGAGAGCCGGCAGAGTGAGAGCGCAGAGCAGGCATAAAAATGCTCCCGCGCTTGACTTGGCGCGGGAGTGTGGTATAATAAAGATACAAAAAGGGAAACGCTGTGCGCAGCGGTTAGACCCTTTCTAAGTAGTCATTTGTTAGATGACCGTTTGGGGGCCAGCCCAAGCGGTCATCGCGCATTTATAAGGAACATGTACAGTACAATGACCGCACAGATAAAAAGCTCAAAGGCTTTCTTCCTCATGCGCAGCACCTCCTTCCGCCCACAGACCGTGGGGAAGAAGAAGATCTGACCGCCTGCAGTGATTGCTCACTGCGTGTGCAACAGCGTTTCCACGAGTTAAGTATAACAGGACGTGCGAAAAATGTCAATTTCCGCAGGTTGACAGCACCTGAAAGTGTGCTATAATGTAATTAAAGGGAAACGCCGTCCGTTGGACGGTCAGCTCCCAAGTTCAGTCAAAAGTTTTCACAGATGACCGTACGGTTGCCGCCGGACGGTCATCGCGCATATACGGAGAAAATGTACAATACAATGACTGCACATACCAAAAGCTGAAGTGCTTTCTTCCGCATTTACGCCACCTCCTTTCCGCCTCAAACCGAGGGAGGAAAAGAGGAGCTGACCGTTTGTCCATGCAAACAGGCGTTTCCTTATGACAAGTATATCACACAGGCGCAAAACCTGTCAATTTGCGGCTGACCTTACCCGGTCGGCCGCTTTTTGCGTGAAAATGCTTGCCTTTTGCATGGAAAATGCCGTATACTTGTATATACCGAATCCACACGCTAAGGAGCGAAACCTATGAATATCACCAAGGGCGATGTGCAGGAGCTGCGCCGCCGTTTGAAAAAGACCGAATGCACGTTCGGGCGTCTGTGCGGCTGCTACGTCAACAGCGGCAAGCAGATCGTGACCAAGTTTACCGAGCAGTTTTCCGAACTGGAAGAGGATGAATACTACAAGTACCTCGAGATCGCCAAAAAGACGTTCAGCGGCACGCTCGGCGCAAACCTGCTGGAATTGGAGTTTGACCGCAGCGACAGCGGCATCGAGCACCAGAAATACCTGCTGACGCTCAAGGACAGCAAGCTGGCGAACGAGGAGCTGCTTGACCGTCTGTACGAGCAGGTGATCGAGGAGTACAGCTACCCGGGCAACTACCTGATCGTGGTTTACCACGATGTGTACGACGTGCCGAGCAAGGCTACCTCGGGCGAGGACCAGGACGAATCCACCGAGCTGTATGCGTACTGCGTGTGCGCGGTCTGCCCGGTCGAGCTGGCGAAGCCTGCGCTCGGCTATAAGGAGGACGAAAACCGCATCGGTGCGCGGGAGCGCGACTGGGTGGTCGGTCTGCCCGACCTCGGCTTTGTGTACCCGGCATTTGCAAACCGCGGCAGCGATGTCAACGCCGTGATGTACTACGTCAAGACCGGTCGTCCGTCGCACCCCGAGTTCATCGAGAACGTGCTCGGCTGTGTCGCGCAGCGCACGGCTGCCGAGGACAAGCTGGCATTCAAGAACGTGGTGCACGACGCCTTCGGTGAGGATGAGGAGCAGGCGGACGCGGCGTTCTTCCAGATGCAGAAGACCATCAGCGCCATGGTGGCCGAGCGGGAGGAGGACGAGAGCCTGCCGCCGGTCGAGCTGACCGCCGAGGCGGTTTCCGGTCTGGCGACCGAGGCCGAGGTGCCGGATGAGGTGCGCGCGCAGATCGAGAAGTCGTACGAGCAGGTGTTCGGTGACCAGCCGCCGCAGGCGCATAACGTGCTGGACAGCCGTCTGGTCGAGGAGGGCACGGTCAAGGCGCATACCGCCGCCCTGGAGCAGAAGGTGGCAGTGCTGCAGCAGGAGCTGGCGCATCAGGCAGCAAACGCCACCGACACGGACGAGGACGATGTTCCGTGGGAGACCGGCACGGTCATCGACGTGCGCATGCCGCAGGAGAGAGCCGTAAACGTCCATACCGAGGTTGTGGAAGGGCAGAAGTGCCTTGTCATTCCGCTCACCGGGGATGAATCCGCGCGGATCAACGGCGTGGAAGTGGAATAATTTATACATTAGGGCGTACCGAAAGGTATGCCCTTTTCGTTTTTTCAGCACCGGCTGAGTGGGGAAACTGAACCGCGCAGGCGGTTCACCCTTTCCGGGCGGCAGCTTTTTTTCAGCACCGGCTGAGCGGGGTGCACGAACTGCGTCAGCGTGTTCGCCCCTGACGGGCGGGGAGTTTTTCGCTTGAAATCAAGCGAGGAGTTGCGCTCTGCGGAGCGCGGGGATTCGCCGCGCCCCGCGGCGGGGCAAGAGGGTAGACACCTACGGTTTCTACCCTCTTAACTCCCGTTTCCCTTTATTTCTTAGTCTGGCGCAGATTGCCGACATGTGACCGCTTCGAAATAAGGGAACGGCAGAGGAGTTTTTCTCTGCTGCGGACGAACTACCTTCGGAGTTCGTCCTCTTGAGCAACCTGTTCGCAGTGTCAGATAGCGTACTGCTACACAGGTCGGCTACTTCCAGCAGGCGCGGCATGACAGTGCCGCGCAACTCTTTAACACGTTATACCGCACGGCACCTACGAATTTAGATGTCTGGTATAATTTATCCTCGTAGGTGCTGTCTATTACAACGCGCTCACGAATTGCGCGGCACTGCTATGCCGCGCCCTGCGTAGAGTTGCCCATATGTGTAGCAGTACGCTGTCTGTGAACTGCGAAAAGGCGGAGAAAGACACGCTGCGGTAACCCGACTGCCGTTCCTATTTTCGAAGCGGTCACATATAGGCAATCTGCGCCAGATTAGGAAGCAAGGGAAAGGTAGGAGTTCAAAGAGGAAGGAAAACCGCAGGTTGTCCTTCCTCTTTGCCCCCCCGCGGCGGGCGCCGCGACGTTCCCGCCGTCCGCAGACGGCGAATCCCCTCGCTGAGGTTCAGCGAAAAACTCTCCGCCCGGAAAGGGCGAACACGCTGACGCAGTTCGCGCACCCCGGCTTTCCGGTGCAGAAAAGGAGCCGCCCCGTCAGGGCGAACACGCCTGCGGCAGTTCGCGCACCCCGCTGGGTCGGTGCAGAAAATCCGGGAAATCCCGAAAAAATTTTCCCGCCCGAAAAGGCAGCAAAAACGCCCATTCTCACGCTGAGAAAACGTCTATCCGAACGGTATGGTTAGCAAAACCTAACCGCGCGGAATCCGGTCGAAAATTTCTCTCGAAAAAGTGCTTGACATATCGGTTAGGATATGCTAACTTATATACATGGTTAGCCGAGGCTTACTGATACGCCCCGTTGACCGGCACGCTTCCTCACGGAACGGGAACGTGCTGAATAGTTATAAAAGAAACAGCTTCCTCTGTATTTTGCGCATCATTCCGAACAAAACCGTATAGGCAATACCGCATAATTGAACAAGAGCGGTTTGCGGCGGATTTTGCGCACTGATGAGGCGTGGTTTTGCAGCAATACTTGACGTATTGCAAAAAATCACAACGAAATCAGGGCACAAAAGACCCGCAAAACGCCGCAGCTTTAATTGTGCGGTATTGCCTCAGGGCATTGCGCGGCTGAATGGCTAACCGCAGCCGCGCTGTTCGGGAAAAACGCATACCAAATGTACAGACCGGAAATACTGTAAACGGGAGGTGCATCAGCAATGCAAAATGGCTTGGATCGACTTTTAGCGACCTACTGCTCGCCGACACTGGCGGGCATCAAACCGGCAAGTCTGGTGTCGTGCGACCGGAATTTATATCCCGATCTGCCGCAGCGATTAAAGGAATACCGCGATGCGTTCTCAGCGCGAGAAATTCACTTCGAGATCGTCTGCGCCTGCAGCGCACGTTTCCTCTTGCTGGTATACAACAAGCCGCAGCTTGAACGCCGCATGGCGGACCCGCAGGTGCAGCATGTGCTCCGGCACTTTGCGTACCCGGTCGGTCAGCCGCTCGATGTTCTGCTGCGCAATCTCAAGCGCCGCATCGCCATGTCCAAGGACTTTCCGCACGAAATCGGACTGTTCCTCGGATACCCGATCGAGGACGTTGTGGGCTTTATTCGATACGCCGGAAAGGGCTGCAAATTAAGCGGTCTCTGGAAGGTGTACGGCGATGCCGAGGCGGCATCCCGACTGTTTGACCGCCTATCGCGGGTATGCCACGCCGTGACCAGACGCGTTGACAAGGGCGAAACCCTTCTCGAAGTGTTTGCAGCATAGCATAACTCGATAGAACTACAAATATAGAACAATACATGCGAAGGAGCAAGATCATTATGAGCAAAGCAGCAGTTATTTTCTGGAGCCAGACCGGCAACACCGAGCAGATGGCAAACGCGATTGCAGACGGCATCCGCGAGGGCGGCATGGAAGTTGACGTACTGAACGTTGCGGACACCACCCCGGCTGACGCTGTTAAGTACGCAAAGATCGCTCTCGGCTGCCCGGCTATGGGTGCTGAGGTTCTCGAGGAGACCGAGTTCGACCCGTTCTTCACCGAGCTGGAGAGCAAGATTTCCGGCCTGAAGGTTGCGCTGTTCGGCTCCTATGGCTGGGGCGACGGCCAGTGGATGCGTGACTGGGTACAGCGTACCAACGACGCAAACGCTGTCATCTACACCGATGAGGGTCTCATCCTCAACGAAACCCCGGACGACGACGGCATCGCAAAGTGCAAGGAGTTCGGCAAGGGCTTCGCAGCATTCTAAATTAGATTTTCTCTTGCGGCGTGCGCATACCTGCGCGCAGCGCCGAAACAATTTCTTACGGTCGTAGCTTGTGCGACGGCACGAGTTATGATACAAATATCCTTTCTTGTCCCGGGGGAAACCCCATGGCATACTGCCCGGTATGTCAAAACATAACATGAGCCCGCGGTCATCCGGAACAATGGCCGCGGGCTTCCTCCTATCTGCGGAAAAGGCTGGTCGGCAGCGGCGTTACCCCGATAACATGCAGTCTGTCAAAAAAAGTATTATTTTAATTTTTACGCTTCGTGCGTCAGCACGCATAAAATAGAATTTGCGGAGCAAATTCATAAATTCCGGGAGCATGGCCCAGGCCACCCTCTCTTGCCGCTATGCGGCAATTCACCTTGTGTATCTCGGAATTTATACAGGGGAAGAAAAAATGTGCCCGTCAGGGCGCGGTTTTTCTTCAGTATTCGCTCGAAAGCGTGGTTTCGAGCGAGAGGCTGCTCGAAAAACGATAGTTTTTTGACAGCCTCAACATGAGCCCGCGGTCATCCGGAACAATGACCGCGGGCTTCCTCCTATCTGCAGGATGCCCACAGTTAGCAACAGCATACTGCACAATTAGACACGGCCAACTCTGTGCAGATTAGTTAGCTTTGACAAACTTGCTTTTTCCGTATTGACACAAAAGGTTAGCTGGTGTAAACTTCAAATGATAAATAGGTTAGAGCGGTCTAACCTGATACAAAACACTTTTTTTCGCGCAGAGATTACAGAAAAGGAGAGGATTACCATTATGCCGCTTACGTTAATGGATGTTGGTGTAGAGACCACCGTAAAGACCATTCGAGGAAAAGACCAGACGAGAAAGTTCCTGCAGAATCTCGGCTTTGTCGAGGGCGCAAAGGTCACTGTTGTGTCTTCTCTGGCAGGCAACGTGATCGTAAACGTGAAGGATGCGCGCGTCGCAATCTCCGAGCAGATGGCTTCGCGCATTATGGTTTAATTGCAAAGGGGGCAAACGCAAATGAGCAATCTGAGACACACGCCGGTCGGCGCCACCGTAACCGTCCGCAAGATTGAGGGCGAGGGTGCAACCCGCCGCCGTATCATGGATATGGGCATCACCCGCGGTGCGGAGATCTATGTCCGCAAGGTAGCGCCGCTGGGCGATCCGGTCGAGATCACCGTGCGCGGCTACGAGCTGTCGCTTCGCAAGGCAGACGCTGAGATGATTCAGGTTGACTGATTTCGATTGAAACCACGGTTTCAATCGAGGGCTGACGAAAAACCGCGCCCTTTGGGCACATTTTTTCGTCCCTTGTATAAATTCCGTGATACATGCTCCCGGAATTTATGGATTTGCGCTGCAAATCCGATTTTATGCGTGCTTCGCACGAAGCGCGGATATCGCTTTGCGGCAGACGAAAATTCGTTAAAATTTTTTTACATAGGGGTTAGCGGATACTAATCCCAAGAAAGGGGAAAAAACATGTCAATTCGTTTGGCACTTGCCGGCAACCCGAACTGCGGCAAGACCACGATGTTTAACGATCTGACCGGTGCGACCCAGTATGTCGGCAACTGGCCGGGTGTTACCGTGGAAAAGAAGGAAGGTAAGTTCAAGGGCGATAAGGAAGTCCTGATCACCGACCTGCCGGGTATCTACTCCCTCTCTCCGTACACGCTGGAGGAGGTCGTTGCGCGTGATTATCTCGTAAACGAGAAGCCGCAGGCCATCATGAACCTCGTCGATGCTTCCAACATCGAGCGCAACCTGTACCTGACCACCCAGCTGCTCGAGATGGGCATTCCGGTCGTTATCGCGCTGAACATGATGGATATCGTCAAGAAGCGCGGCGACGTGATCGACGTAAAGAAGCTGTCTCAGGAACTCGGCGTGCCGGTCGTTGAGACCGCAGCCATCAAGGGCGAGGGCACCAGGGAGCTGGTCGAGACTGCCAAGAAGGCGGCAAAGGCTGCGAAGGCTCCGGCAGTGCACGGCTTCGGCGGCTCCATCGAGAACGCCGTCACCGAGATCGAGAAGCTGATCGCGGATGTTACCGAGCCCGCGCAGCGCCGCTGGTTCGCTGTCAAGCTGTTCGAGCGCGACAGCAAGGTGCAGGCGCGCTTCACCCTCGGCAAGGACGTGCAGGACAAGATCGAGAAGCTCATCACCGCCGTTGAGGAGGAGCTGGACGACGACGCGGAGTCCATCATCACCGATGCGCGCTATCAGTACATCGGAAAGCTGGTCAAGGACTGCGTAAAGAAGAAAAAGACCGGTCTGTCCACCTCGGATAAGATCGACCACATCGTTACCAACCGAATCCTCGCTCTGCCGATCTTTGCACTGGTCATGTGGCTGGTCTACTACGTTTCCGTAACCACCGCGGGCGGCATCTTCACCGACTGGGCGAACGACGGTGTGTTCGGTGACGGCTGGCATCTGTTCACCATCGGCGCTGCTGACTATGAGGAAGCAACCGCCGAGTACGACGACCAGATCACCCGCCGCGATGCATGGCTCGAGGCTGCTGACGAGGCCGGCATCGACACCGCTGCTCTGACCGAGGCGCTCGAGGCCGAGGAGGCTGACGAGACCGCCATCGCTGACGCAGCTGCTGCCATCGAGGTAGACCCGGCTGCTGCATCGGTTGTCGGCACTGCCGAGTTCGAGGACGAGGACTCCGGTGAGGTTACCACCGAGGACGTTACTCTTGCGACCTTCGAGGAGACCATGACTGCCGAGGAGCCGGACCCGGCTGATTTCGGTGTATGGGTGCCGGGTATCCCGGTGCTGCTGGAGAAGCTGTTCGCCTCCATGGGCGTTAACGAGGACGGCTGGGTTTACAGCCTGGTAATGGACGGTATCGTTGCCGGTGTCGGCGCGGTTCTGGGCTTCGTTCCGCAGATGCTTATCCTGTTCTTCTTCCTCGCTATCCTCGAGGACTGCGGTTACATGGCGCGTGTTGCATTCATCATGGACCGTATCTTCCGCAAGTTCGGTCTTTCGGGCAAGTCCTTTATCCCGATGCTGATCGGCTCCGGCTGCGGCGTACCGGCTGTCATGGCTTCCCGTACCATTGAGCAGGAGCGCGACCGCCGCATGACCATCATGACCACCTGCTTCGTACCGTGCGGCGCTAAGCTGCCGATCATCGCAATGTTCGCAGGTGCGTTCTTTGGCGGCTCCGGCACCATCGCATTCTCCGCTTACGTTCTGGGCGTGCTGTCCATCATCATCTCGGGCATCATGCTCAAGAAGTTCAAGATCTTCACCGGCGACCCGGCTCCGTTCGTCATGGAGCTGCCGAGCTACCACGTTCCGACCGCAGGCAACGTATTTCGCTCCATGTGGGAGCGCGGCTCCTCCTTCATCAAGAAGGCAGGCACCGTCATCCTGCTGTCCACCATCTTTATGTGGTTCACCCTCGGCTACGGCTGGGAAGGCGGCGCGTTCTGCGCGGTATCCGATATCGACAACTCCATCATGGCGCGCATCGGCTCTGTTATCGCTCCGATCTTCACGCTGCCGGGCTTCGGCAACTGGAAGGGAACCGTTGCCACCATCTCGGGTCTGGTTGCGAAGGAGAACGTTGTTGCTACCTTCGGTCAGCTGTATCACTTCGTCGGCGAGGTTGCAGAGGACGGCTCCGAAATCTGGAGCGAGCTGGCTGCTGACTTCACGCAGGTCGGCGCGTATGCCTTCATGGCGTTCAACCTGCTGTGCGCACCGTGCTTCGCGGCAATGGGCGCCATCAAGCGTGAGATGAACAACGGCAAGTGGACCGCACTTGCAATCGGCTACATGTGTGCTTACGCTTACGTTGTATCCACCATCATTTATCAGATCGGCGGTCTGATCACCGGCGAGCTGACCTTCGGTATCGGCACGGTCGTTGCCATCGCATTCATCGCGCTGATCATCTTCCTGCTGTTCCGCAAGCCGGCCAAGGCTGACTCCACCGAGGGTCTGCGCCGCATGAGCGTGGACGCCAACTGATCCTTCCGTATTTGAAAGGAGGCTTTTACCATGAGTATTGGTGATGTAATTCTGGTTTTGATCGTAGTGGCTGTCGTGTTCTTTGCGGTTCGTTCGGTCTTCGTCAAGAAGTCCGGCGGCTGCGGCGGCGATTGCGCACATTGCGGCGGCAGCTGTCATCACACAGCGCCTCCGGACAAGAAAAAGTAAACACCTCTCTAAAACCGTCCCGCTTTGCGGGGCGGTTTTTGCGTTAAGATCGTACTCTCGGACAGGGCTTCGCAGGCAGAGCTTTTGCGGTGTGCCCGAACCGCGCAGGCGGTTTGTCCTTTCCGGGCGGAGAGTTTTGCCGTGAACCACGACGGGGAGTGCCGCTACGCGCGGCGGGCGCACAAGAGGGTAGACAACCTGCGGTTTTCCACCCTCTTGTGAATCTCCCCTTTTCCCTCAAGGGCTTGGGTGCAGATGGTAGACTGCGTAAGCAGGAAAAGGGGAACGGCAGAGGATTTTTACTACCGCGTGGTATAACACCTTTCCGCATTTCGGCTGCCGTACTGCTACATCCAATTTGGGTCTGCGCAGGCGCGGCATGACAGTGCCGCGCAAACCGATTGCAAGTGCCAACCGGCTACAACCGCAGGACGTGGATAATCAGCACAGGTAAAAATGTTGCGCGGCACTGTTATGCCGCGCCCTGCTGGAAGTAAATCGTATGTGTAGCAGTGCGGTATCCGACACTGCGTAGAGGTAGAGAAATGGACGCGCAATGCGCGCCCCTACGGAAGTGTAACCCGACTGTCGTTCCTTTTCCTGCTTACGCAGTCTACCATTTGCACCCAAGCCCTCGAAGGAAAGGTAGGAGTTCAAAGAGGAAGGGAAACCATGGGTGTCCCTTCCTTTTTGCTCCCGCGGCGAGTGCCGCAGCTCCCGCGGCGAGTGCCGCAGTCCCCGCGCCGGACGGCGCAATGTCCCCGTCGTGGTTCACGGCGAAATCCCCGCCCGGAAATGGCGAACCGCCTGCGCGGTTCGGGCACACCGCAAAGCCGGTGCCTGCGACCGCTTCGCTATCCTCGAAAACGCCCTTTGCCTTTCCCACTCGGCGTGCTATAATTGATACATAAAGGTGGCGAACGCGCGTGAAACTGCTGACCAAGAACCAACTGAAGATTTTTGCGATCGTGTGCATGACGCTCGACCACATTGGCGCGGCGCTGTTTCCACAGGCGGTGTGGCTGCGCGTGATCGGACGGCTGGCGTTTCCGCTGTTCTCCTACTGCATTGCAGAGGGCTGCCGCTATACGCGGAACAAAGCCCGATACTTCGGCAGCGTGTTCGCGTGCGGCGCAGTGTGCGTTATCGCGTTCCTGCCGTTCGGCAGCTTCTACGGCAACGCGCTCATCACGCTGAGTATGTCCATTTTGCTGCTGTACGGTATGGAGGCGTGGAAAAGCAGCGGAAAACTGCGCTTTCTCGTGCTCACAGCCGCGCTTGCCGCCGTATTTTACCTGCTGTGCCGGACGGTCTACATCGACTACGGCTTCGCCGGCGTGCTGCTGCCGCTGTACGCCGAAGCCGGACGTCTGCTCTGGGAGCGCGTGTTCGCCGACATTCCGCCGGTCATCGGCGAGCGGCTCGGCTTTGCGGTCGGTCTGCTGGCGCTTGCCGGTGTGATGGGCGGCGTGCAGCGCTTCTGCGTGCTGGCGATCTTCCCGATTTTGCTGCTCGGCAATGAGCGCGGCAAATGGAAAATGAAGCACTTTTTCTATACTTACTATCCTGCCCATCTGGCGGTCATCGGCGCATTGCAGATGGCGCTTGAAGCCGCGGCAGGATAACCGCTCGAACAGTGGAAGTACAGCGGAAATTGTGGTATAATAGCCTCATTCGGCTATTATAAATGATTGAATGGCGTATACCACCAGTGGCATAAAAATTTACGTTAAACTTAACGTTTAGCAGCCACTGTGGTATACTATATATAATGTATAAATGAGCGAGGAAAATACACATGAAAATCATGGTGATAGACGGCAACAGCATATTGAACCGCGCGTTCTACGGCATCCGGCAGCTGACCAACCACGAGGGACTGCCCACCAACGCGGTTTACGGCTTTCTGGCTACGCTGTTCAAACTGCAGGACGAGGAGCAGCCCGACCGCACCATCGTCTGCTTTGACGTGAAGGAGAAAACCTTCCGCCACCTCAAATTCGACACCTACAAGGCCACCCGCAAGGGCATGCCGGATGAGCTGGTGGCGCAGCTGCCGATTACAAAGCAGGTGCTCGATGCCCTGGGCGTTACCCGCTGCGAGCTGGCGGGCTACGAGGCCGACGACCTGCTCGGCACGATCAGCCGCCGTGCGGACGAGCACGGCGACACCTGCGTGGTCGTAACCGGTGACCGCGACAGCCTGCAGCTGGTCGGCGGCGGCACGACCGTTATGCTGGTCTCCACCCGCATGGGACAGACCACCTACCAGACCTATGACACCGCCGCTTTCCGCGAGAAATACGGCTTCGACCCGATTCGCCTGATTGACCTCAAGGCGCTCATGGGCGATTCGTCGGACAATATCCCGGGCGTGCCCGGTATCGGTGAAAAGACCGCCATGCAGCTCCTGCACGACTTCGGCACGCTCGACGGCGTGTACGCGAATATCGAGGACGAGCGCATCAAAAAGGGCGCGCGCACCAAGCTGCAGAACGGCGAGCAGTCCGCGAAGGACAGCTTCTGGCTTGCCACCATCGACCGCAACGTGCCACTCGACCTCGATGTGGAGCACCTGCCCGCGCAGGACATCGACGAGACCGCGCTCTACGACCTGCTGACCCGGCTGGAGTTCAAGAATTTCATCAAGCGGTTTGACCTTTCGGGCGAGAGCGTGTCTGCGCCACGTCTGCCGGAGCTGAAAACAGAACGAGTGGAGAATGTGCTCGAAGCGTTCAACTTAATGGATTCGCTGACCGACTGCGACCGCGTGTACGCCATCGTGCCGGAAACCTTAGGTGCAGTTTGCCTGCTGGACGGCGACACGGCGCATATCCTGTTCGCGGAGAGCTTCGGTGACGCGTGGAACGACATTCTGCGCCGCCTGTTCGACGGCACGCTGTCGCTTGTGCTGCACGATGCGAAGGCCGCCGTGCGGGCGCTGCTGCAGCGCGGCATGGACCCGAAGGGCATCGTGTTTGACACCGCCATCGCGGCGTACCTGCTCGACCCGACCCAGTCCGGCTACGACCTGCCGCGCCTTGCGCTCGCGTACTGCAATGCCGAGCTGCCGGAGCTGGATCTGGACGATCCGGCGGCGGTTTCGCTGCTCGGCGGTCAGGAGGACACCGAGAAGGCCGTGGCGCAGCATGTCGGTGCGCTGCGCGCCATTTACGCCGAGGCGGCTGACCGGATCGAGCAGCTCGGCATGCGAAAGCTGTACTACGAAATCGAGCTGCCGCTCCTGCGCGTGCTGGCTGAGATGGAAGCGGCGGGCTGTGCGGTCGAGCCGGACGAGCTGCGTGCCTTCGGTGACAAGCTGGACGTGCGTATCCGCGACCTGACCGAGCAGATTTATCATGACGCGGACGGCGAGTTCAACATCAACAGTCCCAAGCAGCTGGGCGAGGTGCTGTTCGAGAAACTCGGCCTGCACGCCCCGAAAAAGACAAAAACAGGCTATTCCACCAACGTTGAGGTGCTTGAGCGTATCGCGGAGGACCACCCGATCGTGCCGCGCATTCTCGAGTACCGCAAGCTGACCAAGCTGAAAAGCACCTACGTTGAGGGACTTCTCAAGGTCATCAGTCCGGTGGACGGACGCATTCACACGCATTTTCAGCAGACCGTGACCGCCACCGGACGCCTGTCCTCGACCGACCCGAATCTGCAGAATATTCCGGTTCGCACCGAGCTTGGCCGCGAACTGCGCCGCATGTTTGTCGCACCGGACGAAAATCACGTCCTGATCGACGCGGATTATTCGCAGATTGAGCTGCGCGTGCTCGCGCATATCTCGCAGGACGAGCACATGATCGAAGCCTTCCGGCACGGGCAGGATATTCACGCCGCAACGGCTGCTAAGGTCTACCATGTGCCGCTTGAGGAGGTCACGCCGCAGATGCGCTCCTCGTGCAAGGCGGTCAACTTCGGCATCGTGTACGGCATTTCGGATTTCTCACTCGCGCAGGATATCGGCGTGACGCGCAAAGAGGCGGGTGAGTTTATCAAAACCTACCTCGACACCTATCCGGGCGTGAAGAAATATATGGAGGACATCAAGCAGACCGGCAGGGAGCAGGGCTACGTTTCCACGCTGTTCGGCCGCCGCCGCGCGCTGCCCGAGCTGAAGAGCAAGAACTTCAATATGCGCTCGTTCGGTGAGCGTGTCGCGATGAATACCCCAATTCAGGGCACCGCCGCGGATATCATCAAAATCGCCATGGTACGCGTCCGCGACCGCCTGCTGAGAGACGGTCTGCAGAGCCGATTGATTCTCCAGGTGCATGACGAACTTATCCTCGAAGCACCGAAGGACGAGCAGGAAACCGCTATGCACCTGCTCACCGAGGAGATGGAGCACGCATTCCAGATGGATGCACCGCTCGTGGCAGAGGCCAAGGCGGGGCACAGCTGGTACGATGCGAAATAAATGGAAAATGGAGAATGGAGAATTGATGTGCGGTGCGCAGCACGGACGGAACTCGCGCAAGGATAGCGGCATTCTCAATTCTCCATTCTCAATTATAAAGTTGAGAGTGAAATACAATGGAACAGATTATATTCATTTGCACCGGCAACACCTGCCGTTCCCCGATGGCGGAAGGCTTCTTCCGCGCACATAACGGCGAGGAAAAGACCGGTTTAACGGCGGCTTCTGCCGGATTATACACCGAAAACGGCCTTCCGGCTTCCGCGAACGCGGTTGCCGCAGCCGGAGAACGCGGCGCGGATATTTCGGCGCACCGCTCGCGTCAGCTGACCGCCGAGATGGCGCGCGGCGCGAAGTATCTGGTCTGCATGACCGGCGCGCACTACGACCGCCTGTGCGAACTGTTCCCGGACTGCGCGGACAAGATTTTCACACTGCTGCCCGAGGACATTTCCGACCCGTTCGGCGGCGATCTCGCCACCTACCGCCGTTCTGCCGCCGAGATCGACAAGGGCGTGCAGGCGGTCATCAAGAACCTGAGCCGATGAACATTGTCGTGATGCAGGAGCGCCATCTCGCGGCGCTGGCGGAGATCGAGCGCGCGTGCTTTCACGCGCCGTGGAGCGAAAACATGCTGCGCGAGGAGCTGGGCAAGGGCATCTTTCTTGTGGCGGAGCAGGACGGCAGAACGGCGGGTTACGTTGGCTGCCAGACCGTGCTCGACGAGGGATATATTACCAATGTTGCCGTGTCGCCCGACTTCCGGCGGCAGGGTATCGCGCGGGCGCTGATTGCCGAGCTGACAGCGAAAGCCGGAGAAAACAAGCTGGCGTTTGTGACGCTCGAGGTACGCGAGAGCAATGCACCGGCGATAGCGCTCTACACCGGAGCCGGATTTGCACCGGTCGGGAAACGGAAGAATTTTTACAGCAATCCCGCAGAAAACGCGGTTTTAATGACGATTTCACTGATTTGAAGGAGGATTTTGCCATGCTGGAGCTTCGCTTTGTTGACGCGGAAAACAGGGATTTTCACGACCTGACCGCTGCGCTGGACGAGTATTATTTCATGCTCGTCGGTGAGGTGGAGAAGCGCTACGCCAAGTACAACCTGCCGCATCTGTTTAACTGCCGCATCGTTGCGTACGAGGACGGCAAGCCCGCAGGCTGCGGCGCGTGGAAGAAGATCGACGAGGGGACATTCGAGGTCAAGCGCATTTACATCGCGCCGGCGTTCCGCCGAAAGGGCGTTGCGAGCGCGGTCATTGCGGCTCTCGAGCAGGACGCGGCAAAGCACGGCTTCACCAAGGCCATCCTCGAGACCGCCCGCACGACCGAGGATTCGGCGGCGCTGTACACCAAGCTCGGCTATCGCGTCATTCCGTACTACGGCAGTCCGGCGGGCGCGGAAAACTGCCTGTGCTTTGAGAAAAATTTAGGAGATTAACCATGAAAATACTTGCAATCGAGTCCTCGTGCGATGAAACGGCGGCAGCCGTCACCGAGGACGGACGAAAAATCCTGTCGAGCGTGGTGGACACGCAGATCGCCACGCACGCGCTGTACGGCGGCGTTGTGCCGGAAATCGCGTCTCGGCGGCACATGGAGGCGGTCGTGCGCGTGACCGAGCAGGCGCTCAAGGACGCGGAAATGGACAAGCACGATGTGGACGCGGTTGCCGCGACCTGTGCGCCCGGACTGATCGGTGCGCTGCTCGTCGGCGCGAACTTCGGCAAGTCGCTCGCCTTTGCGATGAACAAGCCGTTCATTCCGGTGCACCACATCCGAGGACACATTGCGGCTACTTATCTGGCGTATCCGGAGCTGAAACCGCCGTTTTTGACACTGATTGCGTCCGGCGGCCACAGCGAGATCGTGATGGTGAAAAGCTACACCGAGTTTGAAATCCTCGGCGGCACACGCGACGACGCAGCAGGCGAGGCGTTCGATAAAGTCGCCCGCGTGCTCGGTGTCGGCTATCCGGGCGGCCCGAAGATCGACAAGCTGGCGCAGGACGGCGACCCGAAAATGTACAAGCTGCCGGATTCGCACATCAAGGATGCGCCGCTGGATTTCTCCTTCTCGGGACTCAAAACGGCGGTCATCAATCTGGCGCACAACGCCGAGCAGAAGGGCGAAACCATCGACCGGAACGGCCTTGCGGCCTCGTTCTGCGCGGCTGTCGTACATACGCTCGTGCCGCGGCTCGAGATGGCCGTCAAGCAGACGCATGCGCGGCGCGTTGTGTGTGCGGGCGGCGTGGCAGCGAATTCCTTCCTGCGGGCGGCCCTGCAGGACATGGCAAAGCGCGAGCACGTACAGCTGTTTATGCCGCCGCTGCACCTGTGCGGCGATAACGCCGCCATGATCGGCAGTCAGGCGTATTATGAGTATCAGGCGGGCACCCGCGGCAAAACCCTGCAGAATGCCTACGCGACCGCGGATATCGGAAAGAATATCTGCGATTGAGATGAATTGAGCATGCACTTCGTCTGCATAGCAAAACCCCGGCCGTCCCTTTTCCCCTTTGTGTTGATGGGGTATAACTCCGGTGATTTCACTAAATCACGCACATAACCGATACTGGATACCAAAAAAGATGCCGAAGGCAGCTTCGGCATCTTTTCATGCCTCGAAAGAAGCACAAAAATATTGTATGATACAAAAGAATTCTCTCTTTTCAGAATTGTGTACTTATGGGAAATGAGCTTATAAATATACATTGCAAACAGCAGACATCTATTTTATAATCAAATATAAAAATCGAAATTTATAAAGGAGAATATTGATGAAATTATTTTTATGTTCGCACTTTTCAAGTGTAGGAAGCCTGATAAAGGAAGAAATTGAAAATAAGAAAGTCGCATTTATTCCAACAGCTTCACTGCGTGAAGGCTACACCGGTTATGTCGGCTCGGCTCGAAAATTATTCAAAAAGTTGGGAGCGATCGTAACTGAAATTGATATTTCAACGGAGGCTTATTCAACGATACAGTCTGTTTTTGAAGAAGCAGATGTGATATATTTTACCGGCGGAAATTCTTTCTTTCTTATGGACCAGCTCCGTAAAACGGGAACTGATGGACTGCTGAAAAAGGAATTGGCAAATGGAAAATTGATGATCGGTGAGTCGGCAGGCGCAATTATATGCGCTCCAAGCATCCAATATATCGAGCAAATGGATGAAAAGCCGGAGGACTACTCACAAGAAGATGATGCAGGGATTGATTTGATTGATTTCTATGTTCTTCCGCATTATCTTACAGCACCATTTAAGAAAGTTACCGAGAAAATAATGACTGAGTTTTCGGATTTGAATCTATGCCCAATTAACAACCGTCAGGGAATTGTAATTGATGGTGAAGATTCAAAGGTTATTTGCAACGACTAATTTGAAAATTCCAGTTTGTTGAACTGAATAGCATATTCTGACCGATAGGAGCAAGGTTAAAACCCACCTTGCTCCTTTTCCTATGCTTAGAGTTCCGTCAAATCGACGGAGGGATTGGCGGATAGGCTTATATCAACACAAAAGGTAAAAGGGAACCCCGGCCTTGTCGCTTGACAAAGCCGGGGCTGCTCGGGTATAATATACCCAAGAGGACACTGTTCAGCAGTCAGACCCTCAGTCATCGAAATTTGTTATGATGACCGTTCGTGAGTCAGACGAGCGGTCATCGCGCTTTTATACAGAAGATGTACAGCAGGATTACTGTACATACGAAAAGCTGAAATGCCTTTTTCCGCATTCGCGCCACCTCCTTCCTGCCGCAGACAGCGGGAAAGGAAAGAGGGTCTGACCGCTATGTGAACTTGTCCGTTTCGATTATAGCATATACAATCGAAATCTGTCAATAAGCCGCCTTTTGGGGCGGTTTTTTGCATTTCATGACAGAAAAAAGACGGATACATGCGTCCGTCTCTTGCAGCAAAAAAATAAAAACCGTCTGAAAAGACGGTTGATTGACACAATATGACACGCATGCTATAATCAAAGTGCAAACGGTGAAAAAAGGTTGTTCCTCCCTCGATAAAAAGGGAGGTGATCCGGATGTCAATTTCCGAAACACTGCTGTTGTTTCAGTTGATCACCACGATCGTCTTTGGTATCTTAGGATACATAAAGAAATAACCGCCCCGTAACCGGAGCGGCGTTTCCTCAAACACTTAACTATGGGGAACGACCGCCCGTTACCAGCAGGCCGCCGTTTGTACTTAAGATTATAGCGCAGAGTCCCGGCTTTGTCAAGCGACAAGGCCGGGACTCTGTTGTTTACGCGTCATAGGAAATCAGTCCAAGCTGCATTTTCCAGTCGATGACGCGCACGGAGGAAGCGTGAATCTGTGACTCAGGAATCGTGCCGTCCTGCACGGCAGCAAGCACGGCGTTGTACTGGGTCTCGAAATCCGACGAGGTGAGCATATCATTGCCCGCCTGTACGGCAAGCACCGCCGCGTTTTCGCCGCCGGTGTAATCGCGGATGGCGTCCATGATCAGGTCATCGGTCAGGATTACGCCGTCAAAGCCGAGTTCCTCGCGGAGAATGCGGTGCACCTCGGCTGAGAGCGACGCCGGTCGGTCGGCATCCATGCACGTTACCACATTATGGCTGACGAGAATCGACTGCGCCCCGCTCGCAATGCCCGCCTGAAACGGCAGGAAATCCGACTGCCGGAAGGTGTCCATCGGCCGCTCGTCAATGGCGATGCCGGTGTGCGTGTCCGCGTTATTGCCGTAGCCGGGGAAGTGCTTGAGCACCATGCCGGTCTTGTCGCTGACCATCTGCGTGACCACTGTGCGGACGTATTCGCCGGTCTGCTCGGCGTCCATGCCGAAGCTGCGCGCGTAAATGAAATCGCTCGGGTCGGTCGAAACGTCGCACACGGGCGCAAAATTGACGTTGATACCCAAATCGCGCAGCAGCGCGTCCTTCTCGGCGGTGTCGCTCGTGATGCGGTCAAAGCCGCCCTCGCGGTACAGCGCCTGCGGTGACTGGAATTTCGTGCCGCGCAGATTCGGGTTGGAGCTGACGCGCACGACCGTGCCGCCTTCCTCGTCTACGCCGATGAGCATGGGCGTTTTCGCGGCATTCTGGTAGGCTGTGATGGTATTTGCGACGGATTCTTTAGTCTGGCCGTCAAAATCGCGCGCAAACAGCAGATAGCCGCCGATGTCGTACTGCGCCGTCAGCGCCGCCGCGTCGGTCTCCGGACAGCGCACGAAGAACATCTGCGCGACCTGCTCCTCGAGCGTCAGGCCGTCCGCATATTGCTCCGCCGCCGTCCGGCGGACCTCCTCCGGCGTGGGTTCCGGCTCGGGCTGCTCGACGGTCGGCGCGGACGGCGTTTCGTCCTTTGCGGCGGTGTCCGTGCTGCCGCAGGCCGACAGTCCAGTGCAGAGCAGACCCAGCAGCAGCGCAAGCATTCGTTTTTTCATGTGTGTCACCTCGTTTGCCTACATTATACAAGAAAGCAGGGGAGTTGTAAAGCATAGGGTGAATGTGGTAATATTACAAGGTAGGAGTTTAAGGCAGGAGGATGCGTGAGAGCGGAGAGCGTGTCACTCGTCAATTATCTGCATATGTGCAACCGCAAGGGCGAACCGTGTTCACTCACAAAACGGAAATCCCTAATCCTGTCATTTGTTCTACACAAGAAAGGATGTTCACTATGAACATAACCATACTCTATCCGCACAAACGGAAAACCAAATCGTCCACCTACGGCATTGCACAGATGGTGCTCGACCGCCTGCTTTCGGGCGGCACGCTGCACGAATTTTATCTGCCGCAGGATATGCCGCATGTCTGCGCGGGCTGCTATGCATGCATGAACGGCCGCGAGGACAAGTGCGGCGGGCACGAATACATGCAGAAGCTCATCGCCGCGATTGACGACTCTGAGCTGATCATTTTCTGTGCGCCGACCTACGTTTATCATATTCCGGGGCAGGTCAAGACCCTGCTCGACCACTTTGCGTACCGCTGGCTGGTGCACCGTCCCGACCTGTCGCTGATGTGCAAGCAGGCGCTCATCATCACGACCGCAGCGGGCGGCGGCATGAAATCCACCGTCCGGGATTTGCGCGACAGCATGAACTACTGGGGCATCGGCCGCACGCACGTTATCACGCAGGCCGTCTGGGGATACGACTGGAGCAGCATGCCCGAGAATTTCATGCACAAAATTCAGCAAAAGGTGGAGAAAACGGTTTCTGTCATTCAGAAAAATGCCGGAAATGTCACGCCGTGCGCGAAGGTCAGAAGCCTGTTTTACATGTACCGCCTGTTCCATAAAAAGCGCAAAATGAATCCCGTTGACGATGAATACTGGTATCAAAAAGGCTATGTGACGGGGAAACCTTGGAAAAGAGGACGATAATGGCAACCACAAAAGAATTTCTCGCGGAAATATTAGACCGCCTGTCCGGACTGGACGGCGTAACGCATCGACCCATGATGGGGGAGTACATACTCTATTACAACGGCAGAATCGTCGGTGGAATTTACGATAACCGCCTGCTGGTCAAACCGGTCAAAGCTGCGATAAGCTGCCTTCCGGATGCGCCTTATGAATTTCCGTATGACGGCGCAAAACCCATGCTGCGGGTGACAAAAACCGACGATGCCGCCTTCCTGCAGAAGCTGCTGCGTGCCATGTATGACGAACTTCCGGCACCGAAACCCAAGAAGAAAAAGCAATAAGGAGTGAAAAACATGCACACCATCGGACGTTTTGCACCCAGTCCGAGCGGCCGCATGCACCTCGGCAACGTGCTGTGCGCGCTGCTGGCATGGCTGAGTGCGCGGCAGCAGAACGGCGAATTTCTGCTGCGGATTGAGGATTTGGACGAAATGCGCTGTCCGCGCAGCTTTGCGGATTTAATTATCGACGACCTGCGGTGGTTAGGGTTAGACTGGGACGGCGAAATCCCGTATCAGTCCGAGCGCACGGCTGTTTACGAGAAATATGAGGCGATTCTGCGCGAAAAAGGTCTGCTGTATCCGTGTTTCTGCTCGAGAGCGGCCCTGCACGCCGCAAGCGCGCCGCACCTGTCGGACGGCAGGGTGGTCTACGCCGGAACCTGCCGCGATTTGACACCCGAGCAAGTGGCCGAAAAGCGCAGAAAGCGTGCGCCTGCAACGCGCGTGCGCGTGCCCGAGCGCACCATCACGTTCACGGACGGCGTGTACGGCGAGTATACCGAAACGCTCACCGAGGAGTGCGGCGACTTCATCATCCGGCGGTCGGACGGCGTGTTCGCGTATCAGCTGGCGGTCGTGGTGGATGACGGCCTGTCCGGCGTGACCGAGGTCGTGCGCGGGCACGATCTCATCGGCAGTACGCCGCGCCAGATCTGGCTGTATGAGCTGTTCGGCTTCACGCCGCCGAACTTCATCCATATCCCGCTGCTGTGCGACCATGACGGACGCCGCCTGTCCAAGCGCGATGAGGACCTCGACCTCGGCCTTCTGCGGGAGAAATTCACACCTGAGCAGGTCATCGGCGCACTCGCCTGCGCCGCAGGACTGACCGACACCGCAGAGCCGGTCTCCGCGAAGGAACTCGTCAAAGCGTTTTCGTGGGAGAAGATTCCGAAGCATGAACTCTATTTGCCGAACGTGTTTCGAGATATCGAGAAGAATTGAGAATGAAAAATGGAGAATGGAGAATTACCGTTAGGGTTTTCCGTTCTCCGTTTTTTTATCGGGTGCATATCGTTTGCATTTGATTTTGTGGTACAAATTTTATCACTTGCACAATATTTACCGTAGGGTGCGCCAAGGTGAATTGCCCGAAGGGCAAGAGAAGGTGCCCTGGGGTACGACCCCGGCGCACCGCATGTAAATTCATCTGCAACGGTTATCCCGTAGGGGCGGTCATTGGCCGCCCACGATATGGTTAAATGGGCACGTATCCGAATACAGATTGTACCAACCGTTTGATACGGTGCGCCGAGGTCGTCGCACCCTACGGGATACATTTTATCCAATGGTTTAACCAACATACCATAATACAATATTATACTGTAGGGCGGGGTGCCCTCAGAAGGTGAATTGCCCGTAAGGGCAAGAGAAGCCACCCTGGGGTGCCCCGCCGTGTAAATTATCTGCACACGCATAACCGTAGGGGCGCACAGTGTGCGCCCAAAATCGGCGTTATCGTTGGTCGTGTGTGGGCGAACACTGTTCGCCCCTACGGGATAAATTGTACCAACCGTTTGATACGGTGCGCCGAGGTCGTCGCACCCTACGAATACCTATCGTGAGATAATGCCGATGTTGTAAAATGTGAATTTGGTTTCGATTTTCATAAATTCAATTATTAAACACCGATTCGCCCATCACAATAATTCTCCATTCTCCATTTTCAATTCTCAATTTGCACCGGAAAAATATTTACAAACAGGTCTTGACAAATCTGTATGCTTGTATTATTATCATAGTACAATAAAACGAAAGGAGAGAGCTTATGCAATGGGAATTGCGGGGGGATCGTCCGATCTATCAACAGCTTGTGGAAAAACTGACCGAGCAGATCGTCAGCGGACAGCTTGCGGCGGGTGAAAAGGTACCGCCGGTGCGCGAGCTGGCGGCTCAGGCGGGTGTCAACCCGAACACCATGCAGCGTGCGCTTGCGGAAATGGAGCGCGAAGGCCTGATGTTCACCAACCGCACGAGCGGACGCTATGTAACGGAGGACAGAGAAATGATTGGTAAGGTAAGAGAGCAAATCGCAGGAGAGCGCATCACGGAATTTCTGTCCGGCATGAGCCAGCTTGGCTTCACCGAGCAGGACATTGTGGCGCTTCTGGAGAAACGCAGTGGGGAGGAGAAGAACAATGGATAACAACGAACTGGTTATCTGTCAGGGACTGACAAAAAACTACGGTAAAAAGACCGCGCTCAATAATCTGAATCTGACGCTCGGCCGCGGACAGTTTATCGGTCTGCTCGGCCCGAACGGCTCAGGCAAAACAACGACTATCAAGCTGCTGAACGGTCTGCTGCAGCCGACAAGCGGCTCGGTGCTCATTGACGGTCAGGCGCCGGGCACCTACACGCACAGCATCATCAGCTATCTGCCCGACAAAAACTATCTCAACGATGCGATGAAGGTCAACGACCTGATTTCGTTCTTTGCGGATTTTTACACGGATTTTGACCGCGTAAAGGCAACCGACATGCTGGATTCGCTGCAGATCGACCCGCTCAGCCGCCTGAAAACGCTCAGCAAGGGCAATCAGGAGAAGGTGCAGCTCATCCTCACCATGAGCCGCAAGGCGCAGCTGTATGTGCTCGATGAGCCGATCGCGGGTGTTGATCCGGCGGCGCGCGACTACATTCTGAGCACCATTCTCTCGAATTACAGCGAGGACGCGTCCGTTCTGCTGTCTACGCACCTCATCGCGGATGTGGAGCGTGTACTCGATGAGGTCATTTTCCTCAAGGAAGGCGCGATGGTGCTGCACGATACGGTTGACCATATCCGCGAGGAACACGGAAAATCGGTTGACGCACTGTTCCGGGAGGTGTTTGCATGTTAAAGCTGTTGAAATATGAGTGGAAAGCCTGTGCGCGTATCTGTCTGCCGCTGTACGGCGTGCTGATTCTCATGTCGTTCGTCACGCATCTGCTGTACAGTATCCCGCAGAACAGCACGTTCGGCTTTATGCTGCCGGCCATCAGCTCCATGCTTTATATGGGCGTGATGATGGCGGCGTTTGTGGTAACGGCTGTCATTCTCATCCAGCGTTTTTACAAAAACCTGCTCGGCAGTGAGGGCTACCTCATGTTCACCCTGCCGGTCACGGTGACGCAGCATTTGCTCAGTAAAACCATTATCGCGGTGGTTATGATCGCGCTGAGCGGCATCGCGGCGTTCCTCAGCATCGGCATTTTTGCCGATATGTCCTTCGGCACCCTGTTTGTCGATATGATAAAGGGTGTGGCGCGGAGCGGCGGCCTGCTGTTCGGGCTGGAGCTGCTCGTGCTGGCGGTGCTCGGCATTGCGGACATGGCGCTGTTCGTCTATATGTGCATGGCGCTCGGCCATCTGGCGGGCAAGCACCGCCTGCTGATGTCGGTCGTGTGGTACGTTGTTCTTTCTACCGCAGTGCAGGTTCTCCTGCTTCTGGTGATGATGGGCGGGGGCAATGTCATGCCGGAGGCGCTTGCCGATGCGATGGTACGCTGGCTTGACAGCACCATGCAGACCATCACGCCGATGGATGCGGCGCATCTGATGCTGCGGTTCTGCTGCGTATTCGAACTCATCAGCGATGCGGTGTGTTTCCTTGTGACGCGCTGGATTCTCACGCACAAGCTCAATCTCGAATAACAGAAAAAGGATACACACTTGTGTATCCTTTTTCTCTTGCCTGAACGGTATATCTCTGGTATGATGGAGGTAGTAAAAGGGAGGTGTGTCCTGTGAAATGTCAGCACTGTGGTATCCATTTTGACGACGAGGAACGCGTATGTCCGATGTGCGGCGCACGCGCGGGCAGCAAGGGCCGCATGACGAGACCCGAGCCGAAATGGCGCGGCAAGCCGCGTGAGACCTATACCGAATATCATCCGACGATAGAGAACAGCAGCTCGGCGAAAACGGCGAAGAGCAAGGCGCGTCCCATCAAGGATAAGCCGAAGAAAAACAGCGCAAAGGGTGTGGTGATTGCGATAATTGTTATCGCGCTGCTGCAGCTTGTGCCGACGCTCATCGCGTTTGTGGTGGATGATCTGGTGCCGGAAATCGAGAGCAGCTTCGGAAATTCCCCCGCGCCGGATTACGATTCGGATTACAGCTATGCGGCGCAGGATCTCAGCAGCATTCTCGGCACGGACAGCGGCATGGTGATCGATAACAGCGACACCTTCCGTCTGCACTACGACCAGTCGAACGACGAATGGGCGATTCTGTATACCTCGGCGGACGGCGGCACGTTCAAGAGCACGGCCAGCGCGTGGTGTCTGTACGATGACCCCGACGAGTATTACTATCCGGAGGCGTATCCGTCCGATCAGTACGATATGTACACGGTTGCGTTCACGCTGTACGATACCGAGGCGGTAGGGAGCCTGCCCGACTGGTGTCAGTCCATAGCCGATAGCGGCGACGATATTTGGCTGAATTTGTATGTCAGCAAAACCGATGATACACTGCTCATCGAGGATATGGATGGGATTGGCCTGTTCGGCACAGCAGACCCGGTTCCGTATTATCGGGCGCAGGATGTGTGATTTTGTAAAAAACGTGAAAAACAACAGCCCCGGTTCTGTCACTTGACAAAACCGGGGCGCCGCGCTGTAATATAGCTGCAAACGGCGGCTCGCTGCACCGAGCCGCCGTTCCCAATAGCTGAAGTATTTGAGGAAATGCCGCTCCGGTCTACGGGGCGGTTTTTGTGTTTTACGGGAGAATTTTGTGCATATGCAAAAGAAAAGGGCAGACCCAATGAGTGAGATGATTCAGTGCCGGAGATGCGACCACAAATAAATTGAAATTGATGATGAAAAATGGAGAATTACCGCTTTCCGGTAATTCTCGCAATGGTTTCCGCCACATTTTCCTGATGCACCTCGGCGGGCTTGAACCGCACGGCTGCAAAATTGAGGTTGATCAGCGGACCCAGTCCGACGGCGGAAATAATGGTGCCGACACCGACCGGACCACCGAGAAAAAAGCCGATGACCGTTACGAGCACATCCACGACCGCGCGGCACGCACCGGCAGACCGCCCGAACTTACGCGCGAGCGCGACCATCAGCGCGTCACGGGGGCCGCTGCCGAGCGCACTTTTCATGTAGAGCCAGGTGCCGAGCGCAAGCAGCTCCAGACCGCCGATGAGCATGGCAATGCCGCTCACCAATCCGTGCATCTGCGGGATGAGGTGCGCCGCCTGAATCGCGTCGATTATGACCGCGCAGCCCGCAATGTTGATGATCGTGCCTAAACCGAAGCTCTCACCGAAGAGCACGGCCGTGAGGATGGCTGCCGCGCCTGCGATAGCGGACGCCGTGCCGTAGGTCATGCCGGTTCGCAGCGACATGCCTTGCTGCAGCACGCTCCACGGCTCAAGTCCGACATTTGCCTGCAGCATCATCGCGATGCCGACCGAGCTGACCGCGACACCCAGGATCAGCCAGAACAACCGACGTATGTAATTTTGAACCATAAGAGCAACCTCCTGCTATCAGACTAAAGTGAAGTAAAGTAAAACGGCAAAATCGGAAGAATTTCGCTCCGGTTTTGCCGTTTGAGTTTTAATCTTGTTATTCCGAAGCGGAATTGCTGTCGTCCTTTTTAATCTGGGAAAGATAGCGGTACACACTGGCCTGCGAGCAGTGCAGCGCGTCAGCCACATCCTTGACCGCGCCCTTCAGCAGGAAGATACCGCCGTTTTCAAGCGAAGCAATAATCTGCATGCGCTCGTCCGGTGTGAGACGGTCGGCGGTCACGCCGAGGCGGATGAGTTCGCGGCCGACCGCATCGCCTGCCACCGCGTCGATCGAGTTGTGGAAGCTCTCGGTCGTTGCCGGAACCGCTCGCGGGAACGGATCACCGGGTTCGGCCTGCTGCGGTGCGATATGGTCGTCGATAAAAATATCCGGATGACACAGCCGCAGCACGTTTTCGCTGGCGGCCAAATACCGGCTGTCGTCAAAGTTGATGCACAGCATGCCGACCAGCTTGCCGTTGTGCTTGATGAACATTGTGCTCGAGCGCAGCGTTTTGCCCTCGGCAGAGAGACCGCAGTAGTGCAGACGGTAGTCCTGCGTTTCGTAGCTTTTGTCCATCAGGATTTTGAGCGCCACATTGGTAAGCGGTGCGCCGATCTCCCGGCCGCTGATGTGATTGTTGGCGATGGCTACTATGGAGCGGTTTTTGTCGGTCATATCATGCAGAGCAACCTCATAATCCGGTCCAAGTGCCTGTCCGAGAAATTCTGTCAGCTTGATGTAGTGCTGCAACAGCGGATTAGCCATTTGCCCACCCCGTTTCAAAGAATTTTCTTTGCAGTGCCTTTGATTGCATGGCATTGCCTTTTTATTGGTTTACTCTAATATTATTATAGCTTAACAATGATAAGTTTGTCAAAAAATAAACGCGAATAATTTCTCACAACAAAAATAAAAAGTTATTATGCAAAATAACTAAAATGAGGATAAAGTGCATAAAAAACTTGTGAGAAACCAGTGAACCATACAAAACTTGTTAAAATAATTGACAAGGCGCAAAAACTATGTTAAATTTATATCAAGGAATGAGACACAGGCTGATAAAAAATTACAAAACTGCAGAAAGAGGAATGCAAAGAGATGAGGAGTAGAGAAAGGGAGACTGCCATGAATTCTGATTTTCGAGACAAGCTCTCCAACGCCGCAACAGCGGTTGAGATCACCCTTGGCATGGTGATCCTGATCGCGTGCATCGTGTCCGGTATCGGCATGGTCGCCATGACCGATATGAACAAGCTGTTCGGTGATCCGGCGTATCTGCAGGCGCGCATGAGCTCGGCCTGCCTGATCATCATCGGCATCGAGCTGATCAAGATGATCACCAGCTACACCATCGACTCGGTGGTTGACGTTATGCTCCTCGCCATCGCGCGCCAGATGATCGTCGAGCATACCTCGCCGATCGAGAATCTGATCGCCGTGCTGTCGATCGGCATCCTGTTCGTGATCCGGAAGTATCTGTATATTTCGCGTCTGGACCGCCGCCGCAGCAAGAAGGAGATCGAGGAGGACATCCGCGCAGAGGTTCTCGGCGTGGAGAACTGTAACGAGCCGAAAAAGCCGGAACCGCCCGAGATTGGCTCATTGATTTGACATAAGGAAAATGCATATCACCTGAAAACCGCAGCGCCCGAGAGGGCGCTGCGGTTTTTGTGTGGTTTATTGGTTGCTGGAAGTGTCATCCGGCAGTGAGATTTCTTGGGTCAGATCAATATGGCTTTCTTCGACGGGATTTGGAATATCAGGATGACCAGTATAATAGGCCTGAGATAGCGTACTGTACAGTTCGCTACAGCTTGCACAGATATTTCTGTAAAACGCACTAGATGTTTTAACAGGCTGAGCAATAAAAGGTTCATCAATAAATTGGTCGTTAAATAGAGTAACGCGAACTTTCAGGGATTTGCATGCTTCGGAATCTGACAGGCCACTGCCAACACCGATGATGGCGCCAATACCGCCTGCGAGGATACCGCCGACAATAGCACGACCGACAGGACTACCATTTTGCATAGAGGTCATATCACTGAGCACAGATACATCCTTTATTTGAGAAAAGGAAAAAGTCAGGGTTGATTTCATATTTTCCATTAATACACAGATTTTTTGATGCGTGTCGTCAAAATGCCATCTTCTCCACTGTCTCGTACATGTAAATCCATCAGGATATTTTGAAGGAGTTAAGTTTTTCTGTTCTTCCTTAGCATTTTCATTTATTGATTCAATCCAAAATTTGATTAGTAAAATTGATAATCCTATAATAAGGATGGAGAAAACAATTGCCATAATTACAGTTTGGTTCATCACTTCAGCTCCGTTTCTTTTCTGATAGTATACCACATAACACTACACTTGTAAACCTTTGTAATATACAAACACTACAAATAATCGGGTAGAATAATACAGAGGTATGATAATTATGGATAAAGAAGAAAAGTTTATTATTCGCGCAAAAAAGAGCTATGGAGAGACCTCGGTTGTGTCCTGCCGGATGCCGAATGAGGTGTTAAAACAGCTTGATCGCGTTGCCGCACGCACCGGACGCACACGCAATGAGCTGATCCTAAAGTGCGTGGAATTCGCACTCGACAAGCTGGAAATCGTGGACGAGCCTTAAATTATCTAAATAATAACACCGGCGCAGACTGTTATGGTCTGCGCCGGTGTTTCGTTTTGTGGTGATTGTTTTTTTACGCCCCAAACCGCATCTGCAGGCGCAGCCGGTCGGCAATCATCGAGATAAATTCGCTATTAGTCGGTTTGCCCTTGATGCCCGAAACTGTGTAGCCGAAGTAATTCTGCAGGGTTTCGATGTCGCCGCGATCCCATGCGACCTCGATCGCGTGCCGGATGGCGCGCTCCACGCGGGAGGAGGTCGTCTTGAACTTTTTGGCAATCGACGGATACAGCACCTTGGTGATGGCGCTGACCGACTCGATATCCTCGACCGCCATCATGATGGCCTCGCGCAGATACTGGTAGCCCTTGATGTGCGCCGGCACGCCCACCTGGTGAATCACCTCGGTCACGCGGAGCTCAAGCGCCATGCTTTCCTCGGCCTTGACCGCGCGCAGCTGACCGGTCCGCCACAGGCGGAGCCGCTCGCAGACCGCCTGCGGCTCCATCGGCTTGCGCAGGAATAGATCCACGCCGAGCGCCGCGCATTCCGCGCCGATCTGCGGACTTGCAAACGCCGAGAATACCATCACTGCCGGATGCGGTCCGTCCTGTTCGTGCAGGCGGCTGAGCACGCTCATGCCGTCCATCACCGGCAGCATCAGTTCAATGATAAGTACATCCGGCCGCAGCTCATTGACCGCGGAAAGTGCCTTTTCGCCGTTTTCCGCAATGCCGACCAGCTCAAAATCGTCCGCACTGTCCAGTACCGCCGACATACGCGCGCAAAATTCGGTGTCGTCGTCTGCAAGTAAAACTCTAATTTTCTCATCCATATGTCATAACCAGCTTTCCGATAAAGTTTATCTCTTTTTCTTGGCAATAGATTACCATATACTACCATAACTTGCAAGACCTTTTGTAAAAATATGGACAGAAAATTGCAGACAGAATTCGACAAAATCTGTCGATTTACCCGAAACGATCGGTCAGACCGACCGCTTTTGCAATTCCCGCATATTTTCAAAATTCCCCGGAAATAGACAAAATACAAGCAAAACTGCGGTTTTCGACAATAAAACAGTGGCGATTAACCCAAAAGAAAGGGCGCACAATGTGCGCCCTGCGGAAATGGTAAGCCATTGCAAAACTCCTGCCTGTGCGAATTCTTCACTCTTTCTGTCAGCTTGCCGCCAGCATTTTCTCCATCGAAATTCCGTACCCTTCCATCGGATTATCGACCAGCACATGCGTTACCGCGCCGATCAGCTTGCCATTCTGCAGAATCGGACTGCCGCTCATGCCCTGCACGATGCCGCCGGTTTTCTCCGCAAGCTGCGAATCGGTCACGCGGAGCATCATGCTGCGCCCGTATTCGTCGTTCGCCGGATAGAGCTTGACGATCTGGACAGAATAACGCTGCACGCTGTCACCGTCCACGTTGGACAGGATTTCCGCGTCACCGATTTTGATTTCGTCTGCCGACGCGACCGGCACGCACTGCAGCTCGCTGTACAGTGAATCGTCTGTCATGGTGCCGAAAATGCCGCTTTCTGTGTTCTGCGCCACGGTTCCGAGCGGTTTTTCGGTCGAAAATTCGCCCTGCAGCGAACCCGGTTCACCCGCCTTGCCGCGCTGCACACTGCTCACCGTCGAGTGAATGATCGTGCCCTCCTGCAGCGGCAGCAGCACACCGGTCTCGCTGTCGCAGATGCCGTGACCGAGCGAGCCGAACGCGCCGGTCTGCGGGTCAACGTAGGTCAGTGTGCCGATTCCTGCCAGACTGTCGCGCGCGAGCACGCCGATGCGGTATGCACCGGTTTTGTCCCGGCACGGCGTCACCGTGACGCTTTTCTCCGCGTCTCCGCGCTCGAGCGTTAGCTTGATCGGCTGTCCCGCCGAGAGCGCGACCTGCTTCTGCAGATCGTCGTTCGAGTGCAGCGCGGTCTCACCGGCGCGGCACAGCACATCGCCCTCCTGCACGCCCGCCTCCTTCGCAGGGGAGCGCGTGCCGTCCGCGCCCTGCACCTCGGTCAGCTGCACGATCAGCACGCCCTCCGCCTGCATTTTGATGCCGACCGTGTGCCCGATCGGGATGACCTCGGCGATTTTTGCCGCCTGCGCGGAAACTGTCACCGCAAACAGCAGGAACAGGGCAAGCACCGTGCGTTTTGCGTGATTTTTTTGCATTTTTTCACCTCCGCTATTACTATGCCGCACGGAGCATGAAAACAACGCTGAGAACCTTTTCTATTCTTCCGGACATTTGGCGGCGCGGAAATTCTCTGGGTACGGAAAGGTTTTCCGGGAACGCAAAACGGCAGTTTCTCTGTGAAAAATGAGAGAAACTGCCGCAATTAGCAATGATTTATTCTGCTTTTGCAGGTGCACAATGACCGAGGAACGATGCTACCGCACGGGCGAGCACGCCGCCGACCGCACAGCCGACGATAATTTCGATCAGACCCTGCACGCCGACCAGTGCAACCACGAAGGACAGCGGGTTAGCCACGCCGAGAGAGGCAACGCGCTCCTGAATGTAGTCGGTCTTGTAGAACACCAGAACAATGTAACCCATGAAGAAAATGGTATTCAGCAGCGGCGCGGACATCGCACCGACAAAATAGCTCCAGCTCTTCTTGCGGTCCACGCGGCGCAGCACGCGGAACAGCAGGCCGACGCACCAGCCCATCAGCACGCGCATGACAACGCACAGAACGAAGGTGTTGATCGGGCTGATCTGGAAAAATACGCTTGTCATAGCCGACACGCCGGTGATGGCGTCCTTCATGCTGACCAGACCGAATACGCCGCCGAGAATTGCACCGGCGGTCGGACCCATGTTCATCGCGCCGACAGCGATCGGCACGGTCAGGAACGACATGTACAGCGGACCGACTGGCACGCTGCCCAGACCCATCAGCTTCATCACGACCTCGATCGCCGCAAGCAGCGCCAGCTGCGCGAGATACCGTACATTGGTAGTTTTGTTATTCATTTGTAATTCCTCCTGCTGCCGTCCTGCTTTGACAGGTACAGCGCAATACAAAAATTGTGGTGGTCAGCGATAGAAATTCGCTGCCAAATCTCTTTCAACCCCGATTTTTCTTCCAAATCAGGTGCAGACCATCGAGCACAAGGCTTTCATCGTACTCGAACGGGATACGCAGATAGGGAGTGACGAGCGGCGCAAGCTCTCCGGTGAGCACGACGTAGGGCGTTTCTCCGAGCGCTTCCGCAAAGCGTTCGACCATGCCGTCCACGAGCGACGCCGCACCGTAAACCGCGCCGACGCGCATGGCATCGACCGTGTTCCGGGCGAGAATGCCCTCGTCCTTGGCGTCGATGGCGACCGCCGGAAGCTGCGCTGCCTGCTCGCGGAGCGCGAGCAGACTCAGCTGCACGCCCGCCGTGATGGCCGAGCCGACCAGCGCACCGGACCCATCGAGCGCGGTGAACGTGGTCGCGGTGCCGAGCGTAACCGCCACGCACGGCAGCTTTCCCTTGGCACGGGCGGCCACCGCAGCGGCTACGCGGTCCGAGCCGACCTGCCGCGGCTGCTCGGAGCGGATGTTGAGTCCGGTCTTGACGCCGCTCGATACCTCGATGACATCGCGGATGCCGAGCAGGCGCAGCGCACCCTCGAGCACGCCGACCATGCTTGGAACGACCGAGCTGACAATACCGCCGTGGATGCGGCGCACGTTCACGCCGTACAGCAAAAGCACCTGCTGCAGCTTGCAGGCGTAGTCGTCGCGCGTCAGCTTAGGCTCGGTTGCGATGGAGGCAGAAAAAACCTGTCCGTCCTCCTCATAGCCGCCGAGCAAAACGCGGCTGTTTCCTGCATTGACTGCAATCAGCATGGTGTGTCTCCTTTTCTGCATAGTTTACCACTATTATAAGACATTGAAAACCGTATTGCAAGGGGAGAGGCATACATTTTCGCCTTATTTCGGCAGCATGATCGGCGCGGCGAGCAGCGTCCACAGCACGGCGTATTTCGGGCAGATCTGCCCTTGAACGTTGCCGAATTCATGCGAGTAATCCCACACGCGCAGCCGGAAATGCCGGTTGACCGTGCAGCCGACCACATATTCCGCCGCCGTGATGCATGCCGCGCCGCACAGGCAGCGGGAGAGCGGGTTTTCCTCGTGTACGCGCCGCCGCAGCTGCCGCAGACCGACCAGAACCGCACCGCCGGTCAGCGCCATCGTCCAGTGGGTGCGTCCGCGCCAGAGAAGCTCAAGCGCGGCATAGCCGGCCGCGCCCAGCGCAAAGACTGCGGGAGTTTGGAGTTTCATTTTCATCACCGCATTTATTTTACCCGGAAGGGCGGGATTTACGCAAGGGAGGAGTAATTGAGAATGGAGAATGAGCGTGGAGATTTGGCATTTTCCATTCTCAATTTGGCATACGCGCAAAATAAAAAGGAGAGAGCACAGCGCTCTCTCCTTGAATACAGCAAAGGGATCAGTCCTCCCTTTTACCTTTTGTGTTGATATAAGCCTATCCGCCAATCCCTCCGTCGATTTGACGGAACTTTAAGCATTGGAAAAGGAGCAAGGTGGGTTTTAACCTTGCTCCTATCGGTCAGAATATGCTATTCAGTTCAACAAACTGGAATTTGTCTGATTAGCAATTATCTTTTGCAATTTATAACTGCATCAAAAAGAATACCAGTACACTCGAGAGTATTGTTACTGTCCCCATTATGATAAACATCATGGAAGTAAAACTTTTTGAAATTGGTCTATCAACATAGCACTTTTTAGGATTGTTTGGATTATAATAAACTGTCATCTTACTGTTGATAGGCCACAACTGCTCCGCAAATTGACGCAAATTTGCAATAGCTCCAGTTTTTACATGTAGCCATCCTTTTTCATCTTCATAGACTTCTGATTTCATCGGTGCAGGTACTCCTGATAGTTGCGTTGTTATAATTCCTCGAAATTTTTTCTTTGCTTTATAACAAGTTCCATTCACAAAGTACTCAACGATTGGGTACACTCTTCCATTTCCAGGAAACCCATATTGTTTAACAATACCGTCTGTCTTTTTTGTACACAATTTATTCTGTCTTTTTACAATGATATTGAAAATAACTCCTAGTAGAACTAATATTACACCAAGACCTCCAACTGTCATCAATTCTAACCATGCAATTTGTATTTCAGCCATAGTTTCATCACCTCAAGTTCCGATTTTTATATTTGATTATAAAATAGATGTCTGCTGTTTGCAATGTATATTTATAAGCTCATTTCCCATAAGTACACAATTCTGAAAAGGGAGAATTCTTTTGTATCATACAATATTTTTGTGCTTCTTTTGAGGCATGAAAAGATGCCGAAGTTGCCTTCGGCATCTTTTGGGTATCCGGTATCGGTTATGTGCGTGATTTAGTGAAATCACCGGAGTTATACCCCATCAACAAAAAGGGTAAAAGGGACGATCAGTCTTCCAGCTTGACACGAGCCTCAAGGTACTTTCTCCGCTCCTCGAAACCCGATCTGCCCAGAAGTGCAAACATATTCTTCTTATAATCCTCAACACCCGGCTGATTGAACGGATTTACGCCGAGCAGGTAACCCGAAATGCCGCAGGCCTTCTCGAAGAAGTAGACCAGATAGCCGAAATGCCAAGCGTCCGTGCGGTCGATCTCAATGATGATATTCGGCGTGCCGCCGTCCATGTGGGCGATCAGCGTGCCCTCGTACGCCTTCTGGTTGACGTGCTGCACGGTCTGACCTGCCAGATAATTCAGGCCGTCGATGTCCTCTTCGGTATGCTCGATGGTAATCTCGGAGCGCGGCTCCTTGACCCACAGCACGGTCTCGAACATGATGCGCGAGCCGTCCTGAATGAACTGACCGATGGAATGAAGGTCGGTGGAGAAATTCGCTGAGGTGACGAACAGACCCTTATGGTCCTTGCCCTCGGACTCATCGAACAGCTGCTTGAGCCATTCGCCGAGCATGACGAGCGACGGCTCGTAGTTTACCATGATCTCCATGGATTTGCCCTTGAACAGCAGCAGATTGCGCAGTGCCGCATAGCGCGCGCAGTCGTGCAAGGAGCCATGAGAATAGTTCTCGCGGGCGGCGGCAGCGCCTGCCATCACCGCGTCAATGTCCAGACCGGCTGCAGCCATCGGCAGCAGACCGACCGGCGTGAGCACCGAGAAACGGCCGCCGATGTCATCCGGCACAATAAAGGTCTCGTAGCCCTCGTCATCCGCCAGCTTTTTGAGCGCGCCGCGCTCCTTATCCGTCGTGGCGAAAATGCGCTCGCGCGCCCCCTCCTTGCCGTATTTGCTTTCGCACAGCTTTTTCAGCTCGCGGAAGGCGATGGCAGGCTCGGTGGTCGTGCCCGACTTCGAGATGATGTTGATGCAGAAATCGCGGTCACCGATCATCTTGATAATGTCGTTTAAGTAGGACGACGAAATGTTGTTGCCGGCAAAGTACACCTCCGGAATGCCCTCCGGGCGGGTCTGGTTGTAGAACTGACCGTTTACGAACTCGATGGCTGCCCGTGCCCCTAAATACGAGCCGCCGATGCCGATGACGATCAGCACATCGCAGGTCTGCTGAATCTTCTTTGCCGCCTGCTTGATGCGCGCAAACTCGTCCCGGTCATAATCCACCGGCAGATTCAGCCAGCCAAGAAAATCGTTTCCGGCGCCGGTGCCGTTCACGAGCGTGTCCTGCGCTGCCGCGACCTGCGCGGTGTAGTCCGCAATCTCAGCCTCGGTTCGGACAAATCGCCGGAGACCGGTCAGTTTCAGTTTAATTCCCATTACTGCATTTCCCCTTTTGTTATTTCCTCCAAGCCATTTGGCGGGATTTGCTCTCCCTCATGTATCTAAGTATAGCATACTGACGGGAAAAGGCAAGCGTTTTGTTCAAACCTTACAAAAACTTTATCTGCTCGACTGTTTATGACAGGTAATTTTGCATTATGCAAACCGAACAAAGCCAACCAAAAAGCCGATTCCCATAGTAGAGAATCGGCAAAAATTGTTAGTAAATTGGAAAATTTGCGCAGATATCGCGTACATTTCGGCGGATATCGTTTGCCTTGTTGTCGAAATCGGTTGCGGCCTGCCAGATGAACTCGGCAATGCGGAGCATCTCCGGCGCACCGAAGCCGCGGGTGGTGACAGCGGGCGTGCCGATGCGCATGCCCGAGGTGACGAACGGACTTTCCGGGTCGTTCGGGATGGCATTCTTGTTGGCGGTGATGTACACTTCGTCCAGACGGCGCTGCAGCTCCTTGCCGGTCACGCCGGTCTTTCGCAGGTCGATGAGCATCAGATGGTTGTCCGTGCCGCCCGCCACAAGGTCGAAGCCCTGCTTCCGGAGTGCGTCCGCGAGCACGCGGGCATTGGTGACGACGCGTTGCTGGTACGCCTTGAACTCCGGCTTGAGCGCCTCACCGAAGCAGACCGCCTTTGCGGCGATGACATGCTCGAGCGGGCCACCCTGTGTGCCGGGGAAGATGGCCTTGTTAAACTTCTTTGCCAGTTCCTCATCGTTCGTCAGGATGACGCCGCCGCGCGGACCGCGCAGCGTCTTGTGCGTGGTGGTGGTGACGACATCCGCGTAGGGGACCGGACTCTGGTGCAGACCGGCAGCCACCAGACCGGCAATGTGCGCCATGTCAACGAACAGGTACGCGCCGACCTCGTGTGCGATTTCAGCGAATTTTTCAAAGTCGATGGCGCGCGGGTACGCGGACGCACCGGCGATGATCATCTTCGGCTGCTCCTTTTTTGCAAGGGCACGGAGCGCATCATAGTCAATGAGACCGTTCTCATCCACGCCGTAGGGCACGATGTTGTACAGCAGGCCGGACTGATTGACCGGCGAGCCGTGGGTCAGGTGACCGCCGTTGTCCAGGCTCATGCCGAGCACGGTATCACCCGGCTTGCACAGCGCCTGATAGACCGCCATGTTCGCCTGCGCGCCCGAGTGCGGCTGCACGTTCGCGTATTTCGCGCCGAACAGCTGGCACACGCGGCGGATTGCGAGGTTTTCCACCTCATCAACGCATTCGCAGCCGCCGTAGTAGCGCTTGCCGGGATAGCCTTCGGCGTACTTGTTGGTCAGCACGCTGCCCATTGCCGCCATAACAGCCTCGCTGACTATATTTTCCGAGGCGATCAACTCAATGTTGCGCGCCTGTCGTTTGTATTCCGCTTCGATCATACGTCCGAGTTCGGGGTCGAACGCTGTCACGAAGTCCATTGCTTGACGAACCATGATACAGCCTCCTGCCGGATAAGAATTTACTATTATAATTTAACCACATTTTTCGCATGGAATCTATTGACAAACATCTGATTTTTGCGTTACCGCTTTAGCAGTTTATAGTGAAATTGTTACATTGTGCACTTTTGTGCAAACGGTTGCCCTTTTTTCGACAATATGCTACAATTATCGTAGGAAAACTTGTGGAGAGGGGATAACAAAATGACTAAGAAAGAACGTGCCGCCGCCGTTACCGAACTGCTGAAAACCGTCTATCCGGAGGCGGTCTGCGCCCTGCATTATACACACGATTATGAATTGCTGTTCGCCACCCGGCTTTCCGCGCAGTGCACGGACGCGCGCGTCAATATTGTGACAGAAAAATTATTCAAGCAGTTTCCGACCCTGCAGAGCTTCGCGGATGCGTCCGAGGAGGAGATTGCCGAGGCCATCAAGACCTGCGGCCTGTTCCGCACCAAAGCGCGCGACCTCAAGGCGTGCGCCATGATGCTCATCGCCAATTACGGCGGCAGGGTGCCGGATACCATGGAGGAGCTGCTCAAGCTCCCGGGCGTCGGCCGCAAGACCGCCAACCTCATCCTCGGGGATATTTTCGGCAAACCGGCCATTGTGTGCGATACGCACTGCATCCGGCTGTCCAACCGGCTGGGCTTTGTCAAGAACGAGAAGGACCCGGTAAAGGTCGAAAATGCCCTGCGAAAGCTGCTCGACCCGGCGGAATCGTCCGATTTCTGCCACCGGCTGGTGCTGTTCGGCCGCGAGCACTGCACCGCCCGCAGCCCGAAGTGCGAGGGCTGTCCGCTCGGCGCGGTGTGCCCGTCCTATCCCATTGCAAAATAACATAGAGAAAAAGTGGGATTTGCAAAAAAACACAGAAAATCCACTTGGCAAATTTTCATCGTAGGAATATACTGATTTCAGAAAAAGCAAAACCGCAGAACAAGAGTGAGTAAGAGCGAGACCGTGCTTCCAGAGAGCTTTCCGGTGGTGTGAGGAGAGCAGCAGAGGACGTTACTGAATGGACTTGTGAGGGCAGCCTCAAATCCGCAGAGAGAGTATGGCTGACGGGATTCCCGCCGTTATCATGGGAGCGTGTGTGTTTGCACACGGCAGAGTGGACGTTTTTGTACGCCAATTTGGGTGGTACCGCAGAAGTAACAGGCTTTTGTCCCATGATACGTTTGTATCATAGGACAGAAGCCTTTTTTATTGCGTCTACGACGCTTGCACGAACCCAAGAGATAAAACACGATGAATACGGTTTTTACCGCGCTTGTTATGCAGATGGAGGAAAACACAATGATTACCCCAAGCTGTGACGAGATTTTGAAGCTCGCGAAGGAGTATACGACCATTCCGGTCTGCCGCGAGATCTACGCCGATATGACAACGCCGATTTCGCTGCTGCGCCGGCTGCAGACCCGTTCCGACCGCTTTTTCCTGTTGGAGAGCGTGGAGGGCGGCGAAAAATGGGCGCGCTACTCCTTCCTCGGCTACGACCCGATCCTGCGTGCGACCTGCAAAAACGGCACGGTAACGCTCGAGGGTACGGTCAACAAGACGGTCAAGACCGACAAGCCGCTCACCGAGCACCGCGGCTCGAGGGGCAGTCGCCGTTCACGGGCGGTTTCGTTGGCTACTTCGCGTATGCCATGCTCGGCTACGCGGAGCCGACGCTCAAAATCAAGCGCGGCGCATGGGATGATTTTGATCTGATGCTGTTCGACAAGGTCATTGCGTATGACCACCTCAAGCAGAAGATCGTGCTCATCGTCAACATGAAGACCGACAGCGTGATGGAGAATTACGGCAAGGCGTGTGCGGCACTCGAGGGTATGGCGGCGCTGATCAACGACCAGACCCCGCTTCCGCCGCTCAAGGCAACCGGCAGGCCGAGCTTCACCTGCAACGTCACCGAGGCGCAGTACGCCGATATCGTGGAGAAAATCCGCGAATACATCTTTGACGGCGATATCTTTCAGGCGGTGCAGTCGCGTCAGTTCTCCAGTCCGTATCAGGACAGCCTGCTTTCGGCGTACCGCGTGCTCCGCACCACCAATCCCTCACCGTACATGGTGTTCCTCTCCACTGATGGGGACGAGATCATGTGTTCCTCTCCGGAAACGCTCATCCGACTGGATAACGGCCGCCTGACCACCTTCCCGGTTGCAGGCTCGCGTCCGCGCGGCAAAACGCCGGAGGAGGACAAGGTGCTCGAGAACGAGCTTCTCGCGGACAAAAAGGAGCTTTCCGAGCACAATATGCTGGTCGATCTCGGCAGAAATGACCTCGGCCGCGTGTCCAAGATCGGCACGGTGGAGGTCACCGATTACATGATGATCCACCGCTATTCCAAGATCATGCACATCTGCTCGCAGGTCGAGGGCGACATTGACGAAAAGTACGATGCGTGCGACGCCATCGAAGCCGTGCTTCCGGCGGGAACGCTGTCCGGCGCACCCAAGATCCGCGCCTGCGAAATCATCGAGGAGCAGGAGAGTGAGCCGCGCGGCGTATACGGCGGCGCACTCGGCTATCTGGATTTCACCGGCAATATGGATACCTGCATCGCCATCCGCATGGCTGCCAAGAAGAACGGCACCGTGACCGTGCAGGCGGGCGGCGGCATCGTTGCGGATTCCGTGCCGTATAACGAGTATATGGAAAGCGCAAACAAGGCAAAGGCAGTTATGAACGCCATCGAGCGTGCATCGGAGGTAGACGGATAATGATTCTCCTGATCGACAATTACGATTCTTTTTCCTATAACCTGTTTCAGCAGGCGGCGGCTATCGAGCCGGATATGCGCGTTGTCCGCAATGACGCGCTCACCGTCAGCGAAATCGAGGGACTGAATCCCTCGCACATCATTCTTTCTCCGGGGCCCGGCTATCCGAAGGACGTGGGCATCTGCGAGGAAGTGGTAAGCAGGCTCGGCGGCAGCATCCCGATCCTTGGCGTGTGCCTCGGTCATCAGGCCATCTGCGAAGCGTTCGGCGGCAAAATTGAGCACGCGCAGCAGCTTATGCACGGCAAGCAGAGCATCGTCGAGGTGGATACCGACGAGCCGCAGTTCAAGGGTCTGGCAAAGAAAACGATGGCAGCGCGCTATCATTCTCTGGTCGCCGCACCGGACAGTCTGCCGGAGTGTTTGAAAGTCATCTCCCGCGATGAAAGAGGAGAGATCATGGCTGTGCGGCATAAGATCATGCCGATTTACGGTGTGCAGTTTCATCCGGAATCCATTCTTACACCGCAGGGAACAACCATTATGAAAAACTTTCTGTCTATGTAAAGTTTGACCAGAACCGTAGGGCGGGCTGCCCTACGGAGAAGATATCAATTAGTAATGATATAATAGATGTAATAGAAAGGTCGATATATAATGATTCAGCTTGCAATTCACGAAGCGATCAACGGTCGTGATTTGGACTACACCATCGCTCGTGCAACAATGGAGGAAATGATGGACGGCACCGCGACCGACATCGAAATGGCAACCCTGCTGACGGCGCTCCGCATGAAGGGCGAAACCATCACCGAGATTACCGCCTGCGCCGAGGTCATGCGCGAAAAGGGCGCGCACATTGAGCCGAAGGGCGCGGTCATGGACATTGTCGGCACCGGCGGTGACGAGGTCGGCTCGTTCAACATCTCCACGACCGCCGCATTCGTGGCGGCGGCAGGCGGTGTGCCGGTTGCAAAGCACGGCAACCGGTCGGTTTCGTCCCAGTCGGGCGCAGACGCGGTTCTGGTAGGCGAGTACCTCATGCGTGCCGCAGATAAGAAACAGGCGCTTGACGCACTCCGGGAGGCCGCAAAGTGAAGCTGAAATTCTGCGGACTGACCCGCAAAGCGGATATCGAAGCCGCAAACAAAGTAAAACCCGATTTCATCGGCTTTGTGTTCGCGGAGAGCCGCCGGCATGTATCGGATTTAGACGCGGCGCGGCTCAAGGAGCACCTCGACCCGGAAATTAAGGCGGTCGGTGTGTTCGTAAACGACGAGCCGGAGCATATTGCCGCGCTCGTGCGCGATGAGGTTATCGACATTATCCAGCTGCACGGCGGCGAGAGCTTACATTATATAAACAGGCTGAGGAAGCTGACGAACGCGCCCATCGTCTACGCGGTGCGCGTGGAGACCCACCGCGACATTGAGCAGGCGGACACCCTGCCGGTGGATTATCTGCTGTTGGCTACCTATGTGAAGCACGCCTACGGCGGCAGCAGCAAAACATTCGACTGGTCGCTGATCGGGCAGGTAAACCACCCGTATTTTCTCGCGGGCGGGCTGAATGAAACCAATGTCCAAAGAGCCGCACAGACCGGCGCGTATGCGCTCGACCTGTCCAGCGGCATTGAAACGGACGATGTAAAGGATATGGACAAGATGCGCCGCGTATCGGCGCTTGTGAAAGGAGCAAACCAATGAGCAAGGGACGTTTTGGCGTACACGGCGGTCAGTATATGCCGGAAACGCTGATGAACGCGGTTATCGAGTTGGAGGAAGCCTACAACCACTATAAGAACGATCCGGAATTCAACGCAGAGCTGACCGAGCTGCTGAACAACTACGCAGGCCGTCCGTCGCGTCTATACTTTGCGGAGCATATGACGAACGACCTCGGCGGTGCAAAGATCTACCTCAAACGCGAGGATTTGAACCACACGGGCACCCATAAGATCAACAACGTGCTCGGTCAGGCGCTGCTGGCGAAAAAGATGGGCAAGACCCGTCTGATCGCAGAGACCGGCGCCGGTCAGCACGGTGTTGCGACCGCGACCGCCGCCGCTCTCATGGGTATGGAGTGCGTGCCGCACGTCAAGGCGTACGTCAAGAGCATGAAGGACGCGGTACGCTCCGCAAACTAAACAAAAATGAGGGGGAAACGGTTGTTTCTCCCTCGTTTCATATTGATTATGGTGTAATATTTTGCGTTGATTGTTCATGTTATCGTAGGGCGGGATGACCTCATCCCACCGTTTCCCAACTCGTTTGCACATTCGTAAATAAAAATGGAGAATGGTAAATCAAAAGGTTCATTCTCCATTCTCCATTTTCAATTAGTAATTGTCAGCCTTGAGTTCAAAGTAGGCTTTAGGATGTGCACAAACCGGGCAAACCTCCGGCGCCTGTTTGCCGACCACGATATGTCCGCAGTTGGAGCACTGCCATACGCAGTCGCCGTCGCGGGAAAAGACCAGCTTATCCTCGACATTCCTGAGCAGTCTGCGGTAGCGTTCCTCGTGCTCCTTTTCGATTGCGCCGACCATCTCGAACAGGTCCGCGATGTGGTCGAAGCCCTCCTCACGCGCCTCTTTGGCGAAGGTGGCATACATGTCGGTCCACTCGTAGTTTTCGCCCTCTGCGGCAGCCTTGAGGTTGGCTGCGGTATCGTCAATGCCGCCGTTGAGCAGCTTGAACCAGATTTTCGCATGCTCCTTCTCGTTTGCGGCGGTTTCCTCGAAGATTTTCGCAATCTGCACATAGCCGTCCTTTTTCGCCTTGGAGGCAAAGAACGTGTACTTGTTGCGTGCCATGGATTCGCCTGCAAATGCGGTCTGCAGGTTTGCTTCGGTGCGGGTGCCCTTGAGTTCTGCCATAACAGTTATCCTTTCTCCGCTTTTCCTATTCTTCTTGTCTCTTTTGACGGTCAGACCGTTCTGACCGCTCTTTTAGTCTTTCCTGCAAGCGCTGCAAATACCCTCGAACAGAATTTCGTACCGATGCAGCTCAACACCGGAGGAATCCTCCACGCGGTCGATGAGATCGGTGACAGGCGGCATAAATACATCAAAAACGCCGCCGCACTTGGTGCACCGCACATGATAATGCGGCTTGATGTTGAAATCAAAGTGATCGGCACCGGTCGGCACAGGCACGCGCAAAATCTCGCCCTGAGCTGCCAGCTGGTTCAGATTGCGGTAAACCGTGGCCTTGCTGATGGTCGGGTGCTGCGCCGCGATAACGGCATAAATCGCATCCGCGGTAGGGTGGTTGTGCATCTGATTCACTGCCTGCAAGACAATCTGACGCTGAATGGTGTTTCTGGTCTACATAAAATGCACCTCCTTTATTAGTATTGCTTCTTAATTAAGAGTATATTGCAAATCCATATTTTTGTCAATCGGTAAGAAGTACTTTTTTGAATAATATATGGGAGGAGATTTTGAAAAGGTTGCAGGCGATACGGAGAGTATGATATTTTAAGGCAATACCGCATAATTGAACAAGAGTGATTTGCGAGTAAATTTTGCGTACTGACGAGGCACAGTTTTGCGGTAATACTTGATGTATTACCGTGAAACTGCAACAAAGTCAGAGCACAAAATTTCTGCAAAGCACCGCCGCTTTAATTGTGCGGTGTTGCCTTAATATAAACCGGGGATGGAGATGGCAGTATGGATCGAACGGCGTTAGAAAAATATATACGGAATAATTATGGTACAGAGCCGGATCATCCGTGGATAAAGTATCCGAATTATGGAGTGTTCCGCCATAGCAGTAATAAAAAATGGTTTGCCGTTATCATGGATGTGCCAAAGGTGAAACTGGGGCTGCAGGGAGAAGAAGTGCTGCAGGTGGTTAATTTCAAATGTGATCCGATACTGATAGGCTCGCTGCTTGGAGAAAAGGGATTTTTCCCGGCGTATCATATGAGCAAGGCAAGCTGGATCACGGTGGCTCTTGACGGAAGCGTTGCAGATGATAAAATGAAGCTGCTTCTGGATATGAGTTTTGAGGCAACAGCGCCTAAAACGCATAAAAAATAGACTGCTTTCGGTTTGCCGAATGGTTTGCCGGGTGCGGATGAAAACAAAAACGAGCCGTGAATCACATGAAGATTCACGGCTCGTTTGTTAGAGAACATATAGAAACACCATCAGATAATGACAAACGCTGCCGACGATTACGAACAGATGAAACAGCTCATGAAACCCGATCATTTTACCTAAATTCGGCTTTTTGGCGATATAGATCACGCCGCCGACCGTATACGACAGACCTCCGGCGGCCAGCAGGGCAATGGCAGGCGCGGGCATGGACAGCACGACTCCGAAATCAAACGCGATTGCCCAGCCGAGCGCGAGGTACAGCGCGGTGCCGATGAGACGCGGCGCGTCAATCCACAGCAGCTTGATGGCAATGCCGGTCAGCGCAATCAGCCAGATCACGCCAAGAAAGATATAGCTGCGCGGCGCAGGCATGAATTTGAGAATAATCGGCGTGTAGCTGCCCGCGATCAGCACATAGATCATGCTGTGGTCGAGCTTTTTCAGCCGCCGCAGGACGGCTTCGCCGCGGCCGGAGAAATGGTACACGCTGCTTGCGGAGTACAGCGCGATCAGCGACAGGCAGAACACCACGGCAGCCGCCGCAAGCGAGCCGGTGACGGACGAATCGAACAGCAGCCGCACGAGCAGCACGAACAGTCCGGCGCCGCTGAGCACCGCACCGATGAAATGAGAGTAACTGGAAAACGGCTCACGGGCCTTGAGAAATGCACGAGGCATACAAACTCCTCCCTTTACTATGTAGAGTTGAAAACTATATCACATCTGCTATGATACCACATTTTTCGGAAATTGCAAGTGCTTTCTCTAGATTGTCACCATAAAAAAAGCACCGTCTTTGTTAATCAAAGACAGTGCTTGAAAAATCAGGTATACGATTTCGGAATCTTTATGGTTCTCTCCTGTGCGGGAAGGTGCCGGGCGACTTCCTGCCGGATTTTCTCATTCTTGATCATGGTCGGCATGTGCGCCCGCACGGTAATATCGTGCGAGGCGTTCGGGTTCGCCGGAAGAATATCGCTCAGTTTGGTGTCCATCGTGATGCGATAACGCGGCAAATCGGTCAATCCGCGCCGGATAGACGCTGTTTCGGTGTTGGTCAGCACGCTGACCTGAATACCGTTTTTCTGCAGCAGCGGCTGCATCCACGCATCGCGCGCGCCGAACGGATATGCGAAAAACAGCACGTTTTTCTGGCTGGTATTTTGCGTGATGAGGTCGATGCTCTGCTTGAGATCCTCGCCGACGCGCTTGTTATACGCCGTCTGCGACTCGCCCTTCAGCCGCTGGATGCCGTTGATGCCGTCCGGTGCGGTCAGTCCGCCGTACTGCGGGTTGTGCAGGTTGTAGGTGTGAGAACCCAGCTCTACCAGACCGCTGTCGGCCATTTCGGCTGCCTCATCCCACTTGAGGAAAAAGCGGTTCGCTTCCGTGTTGTCGTTTGCGCGGATGCTTTTGCCGATCAGCGCAATGACGGCCTTCATGCCGGTTTTCTGCAGAATCGGGTACGCAATATCGTAATTGGAGCGATAACCATCGTCAAAGGTGATCATGACCGGCCGCTCGGGCATGGCTTCCTTTCCGGCTCGGATGTCGATCAAATCCGAGGAGAGCAGCGGCGTGTAGCCGTTGTATTCCAGATATTCCATGTCCTCCTGAAACCGCTCGCCGGTGATGGTCATGCTCGTCACGGCGGACGGGTCGTTCGTCAGGTTGTGATACATCAGAATCGGAACCTTCGAGGCAGTATTTGCCGCGCTGCAGCTGATACAGGATACAAAAAATGCACCTGTCAGTCCGAAAAGGACCAGGCGTTGCCAGAATTTTTTCATATGTAAGCCTCCTACCGCTTATTGTACGTTCAGTATACCATAGTATAGTGGGTTTGTCGAGCGGCATAACTCTTGCGTGAAGCGCGCAAAAGGCTTATAATAATAGCATTGCAGGCCGCACGGGCAGACGAAAAATTGCGTGTTTCCGTTCGGTACTGCAGTTGTTAATATTTTGTAAAAGATGAGGTGAACGCCATGCCGCGGCTGGAGAAAACCATAGAAGCGGTCTTTGCCGACCGCGATATCATGCCCGACGAGGTGCCGCAGCTTGACCTGTATATGGATCAGGTGCTGACGCTGTTCGATCAGTGTCTATCAGGCAGCAAGCGCACGCCGGAGGATAAGCTGCTGACAAAAACCATGGTCAACAACTACGTCAAGGAAGGGCTTATGACGCCGGTGAAGGGCAAAAAATACACGCGCCAGCAGATCATGCAGCTGCTCTGCGTGTACCATTTGAAGCAGACGCTGCGCTTAAACGATGTAAAGGCGCTGACCGGTCGGGACGATGTGGACTTTGCGGCGTGCTACGAGCATCTGCTCGCGGACAAGAAGCGCATGCGCGAAGCCATTCCGCCGCTGCTGACCTCCCAGTTGCCCGAGACGCCGGATGACCCGGAGGAGCGGCTGTGCACATGCCTTGCGCTCAGCGAAATTGCAAATTATTTACGTCGGCTGTGCGAAAGCATGATCGACGATATCCCGCAGCAGACAGAAGGAGATTGAGACCCATGTCCATCGAAAAAGCAAAAGCGTATCTGCGTCAGTTCGGCGCAGAGAATCGCGTGATCGAGTTCCCGGTGTCCAGCGCGACCGTAGAGCTGGCCGCCGAAGCCGCCCACTGCGAACCGGCACGCATCGCAAAAACGCTGTCGTTCCGCACGAATGACGGCGTGATTCTCATCGTTGCGGCAGGCGACACCAAGATCGACAACCCGAAGTACAAGGCGCGGTTCGGCTGCAAGGCGCGAATGCTCGCGTTTGAGGAGGTCGAGCCGGAGATCGGTCATGCGGTCGGCGGCGTGTGCCCGTTCGGCGTGAACGACGGCGTAACGGTCTATCTCGATGAATCGCTCCGACGGTTCGAGACGGTATTCCCGGCGTGCGGCTCGTCCAACTCAGCCATCGAGGTCACCATCCCGGAACTGGAGAAATTCTCCGGTTTCAAGGCATGGGTGGACATATGTAAGGGCTGGAGAGAGGCGTGAGCACGGTTGCTATCGGGCAGTTCAGCGCCGGAGAGGACAAAACTGCCAATCTCAGGGAAATAGAACACCTTGCACAAACGGCAGCGGAAAATGAAGCAAAAATACTGTTTTTGCCGGAATACAGCATGTATTACGCAAAAATGAACGCACGGTCGAAAAATATCGAGGCCGCAGAGCGGTGTGACGGCGCGTTCATTATTGCGCTCGGTGAGCTTTGCAGGAGATACGGCCTGTGGATTGCCGCAGGCATGTACGAGCGCACGGACGGTCTGCCATACAATACGATTGCGGTTCTTGATGACCGCGGCAGCCTGCGCGGAACGCACCGCAAGAACCGTTTGTATGATGCCTTCGGCTATCGGGAATCCGACGAGTGCCGGGCAGGGGACAGGCCGTTTTTGCCCATCGAGACACCCGCCGGAAAACTGGGTATCATTACCTGCTTCGAGCTTCGGTTTCCGGCGCTGGCCGCCGAGCAGAAGGCGCGCGGCGCCGAGACGCTGTTCGTTCCGGCGGGCTGGGTGCAGGGCGAGAACAAGCTGCTGCACTGGCGCACCCTGCTGTGCGCGCGAGCCATCGAGAACGGTCTGACCGTGCTCGGTGCAGATCAGTATGCACCCGGAAAATTTGTCGGGCACAGCATGGCGTTTCAGCCGGACGGCACCGCGCTCGGTGAACTCGGGGAAGAACAGGATTTGCTTATCGTGAAAATAAATTGATGAAAATTAACATGCGCTAAAAGGGGAGAGCGAATGAAGGCTGCAAAGTTTTTTGGCATCTGTGAAATCGTTTGCTTTGTCGGTCTGGCGCTGTCGTATGCAGGCGAATTTCTGTGCGCTTTTGTGGCGCAAGGAACGGATAAGGACATATTTCAGATGGGATTATTCCTGTTCTGGCTGCTTATTGGGCCGTTGGCAATCTGCAATCTGATTTGCGCTGCTGTGATGTACAGGCGGCTGTCCGACCCGGCGGTGCGGCAGACGCTGTGGCGCTGCATCATTGCAATGAAGTGCATCGCGATTCCAATGTTCCTGCTGAATTTCTTTTTCGGCATGATTTACGGCATGTTTACGCTGATTTTCCCGATGACGCTGCCGGTCGTGCTCTTACAAATGCTGGTTGCCTGGTTCGCCATGATGGCCTCGTCCGGCTACTGCATTGCGCTCATCCTGCACGCGCGCAGGCAGGGCAAAATCAGCACCGGAACCGCAGTCCGGCAGGTCATTTCCCAATTTATTTACGTTGTTGATGTCATTAGCCTGTTTTTCATTCGTAAGACGGTAAAAGAATGCGAAACGGCACAATAAGTTAAAAAAAGGAGTATCATCATGCAGTTTGATCCTACATTATATGTCATTACGGACAGTACCTACCACACGACCGAGACCCTGCTCCACGCGGTGGACGAGGCGTGCAGGGGCGGTGCAACGCTCATTCAGCTCCGCGAGAAGGACACCGGCGGATGCAGCTACCTTGAGCTGGCGCAGCAGGTCAAGTCTATCACCGACCGCTACAGCGTGCCGCTCATCATCGACGACCGCGTGGATGTTGCCATTGCCTGTGATGCAGCCGGCGTGCACGTCGGCGCGAGCGACCTGCCGGTGGCAGTCTGCCGCAGTCTGCTCGGCCCGGATAAGATCGTCGGTGCGACTGCCAAGACGGTCGAAGCAGCCGTTGCCGCGTACAACGACGGCGCGGATTACCTCGGCACCGGCGCCATTTACCCGACGACCACCCACGTTACCACCAAGGTTACGCCGGTCTCCGTGCTGAACGATGTGTGCCGCGCAGTCCCGATTCCGGTGGTTGCCATCGGCGGCCTGAACGCGGATAACATGGACGTGCTGGCTGACAGCCCCATCAAGGGCATCGCCGTGGTCTCTGCCGTCATGAAGGCGGACGATCCGTGCGCGGCTGCCGCGCATATCAAGGAAAAATTCCTGAAAATGATGAATAAGTAAGAAAAAGCTCCGAAACAGGTGTTTCGGAGCTTTTCTTTTGCAGGTCAGTTGTTTGGCTCGATCGCGTAATCGTAGACCTCGTGTCCGCTTTCGAGCACCTTGCCGTCCACGGTGATGAGCACTGCGGTTGCGCCGCGCGCCTGCGCGAACGTGTTGACCAGTGCGTAGATCTTGAGCGTTTCACCGGCGGTGCCGGAGGCGCGGATCGCCTCGCCGAAGGCGGCATTCATGTCGAGCGTGAGCGTGCCGTTCTCGAGCGACGAGGACTGCACCTTGACGCCCTCGGGCAGCGAGCCTGCGGCGATGAGCGCATCCACGAGCGACTGGTCGGAGTCGTCCTTCGCGTCTGCGCCGGTCGGCGTGAGTGTTTCACCCTGTTCATCCGGAACGTAGATCGTGACCGACTCCGTGCCGCTCGGATTGGGGTTTTCCGGCTGTACGGCAGGTTCATTTGTCTTGGAATCGGACGGTTTGCCGGAATTGCTGTCGTCCGGCGTGGTCGGGTTCTCCGGCTTGGTAACAGCAGGCTTTTCCGGCTCATCGGCGGGCTTGCTGCGGACATATCCATATACACAGGCTGCGGCGACTACTGCAATGATCGCAATTACGGCTATAATAACTTTTGAGCGTTTCATTGTAAACGCCTCCTTTCTCTTACAAGCTTATTGTATCAAGCCAGACGGGAAAATACAAGGGATATACTGTTAACAAACGGCGGCTTTTTGCCCCGGTTTGGGCGTCCTCTGTTTTTGGCACCGATCCGTTGGGGGCGAACCCGCCTGCGGCAGTTCGAGTGCCCTGCACAATCGGTGCAGAAAAATTTCTCGAAAATTTTCAAAAAGTTGACCATTCTCGGTCAATTTTCACCTCCATCCGGCATAGGGTTGAAGGAGGTGACGCAATGATGAACATTGCATTCAAACAGGCGCACAGCGGCAACTACCGCCGAGCCGCACGCGGGAAGGAGGATATCCGCTATCTGGTGATTCACTTTACGGCGAACGACGGCGATACCGCGAAAAATAATGCGGATTACTTCGCTCGGGCGGAGATTTCGACCTCAGCGCACTACTTTGTGGACGAAAACGAGGTCTGGCAGTCGGTCCGCGACGCGGATATCGCATGGCACTGCGGCACGCGCGGCGTCTATTTCCACCCGTACTGCCGCAACGCGAACAGCATCGGCATTGAGCTGTGCAGCCGCAAAAACGGCGAGAAATTCTACTTTATGCCCGAGACCGTGCGCCGGGCGCAGGCGCTGACGCGCGAACTGATGGCGAAATACGGTATTCCGCTCGAAAATGTTGTGCGCCACTACGATGTTACGCACAAAAACTGTCCTGCGCCGTTCGTCGAGAGCGCATCCGCGTGGACAGCATTCAAGCAGGGGTTACAGAAAAAGGAGGAACCTGACATGACCGAAGCCGAGGTAAAGAAGATCATCGAGAACACCCGCAGGACGTACAACAGCGTTTCCGCCGTTCCCGCGTGGGCGAAGCCGACTGTCGAGAAGCTGACGCGCAAGGGCTGGCTGCTTGGCGATGAGCACGGAAAGCTCGACCTGACCGAAGAGCTGCTCCGCACACTGGTTATCAACGACCGCGCCGGAATCTACGGCGAATAAGCGCAAAAGAGGCTGTAAATTAAATTTACAGCCTCTTTTGGTTACTTTGTGTTTTGATAGGTCAGACCTTTTTTTCGGATGATAAGCAGCTGGATATAGTACGATGCCGCAAGGAATACCGCTGCGAATGTCCACGCGGCCGCGTCCGTGTAGAACAGACCGCGCTCGCCGATGACCTTGGTCAGCAGCAGCGATGCACCCACACGGCCTGCAAACTCGGTCAGACCGGAGAGCATGGGCGCGGTCGTAAAGCCCATGCCCTGCAGAGCCGAGCGGTAGGTGTGCAGCACATAGGCGGACAGCAAAAACGTGCTCATGACGACCAGATAATCGTACGCGACCGACAGCGCCTCGGCGGCGTTGGCGGCATCCGCGGAGATAAACAGGGCGACAACGTGACGGCCGAACAGGATCATGCCCGCCGCCAGCAGCGCGGAAAAGCTGAGCGCCAGCACAAGCGTCGAGCGGACACCCATCCGCACGCGGTCAAGCCGGTTTGCGCCCCAGTTCTGGCCGGTGTAGGTCGAGGCGGCGTAGCCGAACGCGGACGCGGAGCAGTCCATCAGGCCGTGCAGCTTGTTGGTCGCGGTGAAGCCCGCGAGGAACACAAAGCCGCAGGTGTTGATAACCGCCTGCATGATGATGCCGCTGATGACGATGACGAAATGCTGCAGCGCGAGCGGCAGACCAAGATGGCACAGCCGCCGGATCACACTGCTGTCCGGCTGCCAGTCCGGCTTTTCGACGGACGCAGCCGGGATTTTCCGCAGCGCAATGACGCAGTACGCGAATGCAAACAGCTGCGCGAGCAGCGTCGCGGCGGCAGCGCCCGGAATGCCCCAGCCGAAGCGGATAACGAACAGCAGGTCGAGCACAATGTTCAGACATCCGGCAGTAAACATGGCAATAAGCGGACTTTTGCCGTCTCCGAGTGCGCGGAGGATCGCCGCTGCCATGTTGTACGCCATCGTGATGAGCGTGCCCGCATACATCATGGTCAAATAAATGTGCGCGCCGTCATAGATGTTCTCGGGCGTGTCCAGCAGGTGCAGCAGCCAGCCTGCCGAGGACACAAACACCACGGTCAGCAGGATGCCGACTGCCGCGCACAGCAGCACGGACATGGTGATGGCCTTGCGCAGTCCCTTCTTATCGTTTGAGCCGAAGGTCTGCGACACGAGCACGGAAAAGCCCTGCGTCATGGCCTGCACGGTCCACAGCACCAGCCAGTACAGCCAGTCGGTCGCGCCGAGTGCGGCCAGCGCCTCCACACCGACACCGCGCCCGACGATGGACGCGTCTGCGACTGTGTATAGCTGCTGACCGACATTTGTCAAAATCAGCGGTACGGCCAGTCCGAGAATGAGTTTTGTCGGACGGCCGACGGTCATATTTGTCTCTCTGCTCATACAATCTCCTTACTTTGCCAGTTCGTACATTGCCGCCGCGATGATTTCCGCGTTCTGCAGCACGCGCTCGATCTCCATGTACTCGTCCGGCTTGTGCTCGCGCACCTCATCGCCGGGGAAGATCGGACCAAATGCGACAAGGTTCGGCATGGACTTGGCATAGGTGCCGCCGCCGATGCTCTTGAGCTCCGCCTTCTCGCCGGTCTGCTCCTCATATACCTTGGACAGTCTGCGGATGAGTTCGCTTTCGGGCGGCATGTAAATGGCCGCCGCGTGCGTCAGCTCGGTTTCGGTAAAGCCGCCGAGCGTGAAACCGCGCGACAGACGCGGGTATACGCGCTCGTATTGCAAGGTGACCGGGTAGCGCACCGAGAAAACGAGCGACAGCGTTTCCTGCTCAAATTTTGCCACGCCGAGGTTGAGCGTCAGCGGGCCGGACAGCTCATCGCGCATGGCGAGACCGAGGGACTCGCCGTGTACCTCCATGCCGATGCGCTCTGCCACAAATGCCATGCAGTCGCCAAGTTCGCCGGTCAGCGGCAGCTGATTGAGTGCCTGCGCCAGCCGTCCGATGGCATTTTCGCCCTGCTCCGGGGTCGAGCCGTGAACGGCAATGCCCTCGGCTTCCACGCGGATGCCGCCCTCGATCGGCGTGACGGTTACCTTGTCCGCGGAGATTTTGGAAGCCGCATCCGCCGGGCACTGCAGCTCCGCCGCCGCATACGCCGGAGAGATGTTGGAGGCGGCACCGCCCTCGAACTTTGTCAGGCGGTATTCACCGGTCTGGTGCAGCTTTCGGCTGTAAGTGCCGTTGAGAATGCCCTTTTCGCCGTTGATGATCGGGTATTCGCCGTCCGGCGTGAAGCCGTACACCGGCAGTTCGCCGCCATGCGAAACGTACCACGACATATCGCCGCAGCCGGTTTCCTCGTTGGTGCCGAACAGCAGACGGATGCGCTTGGAGGGGGCAAATCCGGCATCCTTGAGCGCCGCCAGCGCGTAGATGGCCGCCACCATCGGGCCCTTGTCGTCCATCGTGCCGCGTCCGTAAATGCGGCCGTTTTTAATCTCGCCGGAAAACGGCTCGGTCTCGGTCCAGCCGTCGCCGGCGGGCACAACGTCCAGATGACCGAGCACAGCCACCATTTCCTCGCCTTCGCCGTACTCGCACCAGCCGACACGGTCGTCCATATTGCCGGTCCGGAAGCCCAGCTGTTCGCAGAGCGCAAGCGTTTCGTGCAGCGCACGGGCAGGCTCACGGCCGAACGGCGCATGCTCCTCCGGCACGCCTTCTACGCTTGGGATGCGCACGAGCGCGGCAAGACTTTCCAGCAGTTCGTCCGCATGTGCGCGGATGTAGGGTTTGCAGTTCATAACAAAAACCTCCTTAACAGGGTGGATTATTCATCGGATTGGGAATGGTTGAGCACAAAATGGCTCTTTTTGTATGAGATGAGTCCGTCGCGCTGCATGCGGCTCAGCTCGGCGGACAGCGCACTGCGGTCCACGCCGAGGTAGTCGGCAAGCTGCTGACGGTCAAACGGAATGTCGAACGTGTCCGAGCCGTGCTGCACCGCCTGTGCGGACAGGTACGACAGCAGCTTGCCGCGCATGGATTTCGGACTTGTGTGGAAGATTTTTCGCGTCAAAAGCAGGTTTTTCTGCGCGGTGACGTCCAGAAGGTTGCGTAAAAGCACACTGTGCGCGCTGTCCTGCGCGGCAGAGGAGAGCAGCATTTCGCTCGGCAGGAACAGCACCTCGGACGGCTCGTCTGCCACCGCGGAGACCATCATGGGCGTGCCGGGGACGCAGGCGTACGTTTCAGCGAATACCAAACCGGGCGTAATGTGGTCGAGCAGCGTCTTGTGACCCCATGCGTCGCAGCGCTCGATATTCACGCCGCCCGAGAGCAGAATGCACAGCGCATGCGCGGTATCGCCGACACGGTAAATCGGCTGAAATTTGTCAAATTCACGCGTGCAGGCGTGCAGACGGCGCAAAAGCGGGGATAATTCTGCGGTTTCAATGCCGCGGAACAGACCGCAGCGTGCAAGGATGGACAGGTTCATATTTCCTCCTGTTTTGTTGTTGGGACAACATACTTTGCCTTCTCAGTATAGTAAGATATGAGCGTAAAGTCAAGCGGGACACACGAACCGCGCAGGCGGTTCGCCCTGACGGGGCGGCTCTTTTTCCTGCACCGGCTGACCGGGGCACACGAACTGCGTGAGCGTGTTCGCCCCTAACGGGCGGGGAGTTTTCCGCTGAACCTCAGCGGGGAGTTGCGCTCTGCGGAGCGCGGGAGACTGCGGCGCCCGCCGCGGGGGCAAAAAGGAAGGGACACCTGCGGTTTCCCTTCCTCTTTGAACTCCTACCTTTCCCTTGCTTGATAGCCCGACGAAAATCGGAGAGCGGCGACCGCTTCGAAAAGGAGGACGGCAGAGGATTTTTTCTACCGTGTCTTTCTCAACCGATTCGCAGTGTCAGATAGTGTACTGCTACACATGTAGTTTACTCTACGCAGGCGCAACATGACTGTGTTGCGCAATCCGTTAGTCTGGAGTTTACGGACGGCACCTGCGAATGTAGGCGTTCGGTAGCATTTATCTTCGTAGGTGCCTTCCAATATAACGCGTAAAAAATTTGCGCGGCACGGTTATGCCGCGCCCTGCGGAGAGTTGCCCGCCTGTGTAGCAGAATGGTATCCGACACTGTGAATACGCGGATACATGGACGGCCAACGGCCGTCCTGCGGAAGAAAAAATCCTCTGCCGTTCCCTCGTAGTCTCAGCTCTGCAAATTTCGCCGTGCCCTCATAGGAAAGGGGTGATCCACAAGAGGGTGGAAACCTTGGTGTCTACCCTCTTGTGCCCCCGCCGGGTAGGCGGCTCCAGCGGAACCATCTCAAGACAAGAAACAGGATATATAAGGAGAAAACACTATGATTCGCAAAATTATCGAAATCGACAAAGAAAAATGCAACGGCTGCGGCCTGTGCGCCCACGCCTGCCACGAGGGCGCCATCGGCATGGTGGACGGCAAGGCCACTCTGCTCCGCGACGACTACTGCGACGGCCTCGGCAACTGCCTGCCGGTCTGCCCGACCGGCGCCATCTCGTTCGTCGAGCGCGAAGCCGCCGCTTATGACGAAGCCGCTGTGCAGGCCAATATGCAGGCAAAATCTCAGCCGCATACCGGATGCCCGGGCAGCATGGCGCGGAGCATTGAACACGCCCCGGTCAATCAGCCGGCCTCGTTCATTCCGATGCCGAGCCAGCTGCGCCAGTGGCCGGTGCAGATCAAGCTCGTGCCGGTGAATGCGCCTTATTTTGACGGCGCAAACCTGCTCATTGCGGCAGACTGCACCGCTTACGCGTACGCAAATTTCCATCAGGATTTTATCCGGGGGAAGGTAACGCTCGTCGGCTGTCCCAAGCTGGATGATGTGGATTACAGCGAGAAGCTGACCGAAATCCTCCGTCAGAACAACATCAAAAGCGTAACCGTTGTCCGCATGGAGGTGCCGTGCTGCGGCGGACTGGAATACGCCGTCCGCACTGCGCTGCAGCACTGCGGCAAGCTGCTGCCGTGGCAGGTGAAGACCATTTCCATCAAGGGCGAACTGCTGGACGACTGACCGATTTCTGTCGATTTCACTGATTTGCATTTGCAATTTTCGTTCAAAACGTGTAAAATAAAAAGGTAACACCACATAATTGGACAAGAGTGATTTGTGAGTAAAGTTTGTGTTCTGACGCGGCACGGTTTCGCAGCAATACTTGATGTATTGCAAGAAATCGTAACAAAGTCAGAGCGCAAAATTTCCACAAAGCACCGCAGTCAAATTGTGTGGTGGTGCCTTTGGAATGACACCGCGCAACGCGGTATGTAGGAGCGAAAATTCATGGCAGTCACTTTGGCAGAGATCGCTGCGCTGGCGGGCGTTTCCCGCGGCACGGTGGATCGGGCACTTAACGACAGAGGACGCGTCGATCCCAAGGTTGCGGCACGCGTGCGCCGCATTGCGGCAGAGCGAGGCTACCGCCCGAACCGTGCGGGACGCATGCTGGCACGCGCGAAAAACCCGATCAGGATCGGCGTGATCGTCCAGTCGGTCGAGACCATGTTCATGCACACGGTATTTGAGGAGATCGAACGCGCATCGGCGCACTTTACCACCACCGGCGCAGAGGTCCTCGTGCGGCCGCTTGAGGGCATCGATGCACAGCAGCAGCTGGACGTGATCGACGAGCTGCTCGAGGCAGGCGTGCAGGGCATCGCGCTTTCTCCGGCGGAGGACGAGCGGATACGCGCCCGTATTCAGGAGCTGTCCGGGCGCATGCCGGTCGTTACCTTCAACTCGGATCTGCCGGACTCGGGCCGCCTGTGCTATGTCGGCGTGGACAATTTCGCGTGCGGACGCATGAGCGCCGGTCTGATGGACCTGCTGCTCGCCGGTCACGGGGAAGTCCTGTTGGTTGCCGGTCAGGAAAACAACTGGTCACATCAGCAGCGTGTGGACGGCTTTCAGACCGAGGCTGCCGCAAATTTCCCCGGTTTGAGCCTGCTGCCGCCGCAGACCTGCGGTGACGATCAGCAGCTGGCGCATGATATTGTGTGCCGCGCCGTGAAGGAGCATCCGTCGCTGCGCGGTGTGTACGTTTCGGTAAACGGTCAGCTCGGCGCGTGCGACGCGCTGCGTGAACTGGGTTTACAGGGCAAGGTGCACCTGATCTGCCACGACTTGATTCCGGCAAATGCGGAGAATGTCCGCCGCGGACTCATCGACTTCCTGATTGATCAGGATGCCGCCCTGCAGGGGGCACGTCCGATCGAGCTGCTCATGGACTACCTGCTGGCAGGCGAAAAGCCGGAGACCGACCGCATTCTTGCGTGCATTGATATCCGCAACCGCTACAACGTGTGAGGTGCGCGATGAAAGAGGTTTTGCGGCTCGATCACGGCGTTTTGACACATTTTCCGGCACCGGTCGGATGGAATAAGCCTGCGCTCATCCTGTGCCCGGGCGGCGGCTACGAATACTGCTCCATCCGGGAGGGCGCACCGGTCGCGCGTGCGTTTGCGCGGGACGGTGTGGAAGCGTTCGTGCTCGAGTACGACTGCACGGAGGTGCCGCTTGGCGTAAAGCCGCTGCACACGCTGTCCGCGTCTGTCGCCTGGGTGAGAGAACATGCGGCACAGCTCGGCATCGCGGCAGACCGCATTGCGGTCGGCGGATTTTCGGCGGGCGCCCATCTGGCGGGACTGCTGGCGGCGACGTGGCACGACGCGGACTGGTTTCCTGCGGGCACGGATTTGCAGGCGCACCGACCGAATGCGGCGGTGCTGTGCTATCCGGTGGTCTCGGCGGGAGCGTATGCGCATCGCGGCAGCTTTGTGCGTCTGGCAGGTGAAAATGCTGCGGAACAGCGGAGATTTTCGCTGGAAACGCTGGTTTCCGCGCGCATGCCGCGTACATTTTTGTGGCACACCCTGACGGACGCGACCGTTCCGGTCGAGAACACGCTGCTGCTCGAGGCGGCTTTGCGCCGAGAGAACATCAGCCACGAGCTGCACCTGTTCCCGCACGGCGTGCACGGACTCGCGCTCGCGGATTTGGAGACAGCAGACCCGATGAAAGGGCGCGTGCCCGACCGGCATATAAACCGCTGGCAGGTACTCTACGCGGAATGGCTGAAGGAGGAATAACAATGCAGATTCGACACGCCCGGCCGGAGGATCTTCCGGCGATGCAGAAAATTTTTGCGGACGCGCGGGCATTTATGCGCGAAAACGGCAATCCCGATCAGTGGGGAGACAGATTCCCGACGCAGGAAATGCTGGACAAGGATCTTGCACTGCACCGCAGCTACGTCTGCGAGGACAACGGCAAAATCGCAGCGACCTTTGCGTTTACGACCGACGGCGAGCCGACCTACCGCGTCATTCGCGGCGGCGCCTGGCTGGACGATGCGCCGTACGGCGTTGTCCACCGTATCGCGGCGGCAAAGGGCACGCACGGCGCGGCTTCGTTCTGCATGAACTGGTGCATGGAGCAGTGCGGCAACATCCGCATCGACACGCACGCGAACAACAAGCCCATGCAGGGTCTGCTGAACAAGCTCGGCTATACCTATTGCGGCGTCATTGAGCTGGAAAACGGGCGCGGAGAACGTCTGGCGTTCCAGAAACGAGTAGAAAAGTAAGTAAGAAACAGCAAACGGCATACCGGAGAGAATCTCACGGTGTGCCGTTTTTTTATTTCCGGACTTTGATAAAATTAAAGATTGACTTTAATATAATTTGATATTATAATGAAGTTGCAATGAAAGGAAGTGATAGCCGTGGCAATCGAGGTAATGCCGGAGTGGCTTGCATCGCTGGACGAGGAGGACGTGTCGTTCATCAAAAAATTCGTGCTGGCGTCGGGTTCGCTCAAGGAGGTCGCGGGCATTTACGGTGTGACCTACCCGACCGTGCGCCTGCGTCTGGACCGTCTGATCCAGAAGATCAGGCTTGGCGAGCAGGCGGACGAGGAGCCGTATATCGCGCTCATCAAGCGTCTTGCGGTCAAGGACAAGCTGGATTTTGACACGGCGAAGCTGCTCATCAACGAGTACAAAAAGCTGAGAGAGGGGAACAAATAATGCTGATTGCAACGGTTTCTACAATTATTTCGCTGATTTTTCTGATCGCGTTTGTCGCGGCAATGATTATTTTGCAGGTCTATCTTTCCAGACGGAAGAGCAAAGTGCCGGGACTGGTACTGCCTGCCATCACGTTTTCGGGGGAGCTGTTCATCCTGCTGAACGTGGTGACGAATGTGGTGATGACCTCAGTGGCTGACAATGCGGTTGGCGGAGTGGATTCGTATGACGTGTTCGTGACGGTGCTCAACACGGTGCTGACGCTGCTCGTTATCTCCATGCCGACCATCGTGCTGCTGGTGATCTACTTCCTCAGCCGCAGAGGGATGAACCGCAAAAAGCAGATCGAGAAGATGAATATTCAGGATTTGTGAGTTTTTCGCTGAAATTCAGCGGGACATGGCCTGCCCGGCCGGGGCACAAGAGGGTAGACACCTGCGGTTTCCACCCTCTTGTGAATCACCCCTTTCCCTTGGAGGGCACGGTGGTGATGGGAGAACTGAGACTATAGAGGAACGGCAGAGGATTTTTTCTACCGTAGGGGAGCACAGTGTGCTCCCATTTCTTTACCTATTCGCAGTGTCAGATACCGTTCTGCTACACATAAGATTAAGTCCACGCAGAGGGCGGCATGACAGTGCCGCCCAATTTTTTTGCGCGTTATACCGCCCGGCACCTGCGAAGATAAATTGTACCGAATGCTTAATTCGCAGGTGCCGTGCGTTACAACATGCCAAAGTGTTGCGCGACACTGTTATGTCGCGCCTGCGTAGAGTAACTCGCCTGTGTAGCAGTATGCTATCTGTGAACTGCGAAAAGGTGGAGAGAGCCACGCAACGGTAACCCGACTGCCGTTCCTCTTTTCGAAGCGGTCGCCGGTCTCTGGTCTGCGCCAGATTAGGAAGCAAGGGAAAGGTAGGAGTTCAAAGAGGAAGGAAAACCGCAGGTTGTCCTTCCTTTTTGCCCCCGCCGCGGGCGCGGCGAATCCCCGCGCTCCGCAGAGCGCAACTCCCCGCTGAGGTTCAGCGAAAAACTCCCCGCCCGTCAGGGTCGAACACGCTAACGCAGTTCGCGCACCCCGGCTTTCCGGTGCAGAAAAAGGAGCCGCCCAGATAGGGCGAACCCGCCGACGGCAGTTCGTGTGCCCTGGTCACCTTGTGTCGAGAAAAGAAAAGCACCGCAGAATTGCTTCCACGGTGCTCAAAGTATGCACTTTTACTCAAATCGCAGCAGCGTATCGACATCCTTACGCGCCGGAGCCTGCGGGTCCTGTGCCGGATGACCAAGTGCGATGAGCGCGGCCACTTCCTGACCCTCGGGGATTTCCACGACCTTGGCAACCTCGGCGGGATCGTAAACGCCCATGATGACCGTGCCGAGACCGAGCGCGTGCGCGGCAAGGCAGAAGGTCTGCGCGGCAACGCCCGCGTCAAAGGACTGCCAGTGAGTGGCAAGCGGGGTGCTGAACGAGCCGTCGCGCTCGTAGCCCGAGCGACCCTTGATCATGGTCAGCACGACCAGTGCCGGTGCACCGTGCGTGGTCTTCTGGTTGAAGGCGAAGTCCAGCATGCAGTCGTCCGCCAGCTTGTCCTTCTTTTCCTTGTCGGTCACAACGATGTAGCGCGCGATCTGCGTATTCTTCCAGCTCGGCGCAAAGGCGGCAGCTTCAACGACCTGACGAACCTCGTCCTCGGTCACAGGCTGCTCGGTGAACTTGCGGATGCTTCGGCGGGTTTTGATACATTCCAGTGCTTCCATGAGAATATCTTCCTTTTTAGAGTATGTTTGACTTTATTATAGCAGAGCGGAAAAGCAAGTGCAAGTTAATTATCTGCCATTACCTTAATATAGTAGCGGCGATGGCGCGGACCGTCGAACTCGCAGAAGTACACGCCCTGCCAGATGCCGAGGAGGGGCTTGCCGTCCTCGATGAGCACGGTCTGGCTCGGGCCGACATAGCTGCACTTGAGGTGCGCGGTCGAATTGCCCTCGGCATGCCGGAACTCGCGCCGGTCGGGAAACGCCTCGCGCAGACCGAGCAGCAGGTCGTGCTGCACATCCGGGTCGGCGTTTTCGTTGATGGTGATACCGGCGGTCGTGTGCGGACAGTACACCACGGCAAGACCGCTCTGCACACCGCTCTCGCGGATGACTTCACGCAATCTGGCGGTGATATTGTACATGCCCTCGTGATCGGTCGAGATGGAAAATTCCCTGGTTTTCATGCTCATTCTCCTCGACTTTCGTGCAGATAGGTCGCTTCCAGATCGGAAAGGTGCAGCTTTACGGCAAGCGGATACTTCTCGAACGCGTGCGCGAGTGCGAAGCTGCCGCCCTTGACCGACTCGTCAAAGCCGCCCATGTGCCAGCGCACGGCGATGGCCTCCTCCGTGCGCAGCCGCATGAACCGCTCGATCAGGAATACGGATTTTTCGCCGTGACCATACGGAAACTGGTCGTCTACTGCGTAAACCGGCACCTTTTCCCACTCACCGCGGTCGTTTTTGCGGTTGCGCAGCTCGGTCTTGTAGAAACCGGCCTTGCACAGATCGTGCAGGAGAGAAACGATGGTGTAGCTTTCCAGATCGTCGGTCTCGGGATTGAAATGCTTGGAGATCAGCACGTTGTACACGTTGAGTGAGTGGTCGAGCAGACCGCCCTCATACGCAGCGTGGAACCGCGTGGACGCGGGAGCCGTGAAGAAATCCGTGCCCTCGAGCCACGCAAGCAGCTTTTCCGCGCCCGGACGATGGATGTTTTTGTTGTAGGTTTCGATGAAAATCTCTTTATTTGACATGTTGTTCCTCCATTCGGGTGCGGGCAAGCCGCAGAAGCGTATCCCGCCGATTGTCGGTCTGGCCGTCTATCACGGCGTCCAGCAGGGCGTGCAGCATTTCACCGACCGGCCTGCCGCGCAGACCGAGTGCCCGTAAATCGGTTCCGTTTACGGCAAGCTGCCGCAGCGAGAAGCATTGCTCCTGCGCGAGCACGCGGTTCAGCAGCGCTTCGGTCTCAAACAGCTGCGCCACATAGTCGCGGCTGGTGCCCTGACCGACCGCATCGCCTTTTTTGATCGCCAGCAGGTCGCGGAACCGCGCCTCTCCGATGCGCGACAGGCTGCGCCGCACCAGCTTTTCGTTGTCACCGAGCGGTGTGTCGTGCCGCTCGACCAGCAGGAGGATGCGTTCGGTGTCCGCGCTCGAGAACCGCAGCCGCGGCAGGAGCTTGCGCGACAGCGCAAGGCTCGCCCTGGGATGTCCCCGGAAATGCCCGATGCCTTGCTCGTCCACGGTCTTGCAGGCGGGCTTGCCGCTGTCGTGCAGCAGCATCGCCCACCGGAGCACCGGCTCGGCCGGCACCTGACCGACCGCGCGCACGGTGTGCTCCCACACATCGTACAGGTGGTGCGGATTCTGTTGCTGACAGCCCAGCATGGGCGCGAGTTCGGGCAGGGCAGAGGTGATAAGGTCGGCGTAAGTCATCAGTGTGCGCTGCACATAGCGGCCGCACAGCAGACCGGTCAGCTCCTCGCGGATGCGCTCGGCGGCAATGCAGTCCAGGCGATGTACCTGCCGCCGCATAGCAGCGGCGGTTTCCGGCTCGATGGCAAAACCTAGCTTGGATGCGAAGCGCAGTCCGCGCAGGATTCGCAGCGCATCCTCCTGAAATCGGGTGTCTGCATTACCGACCGCGCGCAGAACGCCGTTTTTGAGGTCGGTTTGCCCACCAAACGGGTCGCACAGACCGCGTTCCGGGTGCCACGCCATCGCACCGACCGTGAAATCTCTTCGTGCCAGATCCTCACGGATGTCGGTGACAAAGCGCACGCCGTCCGGATGCCGCCCATCCGAGTAGCCACCCTCCGTGCGGTAGGTGGTAATCTCGAGCGGGCCGCCGTCCGTGAGTACGGTCAGCGTGCCGTGCCTGAGTCCGGTCGTGAGCACACGCGCGTCCGCGAACACGGCCTGCATCTGAGCCGGAGAGGCGGACGTACACAGATCCCAGTCGTGCGGCTCTGCGCCGCGCAGGCTGTCGCGCACGCAGCCGCCGACCGCCCACGCCTCAAATCCGGCACGCTCTAATCGCCGGATGGCGTGTGCCGCGTGTTCGGGCAGCTGCATCACTTTTTGTCCTGCTTCAGCTTGTACGAGCTGCCGTCCGGATTGATAACCACCGTGTTGTCCAGCTGTGCCTTCAGGCTCTTGCGGAAATCGGCAACGTACTCTGCGCGGAGCTCCTGCTGCTCCTTCTTCTCCGCGTCGGTCAGTCCTTCGGTCTTGGCCTTTTTTGCAAGCGCGTTGATGCGTGCAATTTTTTCGTCTGTCATATCGCAAAATCTCCTTGATTATCCTTATGCTATCTTTATATTATATCAAACTTCTATCCGTAATGAAAGCCTTTTGCGGACGCTGAGCAGCCGTTTCCGGTTATACCGCTGAATCCACGCGAACGGCAGGTTGGCGAGCTGGATAACGAGCGCGATAACGGCATACCGAATGAGCCACGCCGTCCGGTTCGCACTCAGCAGACAAAACCCGAGCGATACCCAGCCGAGCACGCCGATCACATAATGAATCACCTCCGCACGGCAGGTGATGAACAGAAAACGGTCGAGGTATGCCGTATCCCGCCCGGATTTTAGGTGCCGCTTGTCAAATTCGGGATTAAACTGCGGCAGCCGATCCTTCCATTTCGGCAGACCGATCTTGCGGAAAACCCGCATTTCCCAATCGGAAACCGTGAAAAAGCGCCGGTTTGGGTCGAACCACCGTGTCTGCACGTCCTGCGGCAGAGCGCACACTGCGCCAGCCGTACCGAAATGCAGTCCGAACCAGAACGCTGTATTCAGCAGAGTAATGAGCAGATCCTTCATGCGGTTTGCCTCCCTTCGTACTGCCTCTATCATACCATGATATCGCCGTTTGTTCAACCGAACTGCCTTGACCGACAGGCTTCTGCATGCTACAATAAATGGAGATTCTTCTGTGTTAAATCATAGTAAAGAGGTAGTTTATATGAAAATCGAAACAAAATGCCTGCATGAAGGCTACAAGCCGGAAAACGGCGGTCCGGGCGTCATGCCGATCGTGCAGTCCACCACTTACCGCTTTGACTCGACCGCAAAGATCGCGTCCCTGTTCGATATGCCGACAGAGTGCATCTACTCGCGCTTTGCCAACCCGACCTGCGACGCGGTAGAGAAGAAGATCGCGTCCCTCGAGGGCGGCGTCGGCGCGATGCTGACTTCCTCGGGTCAGGCGGCATCCCTGCTGTCCATCCTCAACCTGTGCTCGGCAGGCGACAGCTTCATCGCGGCTTCCACCATCTACGGCGGCACGATCAACCTGTTCGGCGTAACGCTCAAAAAGCTCGGCATCGAGTGCATCTGGGCGGACGCAGAGGCGAGCGAGGAGGAAGTGCAGAAGCTGTTCAAGCCCAACACCAAGGCGGTGTTCGGTGAGACGCTTGCAAATCCGGCTCTGACCGTGTTCGACATTGAAAAGTGGGCGAATATCGCGCACAAGAACAACGTGCCGCTCATCGTGGACAACACGTTTGCAACGCCGGTGCTGTGCCGACCGATCGAATGGGGCGCGGATATTGTCATCCACTCCACCACCAAGTACATGGACGGCCATGCCGTACAGGGCGGCGGTGTGATCGTGGACGGCGGCAAGTTTGACTGGGCGGCATCGGGCAAGTTCCCGGATTTCACCGAGCCGGACGAAAGCTACCACGGCGTGGTCTACACCCGCGAGTTCGGCGCGATGGCATACATCATCAAGGCGCGTATGCAGCTGATGCGTGACTTCGGCTGCTATCCGGCGGCGCACTCGGCGTTCCTGCTCAACCTCGGTCTGGAGACCCTTCCGGTGCGTATGCGTCAGTACTGCGAGAACGCGCTGACCGTTGCCAAGTTCCTCGAGTCGAGCGACAAGATCGCATCCGTTCGCTATCCGGCACTGCCGGGCAACGAGCACTACGAGCGTGCGCAGAAGTACCTGCCGATGGGCACCTCGGGCGTTATGTCCATCGACATCAAGGGCGGCCGCGCTCCGGCGATGAAGTTCATGGACAGCCTCAAGCTGGCGTGCAATGAGGTTCATGTTGCCGACATCCGCACCTGCGTGCTGCATCCGGCGTCCGAAACCCACCGTCAGCTGACCGATGAGCAGCTGGTTGCCGCAGGCATTGAGCCGGGCATGGTGCGTATTTCGGTCGGTCTGGAGAATGTTGAGGACATTATCGCTGACCTCAAGCAGGCGCTCGACCAGATTTAATCTACAGTAAAACAGGGTGTGTCAACGGACATGCCCTGTTCTTTTAGGAGGAAACTATGCGTATTCGCTCTATTGAAGCCGCTGACCGCGAATTCTTTATCGACCGCTGCCATGCGTTCTACAAAACACCTGCCTGCGACCATGAAATCCCGCAGCAGAACGCCGAACGCACGTTTGAGCTGCTCCTGCACGGCACGCCGTATGCGGACTGCCTGATTGCCGAGGACGAGAACGGACAGCCGTGCGCGTACTGTCTGCTGGCGCTGACCTGGTCGAACGAGGCGGGCGGTCTGTGCGTCTGGCTGGAGGAGATCATGGTGGATGACGAGCAGCGCGGCAAGGGCATCGGCAGCAGGATCATTGCCGCGGTGCACGAAAAGTACAACACAGCCGCGCGGTATCGTCTGGAGGTAACGGAAAGCAACGTGCGGGCAAGTGCTCTCTATCACATGCTCGGCTTTGAGGATTTGGAGTACAGGCAGATGATACTGGACACGCCGCCGCTCGGCTAAGCAGATTGTTGGTATTTTTGTCACAAACTTGTTACAAATTACCTCTTGATTTTGTGCACTAAGCGCACTATAATAAAGACATCAAAAGAAAGGAAGGAAGGTGGGTCCGATGGACAGTGAAATCCAGCAGTACGCGGGAGATATCCTTGTACATCCGCGTTTTCAGCAGCTTCGCACGTTCTGTCACCACGGACTGGACAACTCTGTGTATGACCATTCCGTTGCGGTAGCGGAAGCAGCCTGTCAGATCGCCCGCCTGATGCGTCTGTCGGAGAGCGAAACGACTTCGGTTGTCCGTGCCGCGCTGCTGCATGACTTTTTCGGCTATGACTGGCACGGCGAGCGCTTTCGTCGTTATCTGAGCCATTTTTCCGGCGTGCACCGCATTGCCCACATGCACGGGTTCATTCACGGCCACATCGCAGCCGACCGCGCCAAGCATACCTTCGGTCTGTCCGAGCGGGAGTGCGAAGCCATCGCACGGCACATGTTTCCGCTGGCGGCCATGCCGCGCACAAGAATCGCGTGGATCGTCACCGTGGCGGATAAGGCCGTGGCGTCCAAGGAAATGACCGCCGCTGTCGGCGGTTACGTCTCGCACGCGTACCATAAAATTTTCGCATAAAAAGCACCCGATCTCCATTGTGTCTGTTGGAGATCGGGTTTTTGTTATTCGTAGATGGAGTTGATGATGGATTTCATTTCGTCAACAGATATGTCACCGCTAAAACCAACTTCATAGCGGCCAAGCATGGTTACTGCATTCAAGTGCTCTAAATTATGCATGATATACCATGTTGTCCCGCCTTTTTGGTACTCAATGACAGGACGGCTGTCTTTTTCAATATGACTCGCGCCGAGTTCTTCTGTGATAGTATTTACCGTTATTATGAAACCGGGCTTATCGGGGTCTGCGGTGTATTCATAATAGGCAAGAATATCGAGGGTGTTAAAGCAATAGTCTTTGTATACGTTGATTTGATTCAGTACATACCCTTGCGGAATCTTCTTCGGTATGATAGGAGAGTTTATGCCTAAACCGTGTAATGCGGTCTTAACATCTGTGTTGATAATGTCAAAATTCTCTGTTATATGCGAAGTGTCCCAAGTGGATTTCGTTTTTTCCAAACCTACGTCGGACAAGTCTGTATCCGGTACATCTGCATATTCCGGGTCTACTTCTTCATGTACCGGTATCGGGTTTGCCGCCGAACCAAGCGGAGCATTAGGGTCATAATCTACTGTACTATCTTCCAGTGCATGGTTTTCCTCATAGTTTGCCGATGTACCATCCGGAAAATGCGTATAGCCGTCCTCGGTGGTCTCAAAATCGTCATGTCCGCTCTGGAAAAAGCCGAACGTCTCGGAATCCCACATCGCCGCATAGTCGAACGGATTGTGACCGGTAGCCAGCGCAAACACGGTTCCTGCGGCGAAAACAGCCGCCGCGACAACGAAAATGCGGTAGCACAGCCGCCGTCCGCGGTGCGGCCTGACGAAAAATTCCTTATGGTCGGCCTTGAACTTTTTAAGTGACGCTTCTGTGTCGATTTCCGGCGCGTCCGTCTGCGTCTGCAAATACTGCTCGAGCGCAGGCAGGGCTGCATCACCGTTTTCGCAAACCGCGTCCATCAGCCGGAACAGCTCGTCAATCTGCTTAGAATCCTGCATTGTCGTCACTCCTTTCCATAAGTTCGGCGCAGTGCCGCCGTGCGCGGCTGTACTGGCTGCGGCAGGCGGTCTCGGAAATGCCGAGTATTTCCGAAATGGTGGAATAGTCCATGTCCTCAGCGAGCCGCAGGGTAAGAATGCGCTGTTCGGACGCGGATAAGCCCTTTGGCAGCATGCCGGAAAACGGTATCAGCTCGGGTTCGGCGGTACGCAGAATGTTTTCCTCAAGCGGCGCGGCCGCGTGTCTGCACTGCATGCGGTATTCACTGATGGCGTTGTTTTTCAGCACGCGGAACAGCCATTTGACCGGCTGCTCGTGCTCCATCACGCTGTTTATCCTTGCCAGCAGGATGAAAAAGGTGTCGGCCACAATGTCCTCGGCAATATCGCGACTGCCGACAATGGGCAGAACGGTCTGCACCATCATCGAGTAATATTTTGTATATAATTCCTCGAAAAAGAGGATTTGCTTCTGTGTCAATTTGGTTCCCCCTCGGGTTGGAAATGATACCATTCAATTATACAACGCCTGAGCGGGATTTTCTGTGGCAAATTTTTTTGAAAAAATTTTTTAGCGGTTTGTTGTCACAAAACGGCGCTCCCGGTCGTTATAATAGTATCAGGAAAATAGATTGACAGAATATTATTTTTGTTGTATACCATAGGTATGGATAGAAAAAACTGTATTTTATTATGTGGAGGGGCAATTATGACTAAGTTCAAGAAAATCGTAAGCGGCACACTCGCGGGCTGCCTGATGGCGTCCGCACTGATGATGAGCGCAGGCGCAGCAAATGTGCAGACCTATATACCGTCGGGTACGGTGCAGGCAGCTGCACAGAATACGGCGCAGACCCGCACCGCCGTAAAAATCAATCCGCAGAGCGCGGACATCTATGTTGAGGGCATTCCGGCTGCCTTCCCGAGCGAGGACGGCAAGACGGTTTACACGGCGCTGAGCTACAACGGCTCGACCTATATGCCGCTGCGCACGGTTGGCCGCTGGATGGGCAAAAATATCTCGTGGGACAGTGCATCGCGCACGGTGTTCCTGTCCGGTACTACGGAAAAGTCGTATCCGTGTGCGGATGACGATGCGTACCACAAGGAAGGCGTAAAATATGTCGGTGCGACCGGCACGGCTACGCTCGATAAGGGCGTGAAGGTGCTCGTGGACGGCAAACAGCAGACCTTCAAGAACCAGAAGGGCGAGACCATTTATCCGCTGTTTTACCGGAATTCCATCTATCTGCCGCTGCGCAACATCGGTGAGCTGACCGGCATGGACGTAACGTGGTACAGCGCCAAGGCGGAGAACGACGTGAATGCCATCTTCCTGCGCATGCCGCTTTCGGACAGCAAACGCGCCGAAATGGAAACCTACGCGACGAACCTCATGAAGCAGCTGCTCGATATGCGAACGGATACGCAAAAGTTCAAGAATTGCGATTCTGCGGTAAAAAACGGCAGCTATACCGACTATGTGATTACTGATAAGGCCGTTGCTATGGCGGCTCTGGATTCCATCAAGCGCAAGGCGCAGACCATCCGCAGCGGCATGACCGAGCAGGCCAACCCGATCCGCTACTACAACAGCAGCCTGATGAACGAACTGGATTTCCTCATCAATAACGCAGATACCGTAATGGACCGCGTGAAGAACGGTCGGGTCGTGGTCGGCAGCAGCAACCCGAATGCGAGCGTAGTCGATCAGACCGCCGTCATGTTCGGCGCGGATGATACCATGCTTGACTGCGAACGTATGGTTCGCATGCTGCGGCAGAATATGGATAGACTGTTTTAACAGGCAAACAAAAGAAGCTGAGACAAAATCTCAGCTTCTTTTTTATGTTATCCGCCGCAGACCGAGCAGGCGGTGTAACCCTGCCGCTTGGCTTCGGAAAGCGACATTGGAATCTGGCTTTTCTTCAAATACCGGCAGCCGGCGCTGTGATATTTGGAGCCGGTGTCCGTGACGTAAACCGTTTCGCTTTGGTCGTCCGAGCTGCTGTAAGCTGCCGGGACGGACGAACTGTCACTCGAGGAACCGCCGGAGGACGAACCGCTCGATGCACCTGCTTTGAGCGTATCCACCTGATTCTGTAAATCTGCCTTCTGGCTCGTGAGCGTGTCCACCTGCGTCTGCAGGCCGTTCTTCTCCTCGGTGAGCGAAGCCACCTGCGCTTTCAAATCGTCAATGGCCGGCTGGGATTCGTCCGCCTGCGCCTGCAGGTCGGAGACCGAGTCTTCCAGATGGCTTACCTGCGACTGCAGGGAAGCGGTCTCGTTCATCTGCTCCGCCAGATGGTGATAATAGGTGTACGATGCACCGCCTAAAATGCAGTTCAGCAGCAGAGAAGCCGCGATTACAAGTGTTTTCAGCGTGTTTTTGTCAAATTTTTTGCCATCCATGGATGTCCTCGCTCCTTTCAGTCCGGTTTTATTGTATCGCCTAAAATCTGGCTGTGTAAATGCGGCAGAGCGAATTGTCGATATCTGTCGAACTTATGGCAGCACTTTTGCGGCGATGTTTGTATAATTTTCGTGTCTAACATTGAAAAACAGTCGGGAAGTGTGTATAATGAAACTAACTGAAAGTATCTGAGGATATGCAAAGTTATTTCTCATTTTGGAGCGTAAAAATTTATGGCATATGAAAAAAACAGACGCCGTCCTCCGGTCGAGGATGACGGCACGCTGATCGAGGGACGCAACGCCGTCCTCGAAACGCTGCGCGCAGGTCGTGCAGTGGATAAGGTGTTTGTGGCCGAAGGCGCACACATCGGTGATGTGGCGGCAGAAGCGCGCAGGCATCATGTTCCGGTCGTCACCTGCGACCGGCGCAAGCTGGACGGCATGAGCCCGACCGGCAACCATCAGGGCGTTATCGCACAGGCGGCGGCACAGGAGTACGTCTCGCTCGACGATATTTTCCGCGTCGCCGAGGAGCGCAGTGAGGTGCCGCTCATCGTTGTCTGCGACGGCATCGAGGACCCGCATAATCTGGGTGCCATCATCCGTTCGGCAGAGACCGCAGGCGCACACGGCGTTATCATCCCGAAGCGCAGAGCTGTCGGTCTGACCGCGGCTGTCGCTCGTTCGGCAGCGGGTGCACTCGCGTATGTCGGCGTACATAAGGCAAACAACCTTGCGTCCACGCTCGATGAACTCAAGGAACGCGGTGTATGGCTGTTCGGTGCAGAGGCTGACGGTACGGTCGGCCTGTATGACGCACCGTTTGATCGCCCAACCGCCATCATCATCGGCTCGGAAGGACAGGGCCTCAGCCGCCTGACCCGCGATAAGTGCGATTACATCGTCAGCATCCCGATGAGAGGCCGTGTCAACTCGCTGAACGCATCCAACGCGGCGGCTGTGCTGCTGTTTGAGGCACTTCGCCGACGCACGCAGGGCAATTAAGGGGGAAGTGAACATGGATAGAAAAGACGATATGGATCTGGAATCGCTGAAAAATATGCTCAGCGATGTACCGGATACCGATGAATTTGATCTGGATTCCATCATCGCCGAGGTGTCCGGTCAGGCGCCCGCAAAGGCGGCAGAGCCAATGCCTAAGGCAGCGGCAGAGCCGGAAAAGCCGGTCGAGCCGCAGCCCGCACCGGCGGCAGAGACCAAGGCAGAGGAGCCAAAGACGGCTCCCAGAAATAAGAAGGATAAAACGGCAAAGAAGGCCGCAGAGACCGCAGCCGAACACGAGTCTGTTGAAGAAGCGCGCGAAGCGCGCATCGCGGCGCGCGAGCAGAAAATGGAAGAGCGTGAGCGCAGGACCGCGCAGAAGATCGCAGAGCGGCAGGCACGCCGCGAGGCCAAGCTGGCAGAAAAGGAAGCTGCCGAGAAGGCCGCCGAGCAGCAGGAGATCGTGGAAGAAGCCGCTGCCGAGGAAGCAAGCCGCAAGGCAAGCATCTCGCGCAAGCAGGCAAGAGCGGCACGCATTGCCGCCGATCAGGCCGAGGAAGAGGAAGATATCAAGCTGGTCGATCCCGAGGTGGCTATGCACGCGGCACGCCGCCGTTCGGGCATTCTGTCGTTCCGGTCGCTGCTGGTGCTGATCCTTGCCGCAGCTGCCGCGTATCTCAGCTTTGCACCGAGCTTTGAGGCACTGCCGCTTCCGGTCGTGCTCGATATTCTGCAGAACCCGACCATCGGCATCGGCGCACTGGCTGCCCTGCAGATCCTGGCGCTGCTGATCGGTATTGACGTGTTCGGCAACGGCTTTTCCTCGCTGCTGCACGGCCGTCCGGCACGCGGCACGCTTGTGTCGTTCGCGGCGCTGGCATCGCTGCTGCACTGTGCCTCTCTGCTGGTATTTCCGGATCAGGGCGGCGTCGCCGTACCGTACACGGCGGTTTCCATCCTTCTGCTTTACGCCGAAATGCGTGAGGCACGCGGCCGCAGTCTGGCACAGGCGCGTTCCTATCGTGCCGTCTGCGAGGCAGAGCAGCCGCTGGCGGTTTACAGCCACTACGACAGCGAGATTGATGCGTGCAATGCCGTCAAGTGCCCGCTGTACGATGCAAGCTCGTTCCTGACCGAGATCGAGCGCCCGGACACGGTTGACCGCTTCTCGCTCATCTACACGCCGATTGCACTGGCGCTCGCAATCATCCTGTCGCTGGTCGCTTCGTTCAACTGCGGCGAGCCGGTGCGCTTCTTCTGGGCGTTCTCGGCAATCCTGTCGGTGTCCGCGCCGATCGGTCTGCTGTGCGCGTTCGGCGCAAGCTACAAGAACACCGCAAGCCGCCTGCTGCGCTCGGGTGCAGCCATTGCGGGTGCGCGTCAGGCCAACCTGCTGCGCGGCACGGAGAAGGTCATGCTGCTCGAGAACGATCTGTTCCCGACCGGCTCGATCGAGCTTGAGGCCATCGACAATCTGGGCCGTATCACGGACGAGCAGATTCTCGGCTGTGCAGCCGCGCTGACCGAATCCGCCGGTCTGGAGCTGGGCCGCGTGCTGACCGATACCACGAAAGAGCGCTTCGGCATCACCTTCACCGCGCGTGACGTGCGTCTGGTCGAGGGCGGGGTAACCGGCGCTGTCGGCACCAGCCGCATCGTGCTCGGCACGGCAGCGCTCATGGTCAAGATGGGCGTTCCGATCGAATCCGGCCATAAGGGTCAGATCAACATGTATCTGGTTGTGGATAACGCGCTCGCAGGCGTGCTGACCATGCGCTACCAGACCACCAAGAATACTTATAAGGCGATGCGCCTCATGCGCCGCATGCACATGAATGCGGTCCTCGCCGTTCGCGATTTCAATATCTCCCCGGCGATGGTCGAGGAGGAGTTTGACCTCCGACGCGGCTTTGCCGACCAGCCGGACCCGGCAGGCGTGGATCGTCTGCTGAATCCGAATTACGCCAAGGGCGATGCACCGGCAGCTATCCTCACCCGCGAGGGTGCCGGGCCGTTCATGCAGGTGCTCCGCGGCGCGGATAAGCTGGCGGGCGCCGTCCGCTCGGCGCTGACGCTCGGCACGTTCGCCGGCCTGCTCGGTATGCTGATCGTGTTCTACCTGCTGTATCAGAACGCCGCAGACGCGCTTCCGGTGATGAATATCCTGCTGTATCAGCTTATTTGGTACATTCCGGTGTTTATTATCACCCAGCAGACGAGATAAGACATAGAAAAAACCTCCGTATGGTTCATACGGAGGTTTTTTACATCTGTTGGCAGTAATTAGGCGGGGGACACAAACTGCGTCAGCGGGTTCGCCCTGTCCGGGCGAACACGCTCGCGCAGTTCGTGTGCCCCGCTCCGCCGGTGCAGAAAACAAGTCTCGTGTTTAAGTTAAACTGTTTTTCCGATAATGCGACGGCGAAACGCCATACACAAGCCGAAACCGCTTGATAAAGTAGCTGAAATTATCAAATCCAACGCGAAACCCGACCTCCATGACCGGAAGATCGGTCTCACGGAGCAGACGCGCCGCCTGCTCGATCCGCAGGGAATTGATATGCTGGGTGAATGTCCTTCCGAAATTATCCCGGAAAAAGGTGCTGAAATACTGCGGCGACAATCCAAACTCCGCTGCAACCGCCGACAGCGAGAGCGGTTCGGTGAAATGCTCACCGAGGTAGCCGACGATCTCCTTAAGCTGCTGCGCCTTGTAGTCCGCGCCCGGGCGCATTTGATGTCCGATGAGTCTGTCGTACTGCGCGCACACCGCCACGATGCCGAGCAGCGCGGCTTTCACGGCAAGCTGACAGCCGGGCGCCTGCACCTGCCACGCGCGCACGATCTGTGCGAGCAGCGCACGGATTTCACTCTGCCCGGGTTCACCGGCGCGGATGCAGGTGGCAAACCGCAGCCGTCCCTCGGCGAGCGGCGACAGCAGCGCGAATTCGCTCTGGTCGGCGCGCGAAAACTGCAGGAAATCCGCCGCAAATACGAAGGAGCGGAACTGATTTTCCCGCCCGGCGGCACGAATTTCGTGCAATTCCTCACCGGCGGCGAAGAACACATCGCCGTGCGTGCCCTCGTAGGTGTGGTCAGCGATGGTGAGCGAAACGTGGCCCGCGTCCACCGTGATGATTTCCAGCTCCGGGTGCCAGTGATAGGGGATAAAATCGCTGTCATCGGCCTCGCTGCCGTCCAGCGCGGGGTAGATCTGGAACGGAAACGCAAGCGTGCCGTGCTCTTTTTTTTCTCGGCGGGCTGCATCCATGGCGAAAATCCTTTCTTGTGCACACGCTGCGTGCATACCTTAAAATCGTGTTATTACTGCTGAAGAAATTGCAAGCAATCCTTTGAATATCTGCTATAATTATAGATGAAAAAGGAAGGGAAGGCAAGAGTGCGATACAAACCAATCGTATTTTTGTTGTATCATTTGCGAGAAAATCCACTCGGATTTTTGTGCTGAATGCCAAAGCCTTTCCGCACCGCGCCGAATCCGTTCAATGAGTGGTTGAAACTGGCTGTTATGGCGTGGTATAATGATAACAGATAGGCTGTTTTACACAGCTGAATCTGCGTGATCGGGTGGGATATACCGGTCACCGCACCAAAAAATTATTTTTTGGAGGGAATTCCTATGTACATGGATAAGCAGGTCAAGCGCGGATACAACGAGTACATCCGTCTTGACGAAGGCATCGGTAAGGATGCCATGATGGACGTTGCTCTCCTCGTGATGGAAGACGGCGACACTTGGAGCTGCGAGGAGCCTGAGAAGGAAGTTGCAGCACTGGTATTCGACGGCAAGTGCACCATCAAGTGGGAGAATGAGTCCTACGACGTAGACCGTCCGAATCCGTTCGACTACAACCCGTCCTGCCTGCACGTTTGCAAGGGCGTAAAGTTCGAGATCATCGCACACGGTCCGTGCAACATCTACATCCAGAAGACTTTGAACGAAAAGACCTTCCCGAGCAAGATGTACAAGCCGGAAGACACCGATACCTGGGCACGCGGCAACAAGGGCGAACTGATGGGCTGCATCAAGCGTGATGTACGCACCTGCTTCGATCTGGACAACGCGCCGTACTCCAACATGGTTCTGGGCGAAGTTGTCAACCTGCCGGGCAAGTGGTCCTCTTACCCGCCGCATCATCATCCGCAGCCGGAGTGCTACTTCTACCGCTTCGACAAGCCGATGGGCTTCGGCGCAGGCTGGGGCAACGGCGAGATCTACGAGACCCATCACAACGGTCTGGCTATCATCACCGATAAGATGCACTCCCAGGTAACCGCACCGGGCTACTCCTGCTGCTACGCATGGGGCATCCGTCATCTGCCGGGCGACCCGTGGGACAAGACCCGCATCGATGACGAGGAGCACCTGTGGCTGCTCGAGGACGATGCCAACGATCACATCTGGCACTGCCCGAGCGGCAACTAAGTTGCCTTGCTTCTAAGGGGGACGCCGGGAAACAGACTGTAAAAACAGCCACCGGCTGTTTTTACACCGCTTGTTCGAAAATCACAAGCGGTCGTCTGAAACTCGCACGCGCAAACGCTTCGCGTTTATTTTAAGGCGCGTGTTCGCTCCCTTAGATACCGAAAAAGTTCCCAAGGAAACTTTTTCGGATAACCCCCTCTCGTTCGCACAGCGAACGAGGCTCGGGACACCACGTCCCGAGGCAGGGGTATCAAAGTCCGGCGGAGCTGGACTTTGATAAGGAACTGCATCTGCCGCGTGCGCGCGGCAGGCACGAGACCTGTCTCGTGCGTTTGGGAACCTATGGTTCCCTTGCCCCTCCTTTTGGAGAGGGAGGGTGCTAAGTCAAGGCTTGTTGGAGACTGGCTTTGATTCATCATTATTTGTATTCTATTTAGGAGGATTTCCAACATGATTCATATGGAAACCGTTCGTCTGACTGCGTCTCAGGCACTCGTTCGCTTCCTCGAGAACCAGTATATCAGCTACATTGATATGGATGGCAACGAGCAGGAGCACAAGTTCGTTAAGGGCATCTTCATGCTGCCGGGCCACGGCAACGTAGTTGGCTTCGCTAACGGCGTTGAGCAGGAGCTCAAGGACATGGTTGTTTACCAGGGCAAGAACGAGCAGGGCATGGCTCTGGCTGCAGTTGGCTACGCTAAGCAGATGCGCCGCAAGTCCATCTTCGCCTGCACCTCTTCCGTAGGCCCCGGCGCTTGCAACATGGTTACCGCTGCTGCAACCGCAACCGCTAACAACATTCCGGTTCTGATCCTGCCGGGCGACATCTACGCTTCCCGTCAGCCGGACCCGGTTCTCCAGCAGATGGAGCAGCCGCAGAACCTGTCCATCTCCGCTCATGATGCTTTCCAGGCTGTTACCAAGTACTGGGGCCGCATCAACCGTCCGGAGCAGGTTATGACCGACATGATCTCCGCTATGCGTGTTCTGACCGATACCGCTAACACCGGTGCTGTTGCAATTTCTCTGCCGCAGGACGTTCAGGCTGAAGCATACGATTACCCGGTTGACTTCTTCAAGAAGCGTGTATGGCGCATCGACCGCCGTCCGGTTACCAAGTATGCTCTGGACAAGGCTGTTGAGGTCATCAAGAACGCAAAGAAGCCGCTCCTGATCTGCGGCGGCGGCGTTCGTTATGCTGAGGCACACAAGGTATTCAAGAAGTTCGCTGAGGACTTCGGCATCGCATTCGGCGAGACCCAGGCCGGCAAGTCCGCTGTTGTTTGGGATCACGAGCTGAACCTCGGCGGTCTGGGCACCACCGGCGGCATCGCTGCAAACAAGCTGGCGCACGAGGCTGACGTTGTAATCGGCGTTGGCACCCGTTACACCGACTTCACCACCGCTTCCAAGTGGCTGTACCGTACCGACGCGAAGTTCGTCAACATCAACCCGTCTGAGTTCCAGGCTTACAAGATGGACGCTACTCCGGTCGTTGCTGACGCAAACGAGGCTCTGACCGCAATCGGCGAGGAGCTGGCTAAGATCGGCTACCACACCGACAAGGCTTACGCTGAGGAAGTTGCTGCTCTGCGCAAGGAGTGGTGGACTGAGGTTGAGCGTCTGGACAAGGTTGAGTACACCGATCCGGAGCACTTCACCCCGGAGTGCAACGACGACAACCGTGAGTGCGTTGAGAAGTACATCGAGGATACCGGCTGCAAGCTGTGCCAGACCACCGTTCTGGGCACCATCAACCACATGATCGATGACAACGCTATCGTATGTGCAGCAGCAGGCTCTCTGCCGGGCGACATGCAGGGTCTGTGGCGTGCCCGCAAGGAGAACACCTACCACATGGAGTACGGTTACTCCTGCATGGGTTACGAGGTTGCCTCCGCTCTGGGCGCTAAGATCGCTTGCCCGGATCAGGAAGTTTACGCTATGTGCGGCGACGGTTCCTTCGACATGCTGCACTCTGAGCTGATCACTTCGGTTCAGATGGGCCACAAGATCAACGTTATGCTGTTCGATAACGCTTCCTTCGGCTGCATCAACAACCTCGAGGTTTCCAACGGCAACGCTTCCATCTGCACCGAGAAGAACATGCTTGAGGAAGGCGTAACCAACGGCGTACACAAGGGCAAGGTAATCCAGGTAGATTACGCTGCAATCGGCGCTGCTTACGGCTGCAAGACCTACACCGTTAAGACTCTTGACGAGCTGAAGGCTGCAATCGAGGATTCCAAGAAGCAGACCGTTTCCACCCTGATCGACATGAAGGTTCTGCCGAAGACCATGTCCGCAGGCTACGAGGCTTGGTGGCGTGTAGGCGTAGCTGAGGTATCTCAGAAGGCTGAGGTTCAGGCTGCCCGCAAGCGCATCGAGGATCATCTGTTCGAGTCTCGCCACTATTAATAGCGCGCGATAAACTCGCTTTAGGTTTACAAAAGCTCCCAACCGTGAGGTTGGGAGCTTTTTTGCGGTTGCAAGTATGCTGAATGGAGAATGGGAAAGGGGAAATGGCGCTATCCTTGCGCTCAGCCCGCTCTGCGGTACCGGTATAGAATAAAAGAACTCCTCCCATCGCTTCAGACGGGAGGAGTTCATTTTTACAGCATCTGCAGCAGCTCGATCTGCTCACCGGACGGACCGGTAAAGAACCAGTTCTGCAGGCCGCCGAAGGTATTCGGCAGCACCTTCTTCTCCGGTGCGGTGAAGCTGATAACGCCTGCCGCCTTGAGGTCAGCCGCGGTCTTGTCGAGGTCGTCAACGTAAACGGCAAAGTGCGGGATGCTGCCCTCACCGGACGGCACGAGCGTGCCTGCGGGCGGCTCGATCAGCTCGAGCAGGAAGCCGCCGAATTCAACGAGCGCCAGCTTCTTCAGGCCCTCCGGTGTCTCTACGCCGTCGCGCTTGAATACACTGCCGCCGATCATCTCGTAAAATGCAATGCTCTGGTCCATATCTACGGTGTAGATCGCAATATGGCCGATACCTTTATAGTGTTCCTTCATGGTGATTCCTCCTTGTGCGGGCGTTCTCGCCTTAGTATTAGCATAGCACGTTTTTGCGGATTTGCATAGGGGACAGGCATAAAAAAACGACCGTCTTTCGACGGTCGTTTTGAGTTGCATTACTGAACAGAATCGGAAACAGAAGCAGTGGTCTGATTCTCGAGGTAGTTCTGGTAGGTGGTCTTCTCGCTCTTGCCGAAGCCAAGGGGAGAGAAGATGATATAAGCCAGAACCATGATCAGCAGGGTAACGGTAGCCCAGATCTTGCCGTTCTTCCACGGGGTCAGATCTACAGCGCCTACGTCCTTCAGCTCGAAATCGGTTGCACGCGGATGCTTCTTAACGATTACCCACATCAGCAGCATGTCGAATACGAACAGGATCGCGGTGAAGTACAGGTAGTGGATGTTGTTCAGTGCCGGGATTACGTTACGCAGACCGAACTGGAGGATGAAGTACAGAACAACGTGTACCGGGATGACGATCTTAGCAGCGATAGCCGGAACCTTCTTCCAGAAGAAGCCGCACAGCAGGCAAACAAAGATCGGGGTGTTGAACGCAGCGAAAGCAGAGTTTACGAAGCTCGTGATGCCGCCCATGTACAGCATGAACGGGGACATGATGGTGGAAACAACTGCTACTACAGTACCGAAGTTCTGACCGATCTTAACCATGCGTGCATCGGAAGCGGTCGGGTTGAACAGCGGACGGTGAATGTCGAGTGCGTAGATGGTGGATGCGGAGTTCAGTACCGAGTTGAAGGAGGACAGGATCGCGCCGAACATTACAGCAGCGAAGAAGCCCAGGATCGGCTTCGGCATAACCTGTGCTACCAGCATCGGGTAAGCGGAGTCGCCGGAACCCCAGTCCATGCCCGGGTAAGCCAGTGCGCAGATAACGCCCGGAACAACGATGATCAGCGGAGTCATGATCTTGAGGAAGCCTGCAAATACGGCGCCCTTCTGTGCTTCCTTCAGGTTCTTAGCACCGAAGGTACGCTGAATGATGGACTGGTTGGTTGCCCAGTAGTACATGTTGTTGACCAGCAGACCGGTGAACAGCAGCGGCCACGGGAGCCACGGCTCCGGGGTGTTAACCTCGTTGATGGCGTTCAGGTAGGACGGATTGGTGTGCAGGAACTTGGAGAAGCCGTCTGCGAAGGAGCCGTCACCGCCGAGCTGGCCGGACAGGAACATGAAGCCGAATACCGGAACCAGCAGGCCGCCGACGATCAGGCCGAGGCCGTTGATGGAGTCGGACAGTGCGATTGCCTTCAGGCCGCCGAAGATGGCGTAGATAGAACCGATGATTGCGGTTGCAACACAGACGATTGCGATTGCTGCGAAACGGGAAATACCGAACATCTCGTCAATGCCGAAGATGTTTACGAATACCTGTGCGCCTGCGTACAGGATGTTCGGCAGCATGATTACAACGTAGCTGAGCAGTACGATGATGGAAACCAGACGGCGGGTGCCTTCGTCGTAGCGCTGCTCAAAGAACTGCGGAACGGTGGTCAGACCGGTCTTCAGGTACTTCGGCATCAGTACGAATGCGAGGATTACCAGAGCGATTGCAGAGGTTACCTCCCAGCCCATGGTGGACATGCCGACGCGAACTGCCTGACCGTTGTTGCCAACGAGCTGTTCTGCGGAAAGGTTGGTCATCAGCAGAGAACCGGCGATGACCGGGCCGGTCAGGCTGCGGCCGCCGAGATAGTAGCCGTCCTGCGTGTCGAGGTTGTCACCGCGGGTTTTCCACCACGAGATGAGTGCGACGAGTGCCGTGAACGCCACGAAGGTGATCGCGGTAAACGCCATGGAGTTTACGAAGTTCATCTTTTTCTCCCCTTGTAAAAATTTCGTGTCCCGGCGGAGATCCCTCAAAATCCACCGAAACGATTTCTGAATGACGGCCTCGGTCTGCGCTTGCGTGCGCGTGCCCGCAAGATCCCAAAAAACAAGACCGTCAATCGAAGGACTGAAGATCTGTTAAAAGGGCAAACCGCGTTGCCGTTTGTCCGAGAGTTATTCTAACACTATACAGAGGCTATAGCAAAACATTTTTTTTACTTTTTTTGCACTTTGGATACTTGCACATAAACAAGAAGGCGTATTTGTGCATTTCGACGTTAACTGAAAGCAGATTTACAAAGTAAACGTTAAAAAATTATCAACAACAACAAAAAAATTCGCAAAAATGTATCTTTTTTACAAGGAAAAAATCCCCGCATAAAGCGGGGATTCTGTACGAAATTACGGTGTATACCATTCATCGCTGCGATTTTTTGCGTCAAAAATCTGCGCATATTCCGCATGATGATAATCGTTCAGCAGGTCGTTTTCCGGCTGTTCACTCTGCGGATACCAGGAGCCGTCCGGCAGGTGATAACCGTTGACGTTCATCACCGGAATCTGCTGCTGCAGGGCAAGGCGCATCTGGTCAAAGCCCGAGGTCGAGCAGCCGAGCGCGTTCAGCGCATACGCGGACAGATAGTTCGCGCTGATCTGCATGTTTGTCTGCTCCTCGATGTCGTAGTTCGCCCAGATGAAGAACGGTGTTACCATCTTTTTCTGGCGCAGCTCGGCATCCGAGAGATCGCCGCGCTGACTCTCGAGCAGGGTGTTGTAAAAGTCCTCCGGCAGATTGGGCTGGTGGTCGCCGAAGAACACGATCGCCGTCGGCTCATCCACCTTGGAGAAGTAGCTGATCAGCTCCTGCACGGCGTCGTCGCTGTACCGCACGAGCGATAGGTACTGGTCAACCGTCGGGTACTTGTCCTGCTCCTCGCCGGTGAGGCAGATGCGCTTGTCGAAGTAACCGTCGCCGTCCCAGTCGTAGCCACCGTGGTTCTGCATCGTTACGTTGAACACGAACAGCGGCGTGTTTTCCCTCTTGCTCTCGTACAGCTCGAAAATCTTCTTGTAGCTTGCGCTGTCGCTGATAAAATCGCGCACACGACCGGCGTCAGCGGCAAAATCGTCCTGATAATACTGCGCTTCAAAGCCGAAGAAGCGGTAAACGTTCGTGCGGTTCCACGAGGTGGACAGATAGGGATGAATCGCCGCCGTCTGGTAGCCGAGTGAATCCAGACCCGAGGTCAGATTGGGCATTTCGCTTTTGATGAACACCTGATACGCCGAGCAGTTGTACGGCAGGAACGCCATTGAATCGCCGGTGAGGAACTCCAGCTCGGTGTTGGCGGTGCCGCCGCCGAAGGTCGAAACGGTCAGCTGACCGCTGATGGTGTTCTCCTGACCCTGCATCAGCTTGTGCACATACGGCATGGGGTCCTCGTTGGTCTCAAGCGCACCGACCGAGCCGAGATCCGAGAAGGATTCGTTCATGATCACGATCAGATTGGGCGTTTTCGTGCCCTGTTTGCCGGTAAATTCGCTCTGTGCGTCAGAAAGCGAATCCGCGCTGTAACCCTCCGGCTGCTTGACAAACGAGCTGGTCGCGCAGCGCAGGAAGTAGAAAATCTCGCTGTACTGGCGGCTGGACTGCCAGAACGCCAGTCCGGTGCCGACCGTCTGGATGCCGGTGTAGGCGATGAACGCCAGCACGAGCACACACGGCAGCGAAAACAGTCTGCGGAAGTACCAGCGCTTGTGCACCTTGAAGCTGCGCTGCATCAGGCACACGCTCACGCAGAACAGCACAGCCGCCGCTGCGGCGCGGAGCACGGAAAGCTCTATCGGTGCGGAGTAGCCCTTGGACACGTTGGCTGCCGTGCCGATGGCGGCAATGTCGCTCAGCATGACAGGCGTGCCGCGGAACAGCATAACGTAGTGGTCGATCATGCCGTGGATCATCGAAATTGCCATGCCGAGGCATACGCCGATACGCACGTTGCCGCAGATCAGATACGCTGCTGCATAAACCGCCACATAGCAGATCCAGCCCTGAAAAAACGACTGCTTGAGCGTGATGACGCAGCCCTTGACCATGTATTCCACCAGGATCAGGCTGACAGCCGCCGCAGACAGGAACAGCAGCACGTCATGCACCAGCAGAACCGCCGCGTACAGCCGCGTGTGATTTTCCGCAAACGGGTGGTTGCGGCGCCACGGACGCAGCACCAGCGGCACGAATGCACCCGCGGTCAGCCAGTGCGAGATGGTCGGCTGATACATCAGCGAGCCCCTGCTCAGCAGGGGATGGAACAGCAGGAAAAACGCAACGAGCAGCAGTACGTTTGCACCGATTCGGTACGGATTTCGTCCGGTTTCGTTTTGAACCTTATGTTCAATGCTCAAAAAAGTTGCTCCTTTCGCAGAAACGGAAAAGCCGCTGTGGTGTTTCCGCAGCGGCTTCTCAAGTCGTTAGAATTTATGCCTCAGGCGTTTCTTCTACGCGGGTAACTGCGATAGAGAGATCGTCCAGCTGCTTGTCGTCTACGATATCCGGGCAGTTCATCATCAGGTCGGACGCGTTCTGAACCTTCGGGAAGGCGATCACATCGCGGATGGAATCCAGACCGGCGAGCAGCATGCACAGACGATCCAGACCGTAAGCCAGACCACCGTGCGGAGGTGCGCCGTAGGAGAACGCAGTGATCAGGTGACCGAACTGCTCCTTGGCCTTCTCCTCGGTGAAGCCGAGGGCCTCGAACATCTTGGTCTGCAGCTCGGGATCGTGGATACGAATGGAGCCGCCGCCCAGCTCACAGCCGTTGAGGATAATGTCGTACGCCTTGGCACGAACCTTTGCCGGATCGGTGTCCAGCAGCGGGATATCCTCGTCCATCGGTGCGGTGAACGGATGGTGCATGGCAACGAGGCGGTTCTCCTCCTCGCTGTACTCGAACTGAGGGAACTCGGTGACCCACAGCAGCTTGAAGTCGTCCTTCTTGGCAAGGCCCAGACGCTTAGCCAGCTCGCAGCGCAGCGCGCCCAGAGCAACAGCGGCGGTCTGCCAGTTTGCATCGGCAACAACGAACAGCAGGTCATTCTCCTTGGCGCCTGCACGCTCCTTGATGGCCGCAATCTCGTCTTCGGACAGGAACTTGGCGAACGAAGAAGTCATGCTGCCGTCTGCGGCGAGCTTCATCCATGCAAGACCCTTTGCGCGGTAGGTCTTGACGAACTCGCCGAGCTTGTCAATCTCCTTGCGCGGGAACTTGTCCGCGTAGCCGTTTACGTTGATGAGACGAACCGTACCGCCGTTCGCTACGGTGTCCTTGAACACCTTGAACGAGCAGTCCTTGGCGATGTCGGAAATATCCTTGATCTCAAAGCCGAAGCGAACGTCCGGCTTGTCCGAGCCGTACTTGTCCATGGCGTCCTGCCAGGTCATGCGCGGCAGCGGCAGCTGAATGTCAACATCGAGCACTTCCTTGAATACGCGCTGGAGGAAGCCCTCGTTGACGGCGATAACGTCATCCTGCTCAACGAACGACATCTCAAGGTCGATCTGGGTGAACTCCGGCTGACGGTCGGCACGCAGGTCCTCGTCGCGGAAGCAGCGGGTGATCTGAATGTAGCGGTCCATGCCGGACAGCATGAGCAGCTGCTTGTACTGCTGCGGAGACTGCGGCAGGGCATAGAACTTGCCCGGATGTACGCGGGACGGCACGAGGTAGTCGCGCGCGCCCTCCGGCGTGGACTTGGTGAGCATCGGGGTTTCGATCTCGAGGAAGCCGTGCTCATCGAAGTAGTTGCGGGCAACCTGCGTTACGCGGTGGCGAAGCATCAGGTTCTTCTGCATGGACGGACGGCGCAGATCGAGGTAGCGGTACTTCAGACGAATCTGGTCACCGACCTCCTTGGTGTCGTCAATCTCGAACGGGGTGGTCTCCGCCTTGGACAGAATGCGAATGTCCTCGGCAATAATTTCAACCTCGCCGGTCGGCATCTTCTTGTTGATGGCTGCCTCATCGCGGGCCACCAGCTTGCCCTTTACCGCTACAACGAACTCGGTGCGGCAGGTGAAGGCAATGTCGAACAGGTCAGCATTGACCGACTTGTCGAACGTGCACTGTACAATGCCCGCGCGGTCGCGCAGCAGCAGGAACAGTACGCCGCCGTTGTCGCGCACGCGGTCAACCCAGCCGTTTACGGTAACGGTCTGACCGGCGTGCTCCAGGCGAAGATCGCCGCACATATGCGTGCGCTTCATGCCTGCAATAGATGTGTTATTCATGTTTATCAATCCTTATTACTAAGTATTTTGAACAATTTCTTTATTTATCGCCGGTTTCCTTGATTGTGGAGATCACATCTTCCACAGCGTCGGAACCCACAAGATAAGCGGCGATAAAGCCGATAATGAGGGACGCAATCGGCATGACAATAAATCCGTTTGCCAGAAAAATCGCAGCGCACAGAAATCCCGTGCAGCGAATGATGGTCTTACGCAGTTTATCCATAAGACGGCCTCCTTACTCGGAATCCTTATCCTTCATTGCCGGGCGGACATGCTCATAATAGCCGAGAAAGGCCATAATCGCAAACAGAATGATGCCGGCGAAGGCGATAAGGAACATAATGGAAGCGTTGTCGGCAATCGACGCGGAAAGCGCCAGAATAGCCGCAATGACACCGAGCATGCCGGTTATCATGAGAATACCGCCGTAAACAAGCTGTTTCATAAACAATCCCTCCATATTCAGTTGAAAATCTATCTCTACCAAAGGCGGGGGGTCGCCCGCCCTGCAATTTAGCGATTTATTTGTCGCAGATTACTTTGCCTGCGTTTTTCTTCGCAAGACCGTCATGGATGAGCTTTGCTGCCTCGTCAAGCGAAACCTTGACCTGCTCGCCGCTCTCCATATCCTTGACAGCGACCACGCCCGCGTTGATCTCATCCTCGCCGAGGAAGATAACGAACGGAATGCCCAGCTTGTCGGCGTAGCCGATCTTGTGCTTGAACTTCTTCTGCTCGCTGTACAGCTGGGTGCGGATGCCCGACTCGCGCAGAGCGGTAGCGGTCTTGATGGCCGCGCCCATGTCGTCGGTCATCGGCAGGATAAGTACGTCCGCCGGTGCCTTGTTCATCTGGTCGTTCAGGTAGCCCTGCTCACCGAGAACGTAGAACAGACGGGTCAGACCGATGGAAATGCCAACGCCCGGAAGCTGCTTGTCGGTGTAGTACTCGGCAAGGTTGTCGTAGCGGCCGCCCGAGCAGATGGAACCGATTTCCGGATGGTCGAGCATAGCGGTCTCATAAACGGTGCCGGTGTAGTAGTCCAGACCGCGGGCAATCGTCAGGTCGATCTCGAAGTGGTCAGCCGGAACGCCGAACGCCTGCATATAGGTTGCAACCGTTTTCAGCTCCTCTGCGCCGAGGTCGAATACCTCGTTCCTGCCCTTGTAGCCCTCCAGCGCCGCGAGGATACCTTCGGTGCCGCCCGGGGTCTCGATGAACTTCAGCAGCTCGTCAGCCGCAGCTGCTTCCACGCCGAAATCCTCAACCAGAATGGTCTTTACCTTTTCTGCGCCGATCTTCTCCAGCTTGTCGATGGTACGCATCACGTCGCCGGCCTTCTCGGTCAGACCGAGGATAGCGAAGAAGCCGTTAAGCACCTTGCGGTTGTTGATGCGGATCTTGAAGCGCTGAAGACCGAGCGAGGTGAACGTCTTGTAGATGATGCTCGGCACCTCGGCCTCGTTGATGATGTCCAGCTTGCCGTCACCGATGACGTCGATGTCCGCCTGATAGAACTCGCGGAAACGGCCGCGCTGTGCGCGCTCACCGCGGTAAACCTTGCCGATCTGGAAACGGCGGAACGGGAAGGTCAGCTCGCCATAGTGCTGGGCAACATACTTTGCCAGCGGTACGGTCAGATCGAATCGCAGGGACAGATCGCTGTCGCCCTTGGTGAAGCGGTAGATCTGCTTTTCAGTCTCGCCGCCGCCCTTGGCAAGCAGTACCTCGGAGGACTCGATCAGCGGGGTATCCAGCGGATAGAAGCCGTACAGCGCATAGGTTTCGCGCAGTACCTGCATGATGCGCTCCATCTGCACCTGCGGTGCCGGAAGCAGCTCCATAAAGCCGGATAAGGTTCTGGGTTTTACTTTTTCCATAACTATTTTGATTCTCCTCAAGACAGACGTATGCACCGAATTGGCGTACCCGATCCGGTGCAACGAATGCTATGTTTATTTTTTGTTCTTCGGGTTGACAATATTACGCCAATCCAGATCACCGCGATCCAGACCGAGGATGAGCATCTCGGCGGTTGCCGAGTTGGTTGCAATCGGGATATTGTGCATGTCACACAGGCGGGAAATCGCATGAACGTCCGGTTCGTACTGTGCGTTGGACATCGGATCACGGAAAAACAGCACGAGGTCGATCTCGTTGTAGGCTACGCGCGCGGAGATCTGCTCCTCGCCGCCCTGCATACCCGCAAGGCACTTGTCGATTTTCAGACCGGTAGCTTCTTCAACAAACTTGCCGGTGGTGCCGGTGGCACAGATATTATGCTTTGCAAGAATACCGCAGTATGCCATGCAAAATTGTACCATCAGTTCTTTTTTGCGGTCATGTGCGATCAGTGCTATATTCATCAGGAATAACCCCTTTCCTGTATATTCATGTTGAGATTACTTACAATTTAAGTGGAATACGCTCGCCGTTGAGCCGCCGGGCGATATTCATAAAGGCGCGAGCCGCGCCCGTGTGCTTGACGGCATGAATGCTCCTGCCGCTGTTGCTGCACGAAATGAGGTCCACATCCTCGGGTACGAGACCGAGCAGGGGAAGTCCCGCTTCGTCCATCGCGTCGTCGATGTTGCCGGATTTGCCGTGGCTGATGAGCTGCGGACGCACGCGGTTAAGCACCATGCGGATGCGCTGTATGCAGTATTCCTCCTCCAGCTTGCGGGCGCAGCGTTCTGCGCCGCGGACACACACGCGGTCGGTCGAGGTGACGATGATCGCCTGCGTGGCAATATGCGCCAGAAAGGAAAGCTCAGCCGGCAGTCCGGCGGGACCGTCGATCAGCAGGTAGTCGAACCCGGCCTCCTCGGCCTGCACAGCCAGCTGCTCCATGCCGCGCTCGCTGAGAGCGGGAAGCGCCACCGGTGCAGTGAGTAAGTACAGCGTTTTCATATCCGGATGACACGCCATGGCATCCGCGAGGGGGACTGCGCCGCCTGCCACATCGGCAAACGAGTAGACCACCCGGTCGGACATGCCGAGCACGATATCCAGATTGCGCAGACCGCAGTCGCCGTCAATCAGCAGCACTTTGCTGCCAAGCTGCGCGAGAGCCGCGCCTACGCCCGCTGTAAGGGAGGTTTTTCCTGTGCCGCCCTTACCGGACGCAACAAGAATCACCTTCAACATACCGCCTCCGAAAGAAAACCTTATTTAAGGCAATACTGCATAAATCTGCAGATTCGCCTACAAGTGTATTATAAACTAACAGCGGGCGGTTTACAAGCGTTCCTCGAGATTTTTTTGTTGAAAACTTGGAAAGCCGCCTGGTTTGAACGCAGAAAACCCGGCAAAATCACATTTGCCGGGCTTAGGCTGCCGCGAAACTGCAGTTTCGCTTACAATTGTTTTATCGAATCAGGGTGTTCTCCGCCTGACGGGAGGCTGCGCGGTCCGACTTGCCGACAGAGAAATACTCATCAAGCATATCACGCACAATCGGCGCAACGTAAGCGCCGTGGCCTGCGCCTTCACCGACCACGCAGATAACGATCTGCGGGTTGTCAAAGGGTGCAAACGCGATGAACAGACCGTTGTCGAATGACTCGCCGTTCTCGAACATCTCGGCCGTACCGGTCTTGCCGCCGACCTTGATGGGGTAGTCCGCGAAAACGCTGCCTGCGGTACCGCCCTCGTCGGTAACCTCGCTCATGCCCTGCATGACAAGCTCACGCGTGGCATCCGAAATGTCGATCTTGCCGCGCACCTCGGATTCATCGGTTTTCATAAAGCTGCTGTAATCGTAGCTTTTGATGCTTTTGACGAGCGTCGGCTTGTACAGCGTGCCGCCGTTTACAATCGCGGAAACATAGTTTGCCAGCTGCAGTGGCGTAAAGCCGTTATCCGACTGACCGATCGCTGCGTTCAGATCATCGCCGCCCTGCCATTCGCGGATCGCCGGGTCGGCCTTGCGCTGCTGCTCACGGTAGGTCGGGCCTGCCGCCTGACCGGTGGTTTCACCGACCTCGATGCCGGTCGCCGTGCCGAGACCGAACTTCTTAGTCCACTGTTCGAGGTGCTCACCGGTCAGCTTCTGACCGACCGTGTAGAAGAACGTATTGCACGAGTATTTGAGCGCATCCGTGACGTTGAGCGTCATGGGTGTGTCGTGGTTGTTGCAGCGGAAGGTCTGTCCGCCGTACTCGTAGGTGCCGGTACAGGTAACGTAGGTGTCACCGGAGATGATGCCTTCCTCCAAACCCGCGATGGCGGTCACCATCTTAAAAGTGGAGCCCGGCGGGTACACACCTGAGGTTGCACGGTTTACCTCCGGATGGCGGCTGTCCGCCTGGATGGAGGCGTAGTTTTTGTTGTAGTTTGCCAGATCGTAGGTCGGGTAGGACGCCATCGCGAGCACCTCGCCCGTGTTCGGGTCGAGCGCAACAGCCGCGCCGCCCTTGCCGTAGGCAGACAGATTGCTTTCCAGCGATTTCTCGGCGACTTCCTGCAGGTCAAGGTCAATCGTGGTGATAACATTGTCGCCCGGTTTGGGAGCCGTAGCGGTGGTCTGCTCGGCAATAGCCGAACCGCCAAGGTCGGTCTCCACCGTGCGGGAGCCTGCCGTGCCGTGCAGATAGGACTCGAGTGCGCTCTCCAGACCGGATTTGCCGATGAGATCGCTCATCTGGTAGCCTGTCTTGTCCTTGTAAGGACCGCCGTTTTTGTCGGAATTCCACTCGTCGGAGGTCAGGGAGCCGATCGTGCCGAGCAGGTGCGCGGCGGTGGCGGTGTCGTACTGGCGGACGGCTTCGCTCTGGATTTCAATGCCCTGAAAATCCGCGCTGTGCTCCTTGATATAGGCGATCAGGTCCATCGGCACATTGTCCGCGAGCGTGTAGGTCGCCTGATTGCTGAAGCCGACCGTGCGCATACTGTAATAGATGCCGACCATCGTGCGGGCGTCCGCAAGCGAGAGATCGGTCGGCATGCCGAGGTTTTTCTCCATATAGGCGCGCATAGCATTGATAAACTCGGTCGGGGAGACCAGCTTGGTCGCATCCACCTGCGCCGACTGATCAATGGTGTTGCCGTTCTCGTCGGTCTTGGGGTCGGTCTCGCTCGCCTGCTTGGCAGCGTCTACGGCCGCCGTAACCGCATCCAGACCGAGCGACTTGGCGCTGTCCTTCATATAACCCGACAATTCGGTCAGCGATGAGCTGTTGTAGGTAAACGGCGCGGACTGCGTGATCGGCAGCCGGTCGTTGATGGACGGAATCGCCGCCGTGTCCGCAGAAACCGCCTGCGCGGTGTCGGTCGGGGTGTCCGAGGACGTATCCGTACTGTCTGCGGCATCCGCAGAGGTGTCACTCGAGGTATCGGTGGCAGCAGCCGTCTTTGCGGCATTCTGCTTGGCGGTCGCGTCCACGGCTGCGGTCTGGATACGGTGCGTCAGATCGAGCAGGGTATCAAACCGCTTGTCGTTGCCGTCCCAGAAGGACGAGTAGATGAGCACGAGCGAAAAGCCGGTGTTGTTGGTAACGAGCGGCCTGCCGTAGCGGTCGAGGATCTCACCGCGGGCTGCGGAAACCGTAGACGTGGTGGTGAGAAACTCCGCCGAGCGGCGGACATACTTTTCGCCGCTCAAAATCTGCAGCTGGAATAACTGCGAGAGCGCCACACCGCTGCACAGCAGCAGCAGTCCGCACAGCGCGAGCAGACGGCGAAGCAGTTGAGGTTTATTTAACATGGGGAAGTGCTCCTTTCCGCAAAGGGTCAGCGGCTGCGCTTGCGGGATTTGCTGCTGAGCCTGCGCAGCGGCAGGTAAACGATAAAGCAGAACAGGCAGGTCAGCACCGTACCGACGGCAAGCTGCCGAAGGACGATCAGGAAGGACGCGCCTGCATGCATCAGCGAGAAGAGATACCGCAGCAGACCGAGCAGCACACACTCAAACGCCGTAAGGATGAGCATGGAAATATAATTGCGGGTGAGCAGTCTCTGGCAGAGCTTTCCGGCGGCATAGCCGAACAGCAGGAAAAACAGGGGATAGAGACCGTCTACGCCGGTGAAGCTGAGGTCATAGCAGATGCCGACCGTTACGCCGGTAACAGCCGCCTCCGCCGGGCCGCCGAGCAGCGCGGCTGCCGTGACGAGTGCGGGCAGCAGATCGACCGCAGAGCCGAAAATGCGCATGCCGCCAAACGTGCCGGTCTGCAGCGCGAAGATAATCACCGAAAACAGCACATACACGATCAGCTTCGGGATGGAAATATGTTCTCTCTGCATGGCTTACTCCGCTGTGTCCGTATATTCGGTGATGATGGAAACCGAGGAAACGCTGTCCACGCTGACAAACGGCTTGATGACCGCGTAGTACGACAGGCCGCTTTCCTCCGGCTGCACGCTTTCCACCGTGCCGATGAGGATGCCCTTGGGGAATACACCGCCGCGTCCCGAGGTCTCGACCGTATCGCCGACGACCACCTTGGAGTCCTCGCGCAGATAGGACAGGCGAAGTGCACCGCGTGTCATCAGGTTATAGTCGCCTTCCGCGATGGCGGTCTCGCGCGTGCGGGTGACAAGCGCGCCGCACTGCATTTTCGGGTCGGTGATGGAAGTCACCTCGCAGGTGTTGTCGGTCACCTCGCTGACAAAGCCGAGCATGCCGTCCACGGTCGTTACGAGATCGTCCTTGTTGACGCCGCTCGAGCTGCCCTTGTCCAGTGTCAGCGTATCCGCCCAGTCGCCCGGACTGCGGGCGATGACCTCGGCGCTGACCGTCGTGGTGGTGCGGGTGTTCTCCGGCTGCCCAAGCTGAGAGCGCAGCTGGTTGTTTTCCTCGAGCGCGATCTGTGCGTCGCGCACAAGCTGTGCATTGTCGCTGATCTGCTGCTTGAGCTGCTCATTCTCGGCCTTGAGTGCATCAAACTCGGTGAAATAATCCAGTCCCTTGTTGAAAAAGTGTCCGACACCGGTGCCGAACCGCTGAAACGGCCGGACAACCGCACCGGCGGCTCTCGTGATCGGCGAGGAATTGCCGCTGATGCCGCTGTACACCGCGGAGAGAATGCACAGCAGAATGACGACTGCCGCACCGATCAGGAGCGGAGAGCCGACTTTATGACGTCGTCGCAAAACGAATCTTCCTTTCATAATGTTGCACTGAAATGTGGAATTTCAGCAGGTAAATGCGGCTTACACCGCATGAATATCGCGCAGAATGGTATAAAGCGGAGCCACAGGCAGACCCATGACGCTGTAATAGTCGCCCTCGATGCCCTTGATGAGCAGTGCGCCGTGGCCCTGAATGCCGTAGGCGCCGGCCTTGTCGAGCGGCTCTCCGGTGGCAAGGTAGGCGGCAAGCTCGTCCTCCGTAAAATCGCGGAAGGTGACGCGCGTGCAGGTGTGCAGCGTGTGCGCCCCGCCGTCCGGCGTGAGCACGGCAAGTCCGGTCAGCACCTCGTGGGTGCGTCCGCGCAGACGGCGGAGCATGGAAGCGGCCTCGTCCGCGTCCTTCGGCTTGCCGAGGCGCAGTCCGTCGATCGTGACCATGGTATCCGAGCCGATGCACACGGCGTTCGGGTGCTGCGCCTGCACAGCCTCGGCCTTGAGGCGGGAAAGACGGGTGACTTCCTCACCGAGCGGCGCATCCCGCAGGGTTTCGTCCGCATCGGCAGGGCAGACCGTAAAGTGTTCGGTGATAAGGCTCAGAAGCTCCCTGCGCCGCGGCGAAGCGGATGCTAAAACGATCTCCATTATTCGACTCCTCTTTTATATAATCCGTTGGTAAATTCGCCGTCCAGCGGTGCGCCGGACAGGAACGCGCGGGCAATCCGTGCACATTCCTCGGGCGATTCGATGGTGAACTGCAGACGCGCGGTCTGTACGCCCAGGCGGGCAAAATCCTCACGCAGACAGAGCGGACGGCTGTTCAGCAGCGTGTTGCGGCAGCCGAATTCGTTCAGCAGCGGGAAACGCTCCTTGCGGCGGTCGGTGAGGTACGTCACGCCGTTCTGGCACGAGCACTTGCCGCCGTGCTGACGGCGAATGGCGCAGTTTTCAAAGATCATCAGCGGCAGACGGCCGTAGACGATCAGGTCGGTCTCGAGCGGACCACGCATATCTCGAATCTGCGCCAGACGAGCCTCGAACGAAAGCGTCTGGCGGGAAACGCCCATTTCAGCCAGTGCGCTCAGCGTTTTGCTGTTGTAGGCGTTCAGACCGAAATCGCCGTGCACGGTAAAGCCCAATCTCTTTGCAAGCGGGATGTGACCGATGTTTCCGGCGAGAACCGTGTCGGTTCCTCGGCTCATGGCTTCACCGAGCAGCATCTCGATCTGCGGCTGCTCGTTGTCCGAGAACACGCGCGGCAGGATGGCGGGCAGTCCGGTCTGCGCTGCAACTTCAAGCGGGACGTAAACGGTCTCCAGACCAAGCTCGCGCAGCGCGTCTGCCTGCGCCTTGGTGCGCACGGCTGCGGTGTAGCCGCGGAAGCCCTCGCGGGCAGCGGCCTCGTCGTCGCGCGGCAGCACGCTGCCGTGCAGCCAGTCGCGGGAGGGCGCAACGCCGCGTTTTGCCAGCAGAAGGTCGAGTGCATCGCGGCGCATGCCGTTCATCACGGACGCCGGGATCATCAGACCGTCCTGCACCTCGATACGCATATTCTCAATATAAAACGGCGTGCCGCCGGTCTTTCTGAGCGATTTTTCGATCATCTCCGGTGTGGTCGGGCGGTTCTGCGCCTGCTCTACCGGCATGGCGACCGAAACGCCGTCTGCACTGAGCACCGCGCCGGTGTCCTTGCGGGCGGTAAAGCAGAGCGAAACCGGCACGAGCGGTGCCTCCTTGCCCTCGGCAAAGCGATGCGCAGCCTCGTCATAGAGTTTCTTTACCTCGTTCATCGGCACATCGGTCTTGGTGCCGAACATGCTGTTGCCCAGTTTGCCGGTGTAGTAGCCGTCGGTGAAGCCGTCGCGCGAGAACACGCGGCGCAGAATGTCACGCTCCTCGGCGGTCGGCCTGCGGTGCTCGCGGAGCAGGTCGGAGTAGACCTTGGTTACAATAGCGGCGTACTCCGGACGCTTCATGCGGCCCTCGATCTTGAGCGAGGACACACCCCAGTCGGAAAGCTCGGCAACGTGTCCGGCGAGCATGAGATCCTTGAGCGACAGCGGATAGCCGCCGCTGTACGGCAGGCGGCACGGCTGTGCACACAGACCGCGGTTGCCCGAGCGCTGACCGATCACGGCGGACAGATAGCACTGCCCCGAGTAGCACATGCACAGCGCACCGTGCACGAACACCTCGGTCTCGACACCGGCCTGCTCGGTGATGAGTTTGATCTCCTCACGGGAGCATTCCCGGCTGAGCACCACGCGCGAAAAGCCGATGTCGCGCGCCTGCTTTGCTGCGTCGAGCGTGTGAATGGTCATCTGTGTGGAGGCGTGCAGCGCGAAATCCGGCGCGTGTGCGTGGATGAGCCGCGCCAGTCCCAGATCCTGAATGATGAGCGCGTCCGCGCCTGCCTCGTACAGGAACTTTGCGTCCTCGAGTGCATCCTCAAGCTCGCGGTCGCCCGCAAGAATGTTGAGCGTAATATTGGTTTTTACGTCGCGTGCGCGGCAGTAGGCGATGGCGTCTGCCATCTCGTCATGCGAAAAGCCCTGTGCGTTGCGGCGTGCGTTGAACATGCCGAAGCCCATATAGACCGCGCCTGCACCGGACTGCACAGCGGCGCGAATGCCCTCCGGCGAACCGGCGGGAGCAAGAAGTTCTACTTTATTCCTCATTTGCGGTTGTGATTCGGGTGCTTGCCGTTATTCTGCGTCTGCCGGTCGCGCAGTGCGGCAAGCTCGGCTTCGAGGGCACGGCATTTTGCCTCAGCGGCTTCGGCGGCAGACTTGGCCTTGATGTAATCATCTGCCAGCGTGATCGTTGCCAGTGCCAGCGCGCGTGTGGATGCGAACGACGGCGAGCCGCCGCAGTGCGCCACGGTCTGGCGTGCCAGCTCGGCTACCTCATTCATATAGTCCGCGCTCTCGTCGGAGACCAGATTGTATTTTTGACCGGCAATATGAAGAACCATGCGGTTTGCCATAACGGGTCCCTTCCTTTCATTATAATATATATGCGGACAGCGCCGCTGAAAAGCGGTACTGTCGAATTTGGGCATAAGAAGATAAGATATAGTATAGCACAATATGACAGGTTTTGAAATAAAAATTCTGTGCAAACGATAAAAATCTCCGTATAAAATTTTCACAATGTGTATAAAGTGTAAAAGATTTGTGTTCGGCTTGTCTCTCGCGTTTTAGTGTGATACAATGTGTATATTGGCGGAAGTCCGGGAAAAGGCTTCCACGTTATCTTTTGGAGGTCATTTTTATGCTGAACATGAACGAGGTCCGGCGCATTGTCGTCAAGGTCGGCTCCTCGACGCTGACTTATGACAACGGCAAGCCGAATATCCGCCGTATCGAGCGTCTGGTACGCACGATCAGCGACCTGCAGAACCGCGGCTTCGAGATGGTGCTCGTATCCTCGGGTGCGGTGGCGGTCGGCACGGCAAAGCTCGGTCTGGCGGAGAGACCGAAGGAGCTGTCGGTCAAGCAGGCGGCAGCGGCTGTCGGGCAGTGCGAGCTGATGCACATTTACGACAAGATGTTTCTGGAATATGGCATTAACGTGGCGCAGATCCTGCTGACGCGCGAGAATATCGTCGATGACGACCAGCGCACCAACATCCATAACACGTTTACCGCGCTGACCAAGATCGGCGTTGTGCCCATCATCAACGAAAACGACACGGTTGCAACCGCCGAGCTGAAGCACATCGAGAACTTCGGTGATAACGATACGCTGTCCGCAGTCGTGGCACGCATGTGCGATGCCGATCTGCTGGTTATCTTCTCGGATATCGACGGCCTGTACGACTCCAACCCGCGCACCAACCCGCAGGCCAAGCTGATTAACCACGTCGGCAAAATCGACGCAAAAATCCGCCGCATGGCGGGCGGCGCCGGTTCCGCGCACGGCACGGGCGGCATGGCGACCAAAATCACCGCCGCAGAGCTTTGCATGGACGCAGGCATTCCCATGATGGTCGCCAACGGCGATAAGCAGGGACTTTTGTACGATATTGTGGACGGTAAAGAGGTTGGAACCCTGTTCCAACGCGAACGCTAACGTATACCGTAGGGCGCGACGACTCGGCGCGCCGTTTCTAACGAATTGCGGATGGTTTACAGCGGCGTGCCGAGGTCGTCACGCCCTACGAGATAAATTGTGCAGATTATGAGGTGAATATATAATGAGAACGCTTATGCAGATCGCCGAGGACGCACGCCGCTCCAAGTACGCGGTGGCGAAGCTCGGCACGAACGACAAAAACCGCGGCATTCTCGCCATTGCGGACACGCTGATGGCACATGCGGACGAGATCATCGCGGCAAACAGGATTGACATTGAAAACGGCAGAGCGGCAGGTTTGAACGACGGCCTGATCGACCGTCTGATGCTGGACGAAAAGCGCATTGCGGGCATTGCCGAAGGCTGCCGTCAGGTGGCGGCGCTGCCCGACCCGGTCGGTGAGGTGCTCTGGATGCATAAGCGTCCGAACGGCCTGAACATCGGTCAGAAGCGCGTGCCGATGGGCGTGATCGGCATTATCTACGAGGCTCGCCCGAATGTCACCGTGGATGCGGCTGTGCTGTGCTTCAAGGCCGGTTCGGCGTGCATTCTGCGCGGCGGCAAGGAGGCGTTCCAGTCCTCCATGTGCCTGACAAAGTTGATGCGCGAGGCACTGGCGGCCGAGGGTCTGCCGGAGAACGCCATCAATCTGGTGGAGGACACCAGCCGCGACACCGCAACCCAGATGATGAAGCTGAACGGCTATCTCGATGTGCTGATTCCGCGCGGCGGCGCAGGACTGATCCGCTCGGTTGTCATGAACGCGACCGTGCCCGTCATCGAGACCGGCACGGGCAACTGCCACGTTTACGTTGATGCGGCTGCCGACCTTGAAATGGCGAAGAATATTCTCGTCAACGCCAAGTGCCAGCGCCCGAGCGTATGCAATGCGGCGGAAAGCCTGCTCGTCCACAAGGACGTTGCGGAGAAATTTCTGCCGATGGCAGCAGAGGGCCTTGCACCCGATCATGTGGCAATTCACGGCTGTCCGCGCACGATGGACATCCTCGGTGACAGCATTGCGCCCGCGACCGATGAGGATTACGGCAGAGAATACCTCGGCTACGAGATTTCGTGCAAGGTGGTCGATTCGCTCGATGAGGCCATTGACCACATCAACCGCTTTAACACCGGTCACTCGGAGTGTATCGTCACCCGCGATTATGATGCGTCGCAGCGATTTTTGGAGGAAGTGGACGCGGCGGCTGTCTATGTCAATGCGTCTACGCGCTTTACCGACGGCTTTGAGTTCGGCTTCGGCGCTGAAATCGGCATTTCGACCCAGAAGCTGCACGCACGCGGTCCGATGGGTCTGACCGCGCTCACCACCACCAAGTATATCATTTACGGAAATGGACAGGTGCGATAATGGATAAAACGATGGAGAAGGAATACAAGTGGCGTGCCGACGAAAAGCTGCTCGGTCAGGCGCTGCTATGGGCTTCCTCGCGGATTGGCAGCCAGAGCCGAACCATCAACATGGAATCCAGCTATTTTGACACGGCGGACGGACTGCTGAAGGAACATCAGGCGGCACTGCGTCTGCGGCGCGAGAACGACCGCAGCGTGTGCTGCATGAAGCTGCGCAACACGGATACGCCGGACGGCATGCGCGCCCACGAGGAGTACCAGTGCGAGGCGGTCTCTCTGCTTGACGGTCTGCGCCGACTGCCCGAACTTGGTGCACCGAAAGCCCTGTGCGAGCGGGCGCTGGCAGCCGACCTGCAGGAAATCTGCACGGTTTCATTCCGCCGGTGTGCGGTTCTGCTGCAGGAGGGCGATACCGTGTGCGAAATGGCGCTTGACGAAGGCGAACTGCGTCATAACGGTAAATCGGCGCCGCTGTGCGAGATCGAACTTGAGTATGTCGCAGGCAGCGAGGATACCTTCCACGCGCTTGCCGCAGAGCTGGCGCAGCAGCTTGACCTCGTGGTTGAGCCGACCAGCAAGCTGGCGAGAGCGATGGCGCTGTAAATTTCGCTTTACAAGACGGCTCCTATACAGTATAATGGAAACTGCAACAGGGGAATGAGGTTCTCCCTTGGACAAACGTCCTAAACCGCTTTTTTAGACTTTTTTTAGACTTAAAGCTGATGACTTCTGCGTTAAATTTACGCAGATGCCATCGGCTTTTCTGCGTTTCTGGGAGGAAAAAACTATGCTTACTTCACTCGCGCTTGCATTTCTGCTCGGTCTGGCTGCGGCGGCACTGTGCAGCCGGATTGGTCTGCCGCGCATCATCGGCATGCTGCTTACGGGCATTCTGATAGGCCCGTATGTGCTGAACTGGCTGGACGATTCCATTTTGTCCATCTCGTCCGACCTGCGGCAGATGGCGCTCATCATTATTTTAATTAAAGCGGGTCTGTCGCTCGATTTGTCCGACCTCAAGCGGGTGGGACGTCCGGCGGTCATGATGGCGTGCGTGCCTGCAAGCTGTGAGATTCTGGCGTTTTTTCTGCTCGCGCCGCACATTCTGGGCATCAACCGGATAGAAGCGGCCGTCATGGGTGCCGTGCTCGGCGCGGTATCTCCGGCGGTGGTTGTGCCGAGAATGGTACAGCTGATGGAAGAAAAGCGGGGAACAGGGCAGGGCATTCCGCAGATGATACTGGCGGGCGCGTCCTGTGACGATATTTATGTGATCGTGCTGTTCTCGACCTTTGTCGGCATGGCACAGGGCGGCAGTGCCAACATGATGGATTTCGTGAACATCCCAATTTCCATTGTGCTCGGCGTGGTGCTCGGCGCGGCTGTCGGTCTGCTGCTGCACCTGTTCCTTGAAACCGCGTACCGGCATGGCTGTTACGTCCGCAACAGCACGAAGGTTATTCTGATTCTCGGGCTGTCGTTCCTGCTGATGGCGGTAGAGACATGGCTCAAAGGCATCGTGTCCGTGTCCGGACTGCTGGCCGTTATGAGCATGGCGTGCGTCCTCAAGATCAAAAGTTCGGAAAAAGTCACCAAACGCCTGTCTGCCAAGTTCGGCAAGCTTTGGATTGCTGCCGAGGCGATTCTTTTCGTGCTGGTCGGCGCGGCTGTGGATATCCGCTGCGCAGTACAGGCCGGTGCAGCCGCTGTGCTCATGATCGCACTTGCGCTCGTGTTCCGCGCGGTCGGCGTGAGCCTGTGCATGCTCGGTACCGGGCTGAACCGGAAGGAGCGCCTGTTCTGCGTCATCGCCTATCTGCCGAAGGCAACCGTGCAGGCGGCCATCGGCTCGGTGCCGCTGTCGATGGGTCTGCCGTGCGGACAGCTGGTGCTTTCGGTTGCGGTGCTCGCCATCCTGATTACCGCGCCGCTCGGCGCCATTGGCATCGACCGCACCGCCGGACGCCTTCTCATGCAGGAGAACTCGTTCGATATTGCAGAATGAGGATATGTTGGGTGCGTTTGTGATAACTGCTGTCATTTTTCTTGGCGGAAAATTGTGCAAAGTGTATATTTTTCGCTAAAGATGCAATTTCCTTCGTGAAATCTTGCAAAATTGCACGTTTCCGTGTATAATTAAAGTGAAATTTTAGGAGGGTAAAACATATGACTTTCGACAGCATAATCACAATAGCGGCATTCTGCTGTTACCTGATCTTTATGCTCTGCATAGGCATGTATTTCGTCGGCAAAAACCGCACGACAAATGAGTATTTTCTGGGCGGCCGACAGCTTGGCTCGTGGGTAACCTCCATGAGTGCGCAGGCATCCGATATGTCCGGCTGGCTGCTGATGGGTCTGCCGGGTGCGGCGTACCTGTCCGGTATTTCCGCAGGCTGGATTGCCATTGGCCTGGCCATCGGCACTTACCTTAACTGGCTGCTCGTTGCAAAGCGTCTGCGCCAGTACACCAAAACCGCAGGTGATGCGATTACGCTGCCGCAGTTCTTCAAAAACCGTTTCCACGATGAAAGCGGTTGGATTTCGGTTGTTGCAGCGGTGTTCATTCTGGTGTTTTTCCTGTTTTACACTGCGTCCGGCTTTGTATCCTGCGCGAAGCTGTTCTCGTCCGTATTCGGCATTCCGTACATAGTGTCGCTGCTGGTCGGTGCAGTAGTCGTTATTTCGTACACGTTTGCAGGCGGCTTTTTCGCTGTTTGCTGGACCGACTTCTTCCAGGGCATCCTGATGTTCTTCTGCGTGCTCGCGGTTCCGACCATTGCTATCTTCTCGATGGGCGGCCCGACCGAGTTCTTCTCGCAGGTGGAAGCGTTCAATCCGAATTTCCTGAATATGCTTGTTGACGGTGCGACCGGCGTGCCGTATACTGCAATGGGCATCATCTCGCTGCTTGCATGGGGTCTCGGCTACTTCGGTCAGCCGCATATCCTCGTGCGCTTCATGGGCATTTCGTCTCCGCAGGCGATCAAGAAATCCCGACGCATTGCTACGGTATGGGTGCTTATCTCGCTGACCGCAGCTATCATGATTGGCGTTTCCGGCCGTATGTTCCTCGGCGACGGACTGCTGCTCAATGACGGCAATCAGGAAACCATCTACATTAACATGGTAGCGAAGATCTTCCCGGTATTCATCGCCGGTATCTTCCTGTCGGCTATTCTGGCAGCCATCATGTCCACTGCGGACAGCCAGCTGTTGGTTACCGCATCCGCTATCACGGAGGACTTTTACCACAACAAGATCCGCAAGAACGCAAGCGAGAAGGAGCTGATGTGGGTCTCCCGCGGCTGCGTTATGGCGGTAGCAATTATCGCTGTTCTGATCGCAACCAACCAGAACAGCACCATCCTTGGTCTGGTATCCTACGCATGGGGCGGCTTCGGCTCTGCCTTCGGTCCGCTGGTTCTGTGTTCGCTGTTCTGGAGACGCACGAACAAGCAGGGCGCGTATGCCGGCATTATCGTCGGCGGCGTGGTCGATCTGGTATGGGCGCAGCTGTCCGGCGGCATCTTCGATCTGTATGAGATCGTGCCGGGCTTTGTGTTCGGTCTGCTTGCTATCGTTGTTGTCAGCCTGCTGACGCCGGCACCGACCAAGGCAGTGACCGATGAGTTCGATTCCTACCATCACTGCGTAGAGTAATCTGCAAAAGCGGAAGTTAAGGCAGCACCGCAAAATTTATTCGCAAATCGCTCTTGTTTAATTATGCGATATTGCCTTAAGAGTAAGTAATGTAAGTAAAGGGAATACCCGATGTGGTACCGCCCGGAATCAATGAGGCGAGGAGGAGACTGCTATGACAAAGCAGACCGGAATTGTAGACCGTTTTGAAGGCGATTCCGTAGTCGTTGAAGTAAACGGCGAAATGGTGAATTTCGACCGTGCCGATGCACCGGCAATGCTGTGCGAGGGCATGGTGGTCATCATCAAGGACGACCGTATCGTTGATATCGACGAGATCGAGACCCAGCGCATGGAAAACGATATGCGTCGTCGATTTGAGCGAATTCTCGGTAAGAATACTGATTGAATACCCCAGTAAAGGAAAGGCAAATACCAATGGAAAAGAAACCCTTTTTGACGCTCCAGCAAGTGCAGGAGATCACCAAAACCTATCCGACTCCGTTTCACATTTACGATGAGAAGGCGATCCGTGAGAACGCCCGCAAGGTAAAGGAAGCATTTGCGTGGAACCCGGGCTACAAGGAATACTTCGCTGTAAAGGCGACGCCGACCCCGCGTCTCATTCAGATTCTGCATGAGGAAGGCTTTGGCTGTGATTGCTCCAGCCTGCCTGAGCTGCAGCTCAGCGATGTGTGCGGCGTAAAGGAGCATGACATCATGTTCTCCTCCAACGTCACGCCGGCAGAGGACTACAAGCTCGCATCCGACCTGAACACCATCATCAACTTCGATGATATTACCCACCTCGATTTCTACGACAAGGTAGTAGGCGACTGGAAGGAGACCATGTCCTGCCGCTTCAATCCGGGCGGTGACTTCGTGCTGAACAACTCCATCATGGATACCCCGCAGGAGGCTAAGTACGGCATGACCCGCGAGCAGCTGGTCGAAGCGTTCAAGTACATGAAGCAAAAGGGTGTTAAGCATTTCGGTATTCACGCATTCCTTGCCTCCAACACGGTTGCCAATGCGTACTATCCGGCACTGGCACGCATCCTGTTCCAACTGGCGGTTGACGTGCAGAAGGAGACCGGCGTGCATATCGCGTTCATCAACCTGTCCGGCGGCGTAGGCATTCCGTACCGTCCGTCGCAGGAGCCGAACGACATCATGGCCATCGGTGAAGGCGTACATCAGGCTTACGACGAGGTTCTTGTTCCGGCCGGCATGGACGATGTTGCCATCTACACCGAGATGGGCCGCTTTATCCTTGGCCCTTACGGCGCTCTGGTTGCCCAGTGCATCCACCAGAAGCATACCTATAAGGAGTATGCCGGTCTGGACGCCTGCGCGGCAAACCTCATGCGTCCGGCGATGTACGGCGCATACCACCATATCACCGTGCTCGGCAAGGAAAACGCGCTGTGCGATCATACCTACGATGTGACCGGCGGTCTGTGCGAAAATAACGACAAGTTTGCCGTTGACCGCAATCTGCCGCAGATTGACATCGGCGATTACGTTTATATCCACGATACCGGCGCGCACGGCTTCTCGATGGGCTATAACTATAACGCAAAGCTGCGTTCCGCAGAGCTGCTGCTTTGCGAGGACGGCTCGGTAGAGATGATCCGCCGCGCAGAGACCCCGAAGGACTACTTTGCAACGTTTGATTTTACCGGACTGTTTGATAACATTAAGTAAGAGCCTTACGCATACAGAAAAGGACCCGTTTGGGGTCCTTTGAGGCTGTCGAAAAACTTTGTTTTCCGAACAGCCTCTCGCTCGAAACCACGCTTTCGAGCGAATCTCGAAGAAAAACCGCGTCCTGCGGACACATTTTTTCTTCCCTTGTATAAATTCCGAGATACATGCTCCCGGAATTTATGAATTTGCAAAGCAAATTCGATTGAATGCGTGCTGCCGCACGAAGCATAAAAATCGAATATTGCTTTTTCGACAAGCTGAAAGGACCCCTTTGGGGTCCTTTTTGCGTTCTGTGGAGTAATTGAGGATTGAAAATGGAGAATGGAAAATGAACGTACAGATGAAACAATGTCTCCGGTTGGGTTTAACATAAGGGGGTTATTGGGGAACGGCGGGGTGAGGGCACCCCGCCCTACGGATAGTTGTTAAATGATATTAATGGATTATATTCGTAGGTGCCGTCCGTAATAACGAGCCAACGAGTTGCGCGACACGGGTATCCTCCAGAGGACCTTCTCTTGCCCTTCGGGCAATTCACCTTGTGTCGCGCCTGCGTAGAGTAAACCATATGTGTAGCAGTAATGTATCTGGCATTGCATAGAGGTAGGGGAATGGGCGGACACATTGGTCCGCCCCTACGGAAGAAAAAATCCTCTGCCGTTCCTTTATAGTCTCAGTTCTGCAAATTTCGCCGTGCTATCCCAAAGGGAAAGGGGTGAAAATCAGAGGGTGGAAACCGCAGGTGTCTACCCTCTTGTGCCCCTGCCGGGTAGGCAAACCAATGTTAAATGTGTGTAAAGCCTGAGTATTAACGCAATTTTTATTGACAGTACCATGTAAAAACAATATAATTAAAATGTATGCGAATTGTGAAGAAATAATGAAAATGATTATGTAACAAAACGGGAGGAAGCATATGGATTTTGATGTGCTGTCAATCGTGCAGATGATCGGCGGTCTTGCGCTGTTCATCTACGGTATGACGACAATGGGAAAAGGTTTGGAGCGCGCAGCAGGCTCTAAACTGGAGAAAACGCTTGAAAAAATGACGGGCAATGTCGTTACTGCTCTGCTGATGGGCATGGTCGTTACCATGGTCATTCAATCTTCGTCCGCAACGACCGTTATGGTTGTCGGCTTTGTAAACGCCGGTATCATGACGCTCAAGCAGTCGGTGGGCGTTATCCTCGGTGCCAACATCGGTACCACGATTACCGCGCAGATCCTGCGTCTGTCCGGCGGCGAGGGCAGCGGCAGCCTGTTCATGGATCTGCTCAAGCCGAAGAATCTGGCATATATCATCGTACTTGTCGGCGTAATCATTATGATGATTGCAAAAAAGCGCCGTACCCGCGATATCGCGGATATCTTCACCGGTTTCGGTATTCTGTTCATCGGCATGTCGGTCATGGAGGGCGCGGTTGCACCGCTGGCTGATCTGCCGCAGTTCGCGGATCTGTTCGCTGCTATCTCCAATCCGGTGCTCGGCGTGCTGGTCGGTGCGGGCGTTACCGCGATCATCCAGTCGTCCTCCGCATCGGTTGGTATTCTGCAGGCGCTGTCCACCACGGGTGCGATCACCTATTCGGCTGCTATCCCGATCATCCTCGGTCAGAACATCGGTACCTGTATCACCGCATTCCTGTCCTCGGTGGGCGGCTCCAAGAATGCCCGCCGTACCGCGATGGTACACTTCTACTTCAACCTGATCGGCTCCATCCTGTTCCTGGTCGGCATTTATGCGATTCAGTACACGGTTGGTTTCTCTTTCTGGGATAACGCAATCGACAAGGGCGGCATCGCAAACTTCCATACGCTGTTCAATCTCACCTGTACGGTGCTGTTCCTGCCGTTCACCGGTCTGCTGGTCAAGCTGGCAACGGCAAGCGTGCCTGCCGAGGAGACGCAGGAAGACCCGCTGGCAAAGCTGGAGCCTCGCTTCCTGACCACGCCGTCCCTGGCACTCGATCAGGCGCAGCGCTGCATTGCCGATATGGGCGACACTGCCAAGCAGAATTTCCATCTGGCAACCGACCCGCTGTTCGGCGGCGCGGCTGCAAACGAGGAGATCTTTCACGAGCACGAGGCCTTCCTCGACCGTGCAGAGGTTGAGATTGGCCGTTACCTGACCACCATCCACAACATCCGTTCGGTTGATCAGCGCCGCCAGATGGCCGAGATGATGCACTCGCTGTCCGATTTTGAGAAGATCGGCGACTATGCGCAGAACATCTTCGAGCGTGCCGACGAGTTCCGTGAGGCCGGTCTGTCCTTCTCGCCGAGTGCGATGCAGGAGCTGCGCACCATGTGCGAAGCGGTTGCCGAGGTGCTCGACATGACCGTTGACGGCTATGACAATCAGGCTGTTTCGACCGCCCGTATGGTCGAGCCGCTGGAAGAAGTCGTGGATACGATGAAGGAGCGTCTCAAGAGCCGCCACATCGAGCGTCTGGGCCGGAACGAGTGCACCATGCAGACCGGTATCCACTTCCTGGATATTGTGCATGACCTTGAGAAGATCAGCGACCACTGCTCGAATATCGCCATTTATACCATTCAGCTGGCCGAGGGCGCAGCCGAGTTTGATACGCACGCCTACGTCAAGCAGGCATATAAGGAGACCCCGCAGTTCGCGGAGAAGCTCAAATTCTATCAGAATAAGTACCTCACCAAGATTGATGAAGTCGAGGCGATGGAGTAATCAAAAAGAGATTGGCTTGTGCCAATCTCTTTTTGATTGAGAATGGAAAATGATTGCGGCGGTCATTCGAGGCTGACATACTGCTGGGGATCGACCTTTTCATCATTCACCTGCACCTCAAAATGCAGATGCGGGCCGGTGGAGTTGCCGGTATTGCCGGAAAGCGCGATTTTATCGCCCTTGCTGACCACATCGCCGACCGACACGAGCAGCTGTGAATTATGCCCGTACAGCGTCTTGAAGCCGTTCCGGTGGTCGAGGATGATATAGCTGCCGTAGCCGTTGCCGGAGTCCTCTGCAACGATGACCTTGCCGTTATCCGCGGCATAGACCGGCGTGCCTTCGTCCACGGCGAGGTCTACGCCGCCGTGCAGGCGGCCCCAGCGGTACTTGAATGCCGAGGTGAACGTGTAGCTGTTCAGCGGCACGGCAAATTCTCCGGTGCCGATGCCGATATTGCGCGTGCCGACCTCGACAATTTCGTCGGTGGCCTGCCGGAGCACGGTGCGCGCAAGGATGGTGCGCGTGCGCTCCTCACCGTCCACGGTTTCAATCTCGGCGGTGACCTGCGCTGTGCCTGCACAGCCCTGCCGAACGGTCTCACGGTAGGTCTGGTCTTGATTTTCGTTCTCCTGCGTCACGGTGTCGAACGGAATCTGCTCGGTGTAGGTGACGGCGCGGGTCGCAGTCACGTCAAGGCATTGCGACAGGGTATCATACAGCGCGGAATCGGTCTCTGCAAGCGCGGCTGGCGCAACGGCCTTGTCCACGCGGACGGTCTGCAGGAAGTGTACGTTTTCGTCTGCCGCTGTCGTGTACGCGGCCTTGATCCGGTCGAGCGCGGCCTGCGCGCCGTCCGTATCGGCGGCAATGGCGGTCTGTTTGCCGTTCACCGAAATAATGGCAAGCGTGTCCAACTCACCGCTGGCAGTAATGAGATTGCGCTCGAGTTCCTCCTGCGTCAGCAGCGGAGCGGCTGTCCGCACCGGTTTGGCCTGCAGGCGCAGCGGCAGGTAATAATCCGTGCCGGAAACGGCAGATGCGCTGGATTCAACCGCGTTTACTGCGTTCAGCAGCGTTGCGCTGTCCTCGATGACACCGAGCGGTTGACCGTCCGCAAGCAGCAGCGTGCCCGGCCGGGTCAGCAGCAGAGCGGGCAGCAGGAACAGCAGTCCGAATACGCTCAGCGCACAGACCGAACGGCGGCGGCCTGCCTGCCGCAGAACGCCGGCGAACCGGCTCCAGATCGGCAGGTCATATACGCGGCAGATCGTGCGGTCGAGCAGCAGGATGAGCCGCAGAAGCAGGTAGAGCAGGCGTGAAATCACGCCCAAAACAAAAGATAACAGGTTTCGCATGATGGTAGTATGGCGGAATGATGTGCGCCATATTCACTCCTTTCAATGGTTACAGTTTGGTAACAGCACCAAGAATACCCATTTCAGGGAGCGAAGTCATACGAAACCTGTCGCTAAGTTATCAAATTTTTATTTTTTGATGGGTGTGCCCGTAAAATCCGTGGGGAAAAAGCGCGGATCGAGCGGCTTCTGCTGATAATAGCGGTCGAGAGCGGCACGCTGCAGCGAGACCGCCAGCGGCACGGCGGCATCAAACAGATCGTAGAACGAATCCGTTCGCTCGCCGGTGCGGGATGTCCACGGACGGTGCTCCTGATTGGTGCAGTCCGCCGAGAGCGGCTCTGTCGGACGGATAAGCGAGGACGCAAAACCGGATTTGCCGATCAGGTGCTCGAACCGCTGCAGACGGCTGAGCGCAGAGGCGCCCTGATGCGCAAGATGGTGCATGCGGCGCATATCGTTCATCGAGTGGTAGACGGCGGCAGGCGTGATGTGCACGCCGTACGTCTCCCGCAGGGCCTGCGCCAGAATTTTCGCCGCGAGAGGGGACTCGGGCGCATCCGGCTCCAGCTGACGGTACGCCTCGTACTCGGCGGGCGTGTCCGAGACAAAATCCGCGATCATCACACCGTCGATGTCGCTCTCGACTAAATGGCGGCGTGCCTCGGCAGAGTAGCCCGGCATGAACTGCGACAGCCTGTCCGCCTGTGCGGAAACAAACGAATAGGTTACGCGGCTGAGTGCATAGTGCGTGCAGAATCCAAATACATACGCGAGTGCAGCCGTGTTGTGCGACGCGACGGCGGCTTTGCACAGTGACTCGAACAGCGGCGCGGGCGGCTCGGTGCAGACGCGGTTCGCCAGTCTGCGCAGCGCGGACGGGAACGGCGCGTGATAGAGCGCCAGCGGGTCCGGTCCCTGCGAGCCCCATCGGTAGGCTGCCGGGTAGGAGGACGCGATATGGGCGACCGAATCACTGGTTACGCGCTGTACGGTAGCCGCAAAAATATGGTAAGTGACATAAGAAGGCATGGCTTTTCACCTCTTGCAGACAAATTGGTATCTTTAGTATAGCGCAAAACATTGCAAAATTCCAGCGAAAGCGGTATACTATTTTTATGCAGAAAACGGGGAGCAGAAAATCCCCTTATAAAGTTGGAGGAATTACATTATGAAACTCGGCATCGTCGGACTGCCAAACGTCGGCAAGTCTACCTTGTTCAACGCAATTACGCAGGCGGGCGCGGAAAGCGCAAACTATCCGTTCTGCACCATCGACCCGAACGTCGGCATGGTCGCTGTACCGGATGAGCGTCTGCAGCCGCTGACCGATCTCTATCACGCAAAGAAGACCACGCCTGCGGTGGTCGAGTTCGTGGACATCGCCGGTCTGGTGCGCGGCGCAAGCAAGGGCGAGGGTCTGGGCAACAAGTTCCTGTCCCACATCCGCGAGGTTGACGCCATCGTTCACGTTGTCCGCTGCTTCGACAACGAGAACATCGTGCACGTTGAAGGCTCGGTCGATCCGGCCCGTGACATCGAGACCATCAACCTCGAGCTGATCCTTGCGGACATCGAGCACCTCGAGCGCCGTCTCGAACGCACCCGCAAGGCTGCGAAGGCAGACAAGAAGCTGCTCCGTGACGTGGAGATCCTCGAGAGCCTGAAGGCGCATCTGGAGGAGGGCAAGACCGCCCGCACCTTCGAGGGCTTTGGCGAGGACGAGGACATTGACCGCGTCATCGGTGAGAGCGACCTGCTGTCTGCGAAGAAGGTCATCTACGCGGCAAACATGGACGAGGAAGGCTTTACCGGCAACGATACCGAGAACGAGCGCCTCAAGGCGGTACAGGCCATTGCAGACGCAGAAGGCGCGATGGTTCTGCCGATCTGCGCAAAGCTGGAGGAGGATATCGCCGGCATGGACGCAGAGGAGAAGGAGATGTTCCTGTCCGAACTCGGCCTGCACGAGTCCGGTCTGGACCGTCTGATCAAGGTCTGCTACGACCTGCTCGGCCTGATGAGCTACCTTACCGCCGGTGAGCAGGAGGTCCGCGCGTGGACCATCGAGAAGGGCACAAAGGCGCCGCAGGCTGCCGGCAAGATTCACACCGACTTCGAGCGCGGCTTCATTCGCGCTGAGGTTATCAACTATAAGGATCTCATCGAGCTTGGCTCGCTGGCTGCTGCCCGCGAAAAGGGTCTGGTTCGCTCCGAGGGCAAGGAGTATGTGATGCAGGACGGCGATGTTGTTCTGTTCCGTTTCAACGTATAATTGCTGAATTCTATGCAGACCACAGTCGCTTTGACTGTGGTTTTGCTTTGTAAAGGAGAAATTTCGCTCCCTGCAAGATAGCGTTTATCAGCAGCTTTATTCGCAGATGACAGGCGGTATAACGTGTTGAAAAGCTGCGCGGCACTGTTATCCCACAGGGAACGCTTTCTTGCCCGACGGGCAACTCGCCTTGCGTTGCGCCCGCGCGGTGTCAGCGCAAATTCCGTTCGCTTCGCAAGTGACCAATCCAAATTTGGCGACCACACCAAAATAATCCCTTGTTTTTTGTGCAGCTTTGCTGTATAATGGAGATGTGTTTTATAATACGGAACGAAGGGAAGCGTTTTCATGGCGGAGCAATCGACCGTTCAATCGCTCGACCGCGCATTCGATTTGCTGGAAACTCTGTGCCGCAGCCGCAACGGCATGAGCATCGGCGGCCTGTCTGCGGAAACCGGCCTGCACAAAAGCACGGTTCACCGTCTGCTGACCAGCATGTGTGCGCGCGGCTATGTGCAGCGCGACGCGGAAACCAGCGTCTACCGCGCCGGTATGCGCCTGTGCGAGATGAGCAGCTATATTGTGGATAATCTGGATATTGTTGAGAGAGCACGCGCGTCGCTTGAACGGCTCGAGCAGTGCACGGATGAGACGGTTCACCTTGTCATGCGCGACGACAAGGATATTGTGTACATCCATAAAGTGGATAACGGCTCGTCTGCCATCCGCATGTTCTCGCGCATCGGCATGCGCCTGCCGCTGTACTGTACGGGCGTCGGAAAAGCAATTCTTGCCACATGGGACACCGCAGAGGTGCGCGATGTGTGGCAGCACAGCGATGTGCATGCGTGGACCGAGCACACCATCGTCGATGAGGACGCGTTTTTCCGTGAGATCGACAAGGTGCGTCAGCTTGGTTACGCGCTCGACAATGAGGAGAACGAGCTTGGCGTGCGCTGCATTGCGGCCGCCATTCCGGACTACCGCGGACGCGCGTCCTACGCGATTTCGCTGTCCGCGCCGGTCAGCCGCATGACCGACCAGCGCGTGGCAGAGCTGCGTGCGCCGCTCATGGCTGCGCGGGACGAAATCGCGCGCGCGCTCGGCGGCGGCCGCTTTTGAGGAGGGCAGAGCATGAACACACTTTCGGTTGTACATAATGTGCTCCGGCGGCAGGTTCGGGAAGGCGATTTTTGTATTGATGCGACTGCGGGCAAGGGCAGAGACACAGCACTGCTGTGCCGTCTGACAGGCGAAAACGGCCGTGTACTTGCCTTTGATGTGCAGGAGGATGCCGTCCGGCAGACCCGTGAGCTGCTGGCGAAGGAGCACCTCAGCGCCGAGGTTTACCTTGACAGCCATGCTAACATGGCGCACTACGCCGAACCGGAGACCGTGGACTGCATCGTGTTCAATTTCGGCCGTCTGCCCGGCGGAGACCCGACAAAATTCACCACCGCAGAGACTTCACTGCCTGCTGTTGATGCGGGTCTGAAGCTGCTCAAAAAAGGTGGATTGATGGCGCTTGCGCTCTATTACGGCAAGGAAAACGGCTATGAGGAGCGCGACGCGATTCTGGCTCACTTGCGGGAACTCGATGACCGAACCTATACCGTGCTCGGCTGTGAGTGGATGAACCGCAAAAATGATCCGCCGCTGCCGATTTTCATCTGGAAGGAGTAACGAATTATGCCTTGGTGCCCGAAATGCGGCGCGGAATACGTCGAGAATGTTCGTAAATGCAAGGATTGCGACGTGAGGCTGCTCGACCATAAGCCGACACCGGACGAAATGCTTCCTCCGGACCCGAAGCCGACAGGCTGGCGGCGGTTTGTCACAAGAGAACGATTCCTGCGCGTGCTGAAAACGCTGATCGCCATTTTGCTGGCGCTGGCGGCTGCGCTGTCGCTGCAAGGATTACTGTAAACGTGTTGTAGATGTAAAAAGGAGAATGGAACGAATCCATTCTCCTTTTGTGCTGTCTGGGTTATTTTTGCTTGCGCAGGGCGCGGTGCATGATTTTGCCGGTCGCGGTGTGCGGCAGGGAATCGACAATGTTGTAGATGCGCGGCCACTTGTACGAGGACAGCACGGGACTGTTCGTGCAGTACTCCTTCAGCTCCTCAACGGTGAGGGAGGGGTCGCTCGGCACAACATATGCCGCAACAACTTCGCCGCGCAGCTTGTCCGGCGCACCGATAACGGCGCTCTCTGCGACCTTGGGATGGTCGTTCAGCACGGCCTCGATCTGCGGCGGATAGATGTTTTCGCCTGCGGAAACGATCATATCGTCCTTGCGGCCGCGCACGGTGACGAACTCGTTCTCGTCCCATGTGCCGACATCGCCGGTGTACAGAAATCCCTTGTAGAACTTCTGTTCGGTCATTTCCGGGTTGTTGTAGTAGCAGAATGCGCTCTTTGCCGGAGAGGAGATGATGATCTCGCCCTCGGCCACGTTGTCGTGCGGGACCAGGTCGTCCGGCTCGGAATGGGAGCCGTCCTCGCGCAGCTTTACGATGCGGACCTCGTCGTCCGTACACGAGCGGCCGGCCGAGCCTGCGTTATCCGGCAGGTCGAACGGGCGCAGAAATGTGTTCCAGAAGGATTCCGTCGTGCCGTAGCCGTTGAAAATGTTCGGCGTGAGCAGCTTCATGTACTTCTCGCATGCGCTCTTTTCAAACGGCGCGCCCATGGTGACGATGCCGTGCAGTGCGGACAGGTCGAACGGCGTGCGCTCCTGTGTGCGGGCCAGCATGGCGATGATGGTCGGCACACCGATGAGGAACGAGATTTTGTACTTCTCGGTGTACTCCAGACAGCGTCTGGGCGCAAAATCGCGCAGGATGACAACTTCGCCGCCCGCATACAGGGTCGGGCACGGGCCGCCGGAGTGGATGCCGCCGCGGTGGAACCACGGGGTCATGTTCATCGTGCGGTCGGTCGGACCGAGAGGGAAGTGCATCATAACGTCATGCGCGGAAAGCACCTCGTTGATATTGTTGATCGGCACGCCCTTCGGACGGTTGGTTGTGCCGGAGGTGTACAGACGGGTGGTCTCGTCGTAGATGTGCGGGTCGAAGTCGATCGGCGGGTCGTTCTCCGGCTGATCGGAAACGTAATCCGCATAGCGCACCTGACCGGCAGGTACGGCATCGTCCGCGCCGACAACGATCTTGATGGCAGGCTTGCTCTCGCACAGGTCGAGCGCACCGTCGGACAGCTCTCCGAACTCGGCGTCGTAGATGAAAGCCTTGGGCGTGCTGTCATCAATGACGAGTGCAATCTCGCCTGCGCCCTGCCGGTAGTTGACCGGACACGCGATCGCACCAATCTTGTGCGCCGCCAGATAGCAGAAAACAAACTCCGGCGAATTGAGCAGGGTGAACATGACAACATCGTTCTTGCCGACGCCGTCTGCGCGCAGCGCATGCGCCAGACGGTTGGCTTCGGCGTTCAGTTCGCGGTAGGTCCAGCGGCGGCCGGAATGCGGGTCAAAGAGTGCCGGTCGGCTGCCGAAACGCGAAACATTGCGCAGAAAACCGTTCAGATAGGTGAAACGGGTTTCAAATGTGTCGCGGAACATGGAAATATCATAGGTGTATTCGTGACTCAAGGGATCACCTCTTAATAATTTGTATGGGGAATTAGCAATTCATAATTACCTCAGGGGATGGTTGTATATAGAGTTAAAAACCATTTAACGAATATTATAATACCACATAATCACGAAATTGCAAGAAGAAAAATCTTACAGGGACACAGGCTGCGAGCCGATGTCCCTGTTATTTTTATTTGCAATAGGATAAAGATTCGCAATTTTAAGGATACATAATCACTAACTGCGTATTCTTGATAGGAATTATCTCTCGTATTTGGCAACAATCAGGCTGGAATTCTGTCCGCCGAAGCCGAGCGAATTGCTCATTGCAGCGTTGATTTCCGCCTTGCGCGCGGTATTCGGCACATAATCCAGATCGCATTCCGGATCGGGTTTTGCCAGGTGCAGGGTAGGCGGAAGAACGCCTTCCTCGATGGCCTTGATGCAGGCGATGGCTTCGGTCAGGCCGCCGGCGCCCATGAGGTGGCCGGTCGCGGACTTGGTGGAGCTCATCGGCGGTGCGCTTTCGCGGCCGCCGAACACGGTCTTGACCGCCAGCGTTTCGGCCTTGTCGCCGAGCGGCGTGGACGTGCCGTGCGCGTTGATATAGCCAATGTCGGACGGCTGCATGCCGGCCTTCTTGAGCGCCAGCTTCATGCAGCGGGAAGCGCCTTCGCCGTCCGGGCAGGGCGCGGTAACATGGTGTGCATCCGAGGTGTTCGCGTAACCGGCGAGTACGGCGTGGATTTTTGCGCCGCGGGCGAGTGCGTGCTCCTCGGTCTCGATCAGGAGGGCGCCGCCGCCCTCACCGATAACGAAGCCGTCGCGGTCAATGTCGAACGGGCGGCACGCCTGCTCGGGGTCGTCGTTTCGGCGGGAAAGCGCCTTGGCCTGCGACAGACCGGAAACGACGATCGGGCACAGAATGCTCTCGCCGCCGACTGCCAGAACCGCGTCTGCCTCGCCGGAGCGGAGCAGCATCGCTGCGGTCATGATGGCGTCGCCGCCTGCCGAGCATGCCGTGTTGAGCGTCAGACTTGGGCCGTGAATGCCGTGTGCAATCGAGATCTGGGCAGCAGCGATGTTGCCGATGGTCATCGGTACAAAGCGAGGGCCGACGCGCTTGCCTGCGTCGAACGCAGCTTGCGTCTGTGCAACGGTGGTAACGCCGTCCATTGCAGTGCCCATGACGATGCCGATACGGTCGCTTTCGCTCTCGATGGACAGCTCACTGTCCTTGAGAGCCTCCTCGGCCGCAACAAAGGCAAACTGCATGAACGGGTCCATCGTGCGGGCCAGCGTTTTCGGCATGTAGGCAGCGGGATCGAAGTCCTTCAGCTCTGCCGCGATCTGCACGGGCAGTTCGGATGCATCAAAGCGGGTAATTTTTCCTACACCGCATTGTCCCTCCACCAGTGCGGACCAGTATGCGTCCACACCAATACCGATCGGCGTAACAGCGCCCATACCGGTGATGACCAATTTCTGTTCTTTCATGCTTGTTCCCCTACTTACTGAAATTTATGCGAAGGCCTGTCCGATAGTGATCAGGCAAATATATAATATGCGCTACTTAATAACATTATAGCAGAAATGCACGGAAAAGAAAAGTCACTTTACACAGTAAAGTGTTCAAATTTGTTTTGCACAATACCCCGGATTGATACAGTATTTGCACAAAAAAGGAGACGGTCAGGGACCATCTCCTTGCAAATGCGTTATTTCTCTTTGGGCCGGATGTCGATGGACGGATTGTAGGCGTAGTAATTCTTGGCATCCAGATTATCCTGCACAACGCGCAGCGCATCTCCGAACCGCTGAAAATGCACGACTTCCCGTTCCCGCAGGAATTTGAGCGGCTCGCGAACATCCGGGTCGTCGATCAGGCGGAGAAGGTTGTCATAGGTTGTTCTGGCTTTTTGCTCTGGTACGATGGGATAAGAACAACTTTTGAGGGGAATTTGTACAAGCCTTTTCATGCTGCGGTGTGACAAGAACAACAAAATTACCGTAAAATGACAAAAATAAAGCAGGACAAGCTGTTTCCTAAAATACAAACCATATTACGCCAAAAACTGGTAAAGCGAAAGCCGTTCTCAAAGAAGGACGGCTTTTTCATTACCCGAAAAAGGAGAAGATCATGCTTACTCAATATAAAATCTATTGTTTGTTTGCCAGACCGCCGCCGTTCAGCGTACAGATAGTATGACAATTCATGTAATAGCAGGAGGGATACTCATGTACTACAACACCTGTCCGCACTGCGGCGCACACTTGGACCCGGACGAGCACTGCGACTGCCTTGCCCGTGTGCGCGGCAAGAAAATCCGCACCGGCAACTGTCGTATCCACGGCACGATGGGCCGCACGAGGTATGCGTGTGACCGCACTTAAACTCGGCAGTCTGTTTGATGGAATCGGCGTGTTTCCGCTGGCGGCGGTACACTGCGGCATGGAACCTGTGTGGGCGAGCGAGATCGAAGCACGCCCGATCTCCATCACCAGACGACATTTCCCGGATATGCTGCACCTGGGCGACATTACAAAGATCAGCGGTGCAGAGATACCGCCGGTCGATGTGATCACATTCGGTTCGCCCTGTCAGGACTTGTCGCAGATTGGCACGAGAAACGGTTTCGCGGGCAAAAAATCCAGCCTGTTCTATCAGGCCATGCGAATTATCGAGGAGATGAGATATGCAACCAATGGTCGGTATCCAGCTTTCTGTATTTGGGAAAACGTCGCGGGAGCGTTTTCTTCAAATGACCGGCTGGATTTTGCAGCCATGCTCCGTGCGTTCACAGGTGCCGAGGTTCCAGTGCCTCCTCGTGGATGGGCGCACGCCGGAATGGTGCGAGGGGGACGCGCTGATACCGCTTGGCGACTGCTGGACGCCCAGTATTGGGGAGAACCCGCCCTCGCACAGCGGCGCAAGCGTGTGTTCGTCGTGGCGGATTTTGCAGGCCAGCGTGCCGGAGAAGTATTATTTAAGCCCCGGACTGTGCTCCCGTTTTCTGCGATTGGCGGTCCGGGCGGGCTGTCCGCCACCCAAAGAGGTGGAGTACCTGCTGCTCAAACAGGGCGGCAGGTACCCATTGTCAGACCGTTTTCCCTCCGGCGGATGCGAACTATGGCACAGGTCGGAGATCAGAAAGGATTCTGCGCCAGCTTCGGACGAGGAGGAGAACCGTTCCCAACTCTGCTTGCCAGTGTAACAGCACCGTTTTCGTTTTGGTACGAGGGTGAGGAGCAGGACGGATTCCTGCGTGTGCTGACACCGCTGGAATGTGAGCGGCTGATGGGTCTGCCCGAAAACTGGACAAAATACGGCTGCAAGAATGAAGAAATCAGCGATCATGCCCGTTATCGCGCACTCGGCAACTCGATTGCCCTGCCGTGCGCAGAATATGTGATGGCGGGTATCGCGGAAGTAATGAATTAGAATTTGGAGGTCTTTTTATGGAATTGAAATTTGTTATCCCGAACATGGCGAAATCGCTCGGCAATCTGGAATTTGGCGGTCCGGCCGAGGTAAAGCGCGGCGATACCCGCCGCAACGGCACCCAGACTAAGGTGCTGTACCGCCGCTACAAGCTGTTCAGCGATGTGCAGCGTGCGGATGATATTGAGGTCGTGATCGACGGTGCGGCAGGCCAGAAGCAGTTCGCGTACATGGAGCCGGTCAAGCTCAAGAACCCGTCGGTGACGGCTGAGGGCTATGTTATCAACGGTCGCGCGTTCGTGGACTACATTCTGCACGCGGAAGATATGGAAAAGGCGTAAACAGGAAAGGACGGTACGATTTATGAGATTCAGCAATGGTTTTTTCGGTGAAAATGAAGCAACGCTCGGCACGCTGCGTTTTTCGGCAATGCGCCGCGAGGTGTTCGAGGAGAACGCAGACGGCACGCCGTCCGAGGTGGTCAAGGAGCGCACCTACGATCTGAAAAGCGACAAGCAGGGCCGTATGATTCAGGTCAGTGTTCCGGCGAGCGTTCCGGTGCGCGATTTCGCGTACAACGCAGAAGTGAAGCTGGTCAATCCGATGTTCGGCGCTATCGCTCATGTGACGTTCGGCAACAGAGCAGAAGTAGACTGGTACATCAAGGCGGACGATCTGGTGCTCAAAACGCCCGCGCAGAACAGCCAGCCGCACAAGGATGTTCCGGCGGATAAGAAACCGTAATGCACAGGCTGTGGAGAAAGCGCGGCAGGCGGATTCGCCCGAGCGATAAAGATTTGGTGTTCCGAACGGTGTTTTTCCTGCTGTTCGCGGTGTTTGCCGTGACATTTGTACTGCTGAATATCCGCACAGACTGGCGCAGTCCGTCCGTGGCTTACCTGCTGTTCAGCGCGACCATGGGTGTAAAAGTGTGTACCGTGACGGCGTGGCTGCTGTACCGCCGGTTTCCGGACAAGCTGAATGAAATGCGCCATCGGCAAAAGCTGGCGCGCATGGTACTGGAAAACCAGTGGTATGAGCAGAGCGACACCAAACAGTCCGAGGGATTTTTTAAGGACCTGCCTGCAAGTTCAAAACCGAAGATTGCCCGTTTTCCGCGAATGTATTACCGCATGGAAAACGGGCTTTTGCATATCACGGCGGAGATTACGCTCGGAAAGTTTCAAGAACCGCTGCTGCACTTGGAAAACAAGCTGGAAAGCGGCCTGTATTGTGAACTGGTCAGCAGAGAACTGCTGGACGGATTTGTGGAGTACACGCTGCTATATGACATGATCTCTAACCGTATCCCCATCTCTGAGGTTCGCGTGGAGCACGGCAAAATGCAGCTCATGCAGAACACCTATTGGGAGTTTGACAGCCTGCCGCATATGCTCATCGCAGGCGGCACAGGCGGCGGCAAAACGTATTTTATCCTGACGCTGATTCGGGCATTGCTGCAAACCAGTGCGGTTTTGTACATTCTCGACCCGAAAAACGCGGATTTAGCGGATTTGTCTACTGTCCTGCCGAACGTGTGCAGCCGCAAAGAGGAGATCGTGCAGTGTATCACCGATTTCTGCACGGCTATGCACGAACGCAGTGCGGATATGAAGCACATGGAGAATTACAAAACCGGAGAAAACTATGCGTATCTCGGACTTTCACCGCAGTTTCTCGTGTTTGATGAGTACGTTGCGTTCATGGAAATGCTGACCAGCAGGGAGCGCGAAGATGTGTTGAATAAGCTGCGGCAGATTGTCATGCTGGGGCGGCAGGCGGGATTCTTCCTGATTCTCGCCTGTCAGCGCCCAGATGCTAAATACCTTGGTGACGGTATCCGCGACCAGTTTAATTTCCGTGTCGCGCTCGGCAGAATGTCCGAACTCGGATACAGCATGATGTTTGGCGAAACGAAAAAGGAGTTCTTTTTCAAGAATATCAAGGGCAGAGGTTATGCCGATACCGGAAAGGGAATGATTACGGAGTTTTATACTCCAATCGTGCCGAAAGGGTATGACTTTTTGAAGGAGATCGGGAGGTGTAACCGTGTAAAGAGTGAACAATAAAACTTGCTATATTGGTGTCCAATGGATATAATAATAGCAAGAGGTGATAGGTGTCGATGGAACAGCGCAAGGCAAAGATTTTGATCAACAAGGCAGGCGGAACGGCTGGCGCGGATGCGAAAAACTACCGTGTGGCACTGCCGTCTGCGTGGATTAACGAACTGAGGATTGACGAAGGATCGCGCGAAGTCGTGCTGCAGTTTGATGGTGAATCCATCACGATACGGCGTGCCGTACCGTGCGGCTATGCGGAATTTATGGATGCCGCTCGTCAGCGCGGACATGAACTGCTTGTCCTGCATTTCTACGATGGGGATACGCTCTGTACGAAAATCTGTGCAGACAGAACAACGCGCACGCTGGCAATCGAAAATCACACAGCGGATGTGTTACGGACGGCATTTGGTGTCAACCAAAACCCGACTTGGGACGATTTGCAGCAGTTTTTAGAAAGCCGCTGTGTACCGCGTCAACGGGATGGTCTGCGCTATTATTTAGCGGAACTGGGACTGGAAACGTATGACCCTCTGGAAATCATCCGCAAGACCGAGGGTCGCATGGCAGAGGACAACTGCCGCCTTGTGATCGTGGAGGGATGAGCATGGCAATCAAGCTGACAACGGGAAACCGTATTGCGGAAACTTCGTCAAAGGGCAATCAGGAGAAATGGAAGGAGAATGGACGCTGGTTCAAGTTGGATATGTTCGGCTATGAGGGCTTGGCGGAAACCGTGACCTCCGTTCTGCTGGCACAGACCAATCTTGCCGAACTGGGATTCCGCTATGTGACCTACCGCATGGAGCGGCTAGAGGTGCACGGCCGTACCCGCAACGGCTGTTCCAGTGCGAATTTTTTGCAGTCAGGAGAATCCATTCTGACCTTTGCCGATTTACTGCGTAAAGGCGTAGGCTCGGATTGGCAGACGCAGGTGAAACGGCTTCCGAATATGCAGGCGAAGATCGGGTGGCTGATCGAGCAGACCGAACGCCTGACCGGGCTTGACCGATTCGGCGTCTATCTGACAGCGCTGTTTGAAGCGGATATGCTGTTCGGCAATGAGGATCGCCATCTGAACAATATCGCCGTTCTGCGCCGCGGAGAAGCGTTTGATTACTGCCCGATGTTTGATTTTGGCGCGGGACTGCTGTCCAATGTGCGTGATTACCCGATGGATGTAGAGTCGAAAGCGTTGCTGTCCCAGCTTCGCGCCCAGCCGATGAATACCCAATTCGTTCGGCAGGTTCACGCAGCACAGGCAATCTGCGGTGCTCAGCTTCGGTGTGATTTCTCATGGGAAGATGCAGCAAGTGCGCTTGCCGAGCCGCTGACATTCTATGCCGAACGTGACCGGCCGTATATCTCAGACCGGGTGATGTGCTGCGTGCAGACACAGTATCGAAAATTGAAGAAATAAGCAGTTGTAAGCCGTTCTTGAAAATAGGAACGGCTTTTTTGTGCCCTCGCGCCGTCCGTGCGGCGGCGTGCAGCGCGAAAGCCGACGGCACGGAACGGTGCGTTGGGCGCGGCGTTAGCCGCGCCCGAACGTCGGAACCCCCTTTATCTAACAGGGGGGTACAAATCGGACAAGATAGGCGAACTACGCAAAACTTTGTACAAAATCAATCAGAAACGGAGGTAAAATTGCAAAATAAGACTTGGATAATGGAGTTTCGGGCAAGACGGATGCAAATTGGCATATCCGAACAGGATATGGCGCTTGAAGCCGGACTGACGGAGGAGTATTACCGCCGATTGGAGCGGGAGAATCTGTCCGTACCGCAAAAGGTACGCAAACGACTGAAAGACGCGCTCATTCGGCTGCACCCTGAGCCGCTGACACTGCTGTTCGATTATGTGCGTATCCGCTTTCCAACAATGGATGTAAAGCACGTCATTGAAGATGTTCTTCGACTGAAAATGAAATATCTGGTGCAGGAGCCGCGTGGAATGTACGGCTACACGAGCACTTACCGGATTGGTGACGTGATGGTGCTGACCTCACCGCTGGAAGAAATGGGCGTGCTGCTCGAACTGCGCGGCAAAGGCTGTCGGCAGTTTGAAGCGTATCTGGACGGACAAAAACGGACTTGGTACGAATTTTTCCGCAAGTGCATGAAAGAAAAGGCGGTGTTCAAACGGGTAGACCTCGCAGTAAATGATCTGGTGGGTATGCTGGACATTCCGCTTCTCATCAGCAAATGCCGCAAGGAGGAATGCGTTTCGGTGTTCCGCAGTTTTCGGGCGTTTCGCTCGGGCGGGCTGGTAAGTCGGCAGGAGCAGGACAGCGCCCACATGGGCGCAACGCTGTACATCGGCTCGATGCAGTCTGACTTATACTTTTGCCTTTATGAGAAAGCCTATGAGCAGCTGGTGAAAAACGGTACGCCGCTCGAACAGGCGGACATTCAGAACCGCTTTGAAATCCGGCTGAAAAATGAGCGGGCGGACAACGCCGTGTATGATCTTGTGTCGAACGAGAATCCGGAACAAACGGCGTTCGGCATTATCAACCGCTATGTGCGCTTTGTGGATAAGGAAAGCGGCAAACCGCGTGAGGAATGGCCGCTGAACCCGATGTGGGAAACCTTTATCGGCAAACACCGGAACACACTTAAACTGACGACTGCGCCTGAGCCGTATACGCTGGAACGGACGCTGAATTGGTTTTCTCATCAGGTCGCGCCGACGGCGAAAATGCTCCTGCTGATTGACGAAAAGTGCGGAACGTCCCATGTAAAGGATATTCTGGATAACACGGAACTGCGGGACAAGCACCGAAAAATCATCCAGCAGAAGATGAGAACTGTTAATGAAATGATTCAGATGGAGGATAACTAATGAATTTTGGCGTAAATCTGTATAACTGGCTGTTGTCGAACGCCCAGCCGCTGGTGTTGGTTGCTATCGTGGTGATTGGCCTGTATCTCGGCTTCAAGCGTGAGTTTACGAAGCTGATTGGTTTTCTCGTGGTGGCCATGCTGTCGGTTGGTCTGGTGTTCAACGCGGCAGGTGTGAAGGATGTTCTGCTGAGTCTGTTCAATCAGATTCTCGGTGCGTAAGACTGGCTGGAAAGTCAGCCTTTTCTTATGGAATGAGGTGAAATTATGGAAGAAATGCGCGTTTATATTGCAAATCTCGGCAAATATAACGAGGGCGAACTCGTTGGCGCGTGGTTTGAACCTCCTATCGACATGGACGAAGTGAGAGAGCGTATCGGTCTGAATGAGCAGTACGAGGAATATGCCATCCACGATTTTGAATTGCCGTTCGAGATCGGTGAGTATACGCCTATCGAGGAGATCAACCGCCTGTGTGAACTGGTGGAGGACCTGCCGGACTACATTCGGGATAACATGGGTTCACTGCTCAGTTATTACAGCGGCGTGGAGGATTTCTGCGAGCACGCGGACGATATTATCCTGTGGAGCGGCTGTGACACAACAGCCGATGTAGCGGAACAGATGTTAGATGATGGTCTGATTTCGGATGAAACACTGCGCCGGTATTTTGACAGTGCACAGTACGGGCGTGATCTCTCGATGGAGGGCGACTTTGTGGAAACCAAAGACGGCGTATTTGAACTGATTCGATAAAAGGAGGGCCGCTGCGAGAATGGTGAGGGGGTGAAGCACGGCTGTGTGTAACTGCCGACAGGGAGTTATACATCAACCGTGCAGGGGGAGAGGAAAGACGCCTGCGGCTGGAACTCGTTCCTCTCCCCCTATACCCATAGGCAATACAACACAATTAAAGCTGCGGTGCTTTACGGAAATTTTGTGTCCTGACTTTGTTGCGATTTCACGGTAATACATCAAGTATTACCGCAAAACCGCGCCGCGTCAGTACGCAAAATTTACTCGTAAATCGCTCTTGTTCAATTATGTTGTATTGCCTTATATAATGTAGAAAAGTGAAAAGGAGCTGCAATTTGAAAAAACTAAGAAGTTACAGCAGTGTATGGAAAGTCGAACAGGTAATATACTCGTTCGGTGACGCTAAACTGCCGACACCGGTCACTGTGACCCAACTGCTCTGGCTAGCGGCAAGTGGTGTGCTGGTGTTCGCGTTCCGTAAAGTACCGCCGTTGGCGTTTATTCATAACCCGCTGATTTTGTGCTGTATTCCGTTCGGCGTGACGTGGTTTATGAGTAAAAAGACGTTTGACGGCAAGAAACCGTACAGTTTTCTGCGCTCGGTGATTGCTTATGCGCTGCGGCTGAAAGTCACCTTTGCCGGAAAGCCTGTCCGGCTGAAAAAGCACCGCGAGAACGCGGATATTACCGTAGTGAGGAGTGAGATTATCCGTGCCGTACCCCATTAAATATATCGAAAATAACCTTGTTTGGAACATTGAGGGCGAGTGTTTTGCCTATTACGAACTGATTCCGTTCAATTATTCGTTCCTGTCACTGGAACAGAAAGACGCGGTGCATGATGCTTTCCGGCAGTTGATCGCGCAGAACCGTGATGGCAAGATTCACGCTTTGCAGATTAGCACAGAAAGCAGTATCCGCGCCGCGCAGGAGCGTTCCAAGAAAAGTGTGACCGGGCGGCTGAAAGAGATCGCCTGCGCCGAGATTGACGAGCAGACGGAAAATCTCGTTGCTTCTCTCGGTGATACACAGGTCGATTACCGCTTCTTTCTCGGCTTTAAGCTGGTCGTGACGGATAAAGAACTCTCTGTCAAGGAAATGGGAAAGACCGCAAAGAACCTGCTGCATGACGCGGCAAATGCTATTGGTCATTCGTTCATGGGTGATTTTGTTTCCATGCCGAACGATGAAATTCGTCGGTATATCCGCATGGAAAAGTTGATGGAAAATAAGCTGTCCCGCCGCTTCAAGGTGCGTCGGCTAAATAAGAATGACTTCGGCTATCTGCTGGAGCATATCTACGGCAGGATCGGCACGGCGTATGAGGATTTCGAGTTTACGCTGCCGCTCAAAAAGCGTAAGCGTGATACGCTGGTTAAAAAGTACGATCTTATCAAGCCTGCCCGTTGTCTGATTGAGGAAAAACAGCGGTATTTACACATGAAGTCCGAGGATTCGGAAAGCTACGTCGCGTACTTTACGATTTCAGATGTGGTCGGTGAACTGGATTTCCCGTCCAGTGAGATTTTCTACTACCAGGAACAGCAGTTTGACTTTGCGATTGATACCTCAATGAATGTTGAGATTATCGCGAATAAAGCTGCTTTGCATACGGTTCGCAACAAGAAAAAGGAGTTGAAAGACCTCGATAACCATGCGTGGGAAAATAACTCGGAAACCACCAATCAGGTGGCGGAAGCCCTGGACAGCGTGGACGAACTGGAAACCGTTCTCGATCAGAGCAAGGAAAGTATGTACAAGCTGTCCTATGTGGTGCGTGTTACCGCGCCGGATACGGAAGAACTCAAACGCCGCTGCAATCAGGTGCGTGACTTTTACGATGACGCAAGTATCAAGCTGGTTCGTCCAATCGGTGATATGATGGGACTACATAACGAATTTATTCCGGCAAGTAAGCGGTATATGAACGATTATGTGCAGTATGTCACCAGTGATTTTCTTGCCGGTCTGGGTTTCGGTGCAACGCAAATGCTCGGTGAGCGCGATGGTATCTATCTCGGCTACAATGTCGATACCGACCAGAATGTCTATGTTCAGCCTGCAAGAGCGGCACAGGGCGTTAAGGGTTCTGTTACCAATGCGCTGTCCGGTGCGTTCCTCGGTTCTCTGGGCGGCGGTAAATCGCTGTCGTTCAACCTGCTTACTTACTACGCTGTTCTGAACGGCGCACAGGCTCTTATCCTTGACCCGAAATCTGAACGCGGTCTTTGGAAAGAGAAGCTGCCGGAGATCGCGGACGAGATCAACATTGTAAATCTGACCTCGGACGAGGAAAACAAGGGTATGCTTGACCCGTATATCATCATGCGGAAAACCAAGGACGCAGAAAGCCTTGCGCTTGATGTGCTGACTTTCCTCACGGGTATTTCCTCGCGTGACGGCAAGCTGTTTCCTGTCCTGCGCCGGGCGGTGCGTGCTGTCACAAACAGCGAAATGCGCGGTCTGCTCCGTGTCATTGATGCGCTGCGGGACGATGGCTCGGAAACCGCGCTTGCGATTGCCGAGCATATCGAATCGTTCACGGACTATGACTTTGCTCACTTGCTGTTCTCGAATGGCAAGGTGCAGCAGACGATCAGCCTTGAAAAGCAGCTGAATATCATTCAGGTTGCCGATCTGGTTCTGCCGGATAAGGACACCGCGCCTGCGGACTATACCACCATCGAAATGCTGTCGATCTCTATGCTGATCGTCATTTCTACCTTTGCACTGGATTTCATTCATTCAGACCGCAGTATCTTCAAGATGGTTGGACTTGATGAAGCATGGGCGTTCCTTAATGTGGCACAGGGCAAAACGCTGGCAAACAAGCTGGTTCGCGCTGGCCGTTCGATGAACGCCGCCGTTTACTTCGTCACCCAGAACGCCGGTGATGTGGCAGACGAGAATATCAAGAACAACATCGGCATGAAGTTTGCGTTTAGAAGCACGGATATGAACGAGATCAAGAAAACACTCGAATTTTTCGGATTGGATTCCGAGGACGAAAATAACCAGAAGCGGCTTCGCAATCTGGAAAACGGTCAGTGCCTTTTCCAAGACCTTTACGGTCGCGTCGGCGTTATCAAGTTCCATGTCATGTTCGATTATCTGTTCCATGCGTTCGATACGCGCCCGCCGGTTACAGGGAACGAGGTGTAACGTGTGACAAATGCCTTAAAAGTTCAGAAATTAGCCATTACAGCCTTTATTACGGTTGTGATGGCTTTTCTATTTCTCAATCTGTTCACGGTGCAGGCGCACGCCGCTGGATTGCTGGACGAAACCATTGATACGGCGCACGAGTTCAGCAGGTATCCAATCGACAACTACCAGCTTGACTTTTATGTTGATTCTTCGTGGGATTGGCTGCCGTGGAACTGGTTGGATGGTATCGGGAAAACGGCGCAGTACGCAATTTACCTGTTTACGAACTTCCTGTGGACGCTGAATTTGTACATTTCAAATGCCGTAGGATACCTGATTCAGCAGGCATACGATTTGGATTTTATCAGCAGTGCAGCAAGCGAGATTGGCAAAAATATTCAGTTGATTGCGGGTGTGTCAGCCAGCGGGTTTGACAGCACGGGCCTGTTTCCAGGCATGATGGCGATTGTCACGCTGCTGGTCGGTGTGTACTGCACCTATGTTGGACTGGTCAAACGTGAAACGACAAAAGCGTTTCATGCGGCGCTGAATTTCGGCGTTGTGTTTGTGGTGTCGGTTGGGCTGATTGCTTATGCGCCGTCAGCGATTACCGGTGTCAACGAGTTTTCGAGCGACATCAGCAACGGTATTGTCGATGTGAGCGCGAAAATTCTTGCGCCGGACGCGGCAGGCGAGAACACGGGCGTTTCTGCGATTCGGGACTGTTTGTTCGGTATCCAAGTCAAGCAGCCGTGGCTTATCATGCAGTTTGGCGATTCGGATGTGGAGAATATCGGAGAAGAACGGGTACACAGCCTGCTCGGCACTTCGCCGGATGAAAACCGCGGCAAAGATAGGGAAGAAGTCGTGAAGTCGGAACTGGAAGATTACGATAACGGCAATTTGACTGTAACCGAGGTAACAAGTCGGTTTGGTTTATCCGTGTTCTTTCTGATTTTTAATCTGATTGTGTCGGCGTTTGCGATTATGCTCACAGGCAGTATGCTCCTGTCACAGATTTTGTTTATCATCAGCGCGATGTTCCTGCCGGTGAGCCTGCTGATCAGCATGATTCCGGCGTTTTCCGGCACGAGCAGGAGAGCGGTGATTTCGCTGTTTAACACAATCATGCTGCGCGTCGGAACAACGCTGCTGACCACGTTTGTGCTGGTGCTGTCCTCGCTGGCCTACACGATTGCTAACGGCAAGCCGTTCGTGGTGGTCGTACTGCTGCAGGTGATTGTGTTCGCGGGCGTGTATATGGAGCGCGACAAACTGCTCGGCATGATCGGTCTGCGTGATGAGGGCACGGGTCGTGTCGGTCGAGCCATGACAAACCGGCCGCGTCGGACGATCTCGAGGGCGGTTCGCAAGGCACTGCCGTTTGCGGCAGGTGTTGGCGTAGGAAAGCGTTCTGCACAGCGCCGTGCCGTGCAGAGTACACAGAGAACAGCTTCAACCTCTGCTAACCGTGAAAGTTCAAACCGCGAAAATGTTCAGCCGGAGAAGAAGAATCTTGGTCAGCGGGTTGGTGAAACGGCAGGCAAGATTGCGGATACGCCGTCCCGCGTGCGGGATAAGGCGGCGAAAACCGTGCAAAAGGTCAAGGACGTACCGACCAATGCAGAGTACGCGGTTCACAGCAATATTGAATCTGCACGGAAAAGTGTACGGGAAACCATGCAGAAACGTCGAGAAGCGCGTGCTGCACAGATGGAATCTCGTAGAACTACCACTGCAAGCCACCGTGAGCAGTTATCTCAGCGAAAAAGAGAACGCAATGAGGGTAATACGGAGAAACCGAGAACAGAGAGCAGCAATCCTGTACAGCGGGAGCGTCCGACTATCCCAAAACGGCAGAACAATGAACTGCAAAAGCAGACAAGCACACCTGTTGCACCAAAAACAGAACGGCCGGAACGTCCGACAACGACGAAACTGTCCAGACAAGAACAGCATGAACAGGAAAAGCCGTCTGCACCGCAGAATCGGCCTCGGTCGGAACGGATTGAACCGACACCCAGACAGCGGGAAGATCGTCCGACGGTCAAGGATAAGCCGCAGACTACGGTTGCAGACCGCAAGCCGGACCGTCCGGCAGAACGTCCGATGGTGCCGGACAAGCCGAAAACACGATATACAATGCCAAAAGGACTGGACGAAGAAACCTTTGGTGCGGAGTTCAAACAGCGGAAAACCAGAAAAATCACGCGCAAACAGCGGCGTTCGGAGAGCCGAGGTGAGCGCAAGTGATGAAAAAGGCGGCAATGGCAGGTGCCCTGGGCTTCGGACTGCTGATTGCTTTACTTCTGTCGATGTTTCTGATTATCGCTTCGGATGAGGATAGCGGCGGAAGTGGCTCGGGTTTGTACATCGGCGTAAATCTCTCGCCGGAAGTGCTCGCGCACCAGCCCATGGTTGAGAAATACGCGCGGCAGAACGGTATCAGCGACTATGTCTATGTCCTGCTTGCCATTATTCAGGTGGAAAGCGAAGGCAAGCTGGAAGATGTTATGCAGTCCTCGGAATCTGCCGGATTGCCGGTGAATACGCTCGGGACAGAGGACAGTATTAAGCAGGGCTGCAAGTATTTCTCGGAACTGGTCGCAAAGGCGGACAAGCTCGGCTGTGATATGGACGCCATTATTCAAGCGTACAATTACGGTAGCGGTTTCCTGGATTTTGTTGCGAAAAACGGCAAGCGGTACACCTTTGAACTGGCACAGGAGTTTTCCCGACAGCACTCCGGCGGCGTGAAAGTCACCTATAAAAACGAGATTTCCACGCCAATCAACGGCGGCTGGCGGTATAACTACGGCAATATGTTCTATGTCAAGCTGGTAAAGCAATACCTGACGCAAACCGGCGGTGACGCGCTCGGAACGGACGCACAGAATCGCATTGTCGAGGTGGCACGAAATTCAGAAAAGTACGGCATTTCTGCCGTCGGCGGCTATTGTGAAACATGGGCGGAAGAAGTTTACCGAAAAGCGGGTGTATCCATCGACCGGCATTGTTGTGCGGGCAAAAATCGTGCGCTGTATACGGTCGGAAAGTCCAGCAAGAATATTCCTCTCGGCGCGATGGTTTATAATGACCCGGCGGTGTACCAGTCCCGAACGAACGACACCTGCGGACGAAATGCGGGTCATGTCGGCATTTACATTGGCAAGGGCCAGATTATTTCCAACATCGGCGGCACTGTCATTGATACCGTAGAGGGCTGGACGGCCTACTATGGCTTCGGCGGTTGGGGCTGGGGCGGCGCTGTGGTTGCACAGAAATAAGACAAAGGAGAACGAATTATGTTTCAGAAAAAGACAGAAAAACAGCAGAAACCAAAGAAACTGCGCGTTTACACGGTGAACAGCCGCAAACCTGCTGTGATTGCAATGTGGCTGCTGTTCATCTGCGGATTTGTGTTTGCAGTGTATAAGAACTTTACTGCGATTGATACACATACCGTTCACGAAAAGGAGATCGTTGAGCGCCGTGTGGAGGATACCAGCGGCGTAGAAGCGTTTGTGCGGAACTTTGCGAAAACGTACTATTCATGGAGTAATAACAAGGATTCTGTGGCACAGCGTACCGATGCGCTGACTGGCTATCTGACCGAGGACCTGCAGCGTTTAACGGCTGACACCGTGAAAAGTGACGTTGCGGTTTCTTCATCCGTGCAGGACATTCAGATCTGGTCTGTGGAGCAGAATGGCAGTGAAAACGATTTTGCAGTCGTGTTCACAGTGGCGCAGACGATTTCGGACGGCAAGAAAAAAGACACTGTATCCAGCGTGTACAAAACAGCGGTTTACAAGGACGAAAACGGAGATATGGTTATTACGCAAGCGCCGACGATCACCGGAAAGCCTGCAAAATCTGCATATATGCCCAAAGACACAGAACTCGACGGAACGGTTTCTGCGGTGGAAAGCGAGGATATTACGGATTTCCTGATTACCTTTTTCACGCTGTATCCGACGGCTACGGAAAAAGAGCTGTCTTACTATGTCAGTGGTGGTTCTATGCCGTCGGTAAAGTGCGCGGACTATACGTTCAGCCAGCTTAAAAGCACGGTGCTGAATAAGAACGGCGATACCGTAACGGCAACCGTGGCGGTGGAATATCTGGACAGCGTTACACAAATGACGCAGATTTCGCAGTTTGAGCTTGTGCTGAAACGGGTGGATGGGAATTGGAAAATCGTCGGGTGATGTATGCGTTTGTACGGGGAAAAGTAGCAAGTAACGAAGTGTGAAAATCGAATACCGAAGGGAAAAAAGGCTCGTCGCAGAATGTTTCGATTCTGAGACGAGCCTTCTATTCTCGCGGTGGCGAGCGCAGAAATTTTATGATGAACTTGATATTTTTATACATGGATACTTAGTTTCTTGCGTTTGTGTATTTGTTTCACACCAAACCAGATAATCTTCATCAAAAGGATATAATACATAATCAATTAACCCAGAAACATTTTCGGACAAATCCAATACTTTATTGGTTGTTATATCCCACACATAAAGTGCATTTCCAGTAATCGGACGCCATGTTATAAAATCGTTTGAAGATTGCAGTTCAGCAAATTCTAAGGTGCTGTCAATATTGTTTGGATATAATTTCGTGGTGGCGTCTATCTGTTTTGACCATTTCTTATGAGCGAAGTCATAACAGTATAATGATTCTGATTTTTGCGGCTGCCACTCCGAAACGCCTACGATAAAAGAGTTTGTGATGCATATTTCCTGCAACGGTTCGGGCGGCTCGATACACATACGTTTATGTTTTTCTATGTCATATGTCCAAAGGGAACTGCCATTAGAATCATATTTTAGATAAACAACATTTTTGTCATTCACAGACGGTGAACCAAAAGTGGTTTGCATGGAATCTGCTGTATCTGCAATTTCCAATTTATGATTGTTCAAATCATAAATTTTTATTGCAGGGTAAATACCATCTTCATTAGCTGTATAGCTGGCGTAAACAACAAAGCTGCCATTTACCGAAAGCGACCACGGGTGCGGGTCAAAATTCCGTGTTTTAGGGAAGAAATCGTTTTCGCCGTCTACGAATATGATTTCTCCTGTACGCAGGTCAGCCGCGTATACAGCCCAATTTTCACCAATAGAACTTCCTACACGCAGTTCGGCGTCTTGGCTCTCGGACCAGACAAACCAATTATCCTTATAATCAAAGGTTGTCATGGTGCCGTTTGTTTGCGTGTCCAATTTAATAAGTTCCTGTTGCTCTTGGGTATTTAAGTCAACCGACCTGATATAGTTATCAGCGTAATTTTTATATAATATCTCATGGTCGGATTTGTGACCGATATAAATGCTTTTTTCAAAATCAATATAATCTGATAAGATTACTGCGGTTTCGGTGTATGGTTCAATGGAAGCAGGTAAACTTTTGGTTTCGCGCTCTTGATAAAAATACAGACTGAATATAGTTACTACAGCTAATAGAATACATGAAATGGCAAGGTTCTTTTTCATTACTTTTCTCCTGCAATAGCCATTATAATTTATCACAAATATAGAGGGTAAGACTATAAAATGCTTTACAGTTATTGTGAAAGATAATCGAGTATATAAATTGTTTATTTCATATTTGCATTATACCATTAAAAGTGGAATTTGTACTGAAAATGCAGAGTTCAGTATGATTTTTGCAGTAAAATACACAGATGACGAATGGCGTTTTGGAAAGCTGTTGTCTGTTGTTTTACATTTTTAAAATAATCGCTACGGTATATTGATTATTATTCGTTGCGTGTTATGGATTTCTTGATTATCTTTTTCATATTATAGCCGACGGCAACCTAAAGGACTATCTTACTATGTTAGCAATGATTCCATGCTTACATATATAGTCAGCCAGCTTAAAAGCATAGTGTTGAACAGGCATAGCGATACTGTAATGGTAACTGTGACAGTAGCATACTGGATAATGTTATGAAAATGACGCAAATTTCGCAGTTTGAACTTGCGCTGAAACTGGTAGATGGGAATTGGAAAATTGTCGGATAGATAAAAAGCTGAGGTAATCCTCAGCTTTTTATGGTCTTGGTTTGCATTAAAAAAGTCTATCCATGTTCTGCCGCAGCATACGAACCATGCGTTCGCAGTCCAGCATAGTATTATCAGCGCCGAACATGACAGCGGTCTGATCGACCACGCTCGTATCCGGATTGCTGCTGCCGAGCACGACCCGCCCGTTCTTCACGCGGTCCATCACGGCGTTCGCGTTATCGATGAGGAAATCCAGTTCGTTCATCAGGCTGCTGTTGTAGTAGCGGATCGGATTCTCCTGCTCGGTCATGCCGCTGCGGATGGTCTGCGCTTTGCGCTTGATGGAGTCCAGCGCCGCCATGGCGGTTGCCTTATCGGTAACTACATAGTCGGTATAGCCGCCGTTTTTCACCGCAGACGCACAATTCTTGATCTTCTGCGTATCCGTCCGCATATCAAGCAGCTGCTTCATGAGATTTGTCGCGTAGGTTTCCATTTCGGCACGCTTGCTGTCACTCAGCGGCATGCGCAGGAAGATGGCGTTCACGTCATTCTCCGCCTTGGCACTGTACCACGTTACGTCCATGCCGGTCAGCTCACCGATGTTGCGCAGCGGCAGATAGATGGAATTCTGGTAAAACAGCGGATAAATGGTCACGCCCTTCTGGTTTTTGAAGGTCTGCTGTTTGCCGTCCACGAGGACCTTTACGCCCTTATCGAGCGTAGCATGACTGGTCGCACCGACATATTTCACGCCTTCCTTGTGGTACGCATCGTCATCCGCACACGGATACGACTTTTCCGTAGTACCCGACAGGAACACCGTGCGCGATGCACCGTCCCACGAGATATTTTTGCCCATCCAGCGGCCAACCGTGCGCAGCGGCATGTAGGTCGAGCCGTTGTAGCTCAGCGCCGTGTAAACCGTCTTGCCGTCCTCGCTCGGGAAGGCAGCCGGAATGCCCTCTGCATAGATGTCCGCGCTCTGCGGATTGATTTTTACGGCGGTGCGGGTCTGCGCCGTATTCTGTGCAGCTGCCTGCACCGTACCCGATGGTATATAGGTCTGCACATTTGCTGCGCCTGCGCTCATCATCAGCGCGGACGCCATCAGGCAGCCCGCGAGTGTGCCGCTCATCATTTTTTGAAACTTATTCATCATCGTATTTTATCCCTCCATATGCAAGTGCACTCTCGATGATTGTCGCCGAGTTGGTGTGACAACCATTTCTTCCTTTTATTATCTGGTGTATGAATGATGGTTTAGAAACCGCTTGCAAATTCATCAATCAAGAACTGGCTGCCGACTTTTTTGACATAAATCAAGCAGGTTGTGTTGGTTTGATTAGGGTCATACACCGAGTTTGCGGCGGGTTTCATTGCAAAAGAACACTCAAAAACGAGTTTCTTTTCTCTTGCGGAGTAATCACCGTTGTAGGTGCAGGATTTCAACTTTGCCTCTTTCATACCGAATACGCCGGAGCTGTAATCAAAACCTGCGGCATCGCCGGTACACAACGCAGCCATCTTCTGATATTGCTTATCGCCGAACAGTGTAAAGAACTCGCTGATTACATTTTCAGCAGCTGCAACTTCGTTGTCCGAAAAGACAGAATCGTTGATGAAAACCGAACTTGTGCTGCCCTGCCATGTAACCGTCTTACCCAGCCATTCGCTGACGGCACGTATCGGCACATAAGTCGTACCCTGATAGATCAACGGTTCTACCACCTTGCCATTTACATCGGTAGCTACCTGTTTCTGGCCGTTCAGGTAAATGGTGATACCTCCATAGGTTGCAGTGATCTTGCGGCCATTGACTGCGAAAGCAATCGTACCCAGCAACAGGCAGCAAATCAGGCCGATAATCGGGATGCGAAAACGCTTTTTCATATGAACTACCTCCTTAAACGATTTGTGTATCTGTATTATACATCGTGCAGAAAAGCACGCAATAGGAGTGCAGAGTTTGGTAGGTCTGGTGCAGTAAAATGCACAAAGAAAGGACGACAGCTTTTAAAACTGTCGTCCATGATTTTACAAATTCAAAATAATCTCTACAGTATATTGATTATTCTCCTGATTGATTTGCATTGTGCCGCCGATTTGTTCTACTGTGGAACTGACGTTTTTCAGCCCATAACCATGAATACCCTCGCGTTTCTTAGAAGAAAATTCTGGGTCATAGGGATTGGAAATGCGGTAATACAGAATACTGTCCTTTTGTCTTAAAGTTAAACTTACGATTTTAGGCGTATCGGCAGATACACCGCTGCATGCGCGAATTGCGTTATCCAATGTATTTCCGAGAATAACACTTAAAACCAGCGGGGACAGGGCAAGCTGAGGGGAAACAAAAACGTCGATTTTTAAAGTAATACCGGCAAGCGAGGATTTTCCCAGTGCATCATTCAAAATTGCGTTAATAACCGGATGGTCTACATCAACGATTTTGCTAAGCGAATTAAATGATTTGGTAATGGTTTCGAGATATAACTCTGCTTGTGATACATCACTGTCCTTGACTAATGCAGTAACAGCAGTTAATTGCTTTTTTATATCATGCCACAGGCTTCGCGTTTGCTCGTTAGCGGATTTCATCTGTTCGTAATAAGACAGCTGAGTTTCGAGTTGCTGTTCAGCCAAACGCCGCTGCTGCTCGTTTTCGTAATTTGTACGAATAGATCGCATATATACGAAGAATACAATGTTGATGTACAAAATTCCGGCAATAGAAAGTGTTAATAATATTAAAAGAAAGTGCGATACGGTTCCGACCAATTCCAATGATACAATGCAGATAAATACACTGACGAGCTGGCAGGTCGTGAGTGGGAGCAATTCTGTGAATGGAATATCAAGTAAACCTTTTTTGCCGAACAGTGTGACAATAAAAAGAATGAGCAGTAAGTTTATCAGCTTTGCAAAGATGATAAATATGCAGCGTGCTAACCCCTGTCCGAGGATAACCGTTCGTGAAATGCCGGAGAGATAAAAAGGATATTCACATATTACGTCAACCAACACACTGAGGGTTATAAATGCTGTTGAAGTTAAAAGTGCCTTGCGAACAGTGGATTCAAAAATCGCATATGTTGATACACTGATAATGCTCCAGCTCAGCACGATACGAAGTATGCCCGGCATATGGATACAGCTCATCACGATAATAAAAATACCCACAAGTAAGTATAAATGTCCTTTGTACTTAGTGCTGCGATATTTTGAGTAAAATCCGGATGCAAAAAGATAGAGTAGAAAAGTGTCTAATACACCACTGAGGGCTTCAATTAGCAAAGTCATATGTTTTCCCTCGCAAACTTTGTAAAAGCTGCAATGACATCTTTCTTTCGGTTTCTACTGATTTTGATGAGTTGATGGTCCTGCATTTCTATATCGTCTTTTGTTATGTGAATTACATGATGCAGATTGATTAAGAAACTGGCATGAATACGAAGAAAATTGGCTGATGATAATTGGGGTTCGACCTCTTTCAGGCTCAAGCGAGCTTTGTAAATCTGCTGCTGTGTATGAACGAAAAGCATATAATTACGAGACTCGAAATACAGAATTTCTTGTACAGGGATACGATACAATTCGCCGTTCGAGGAGAATGTAAAATACTGCGGAATAATCAGACGCAAAGCGCGCTTTAGAACTTCGTGGAACTTTGCCTCATTAAGAGGTTTTACAAGATAATGAAAAGCCACGTCATAACCACGAATCGTATATTCGGTGCTCTTGGTTACAAAAACAATAAGTGGTTTTGCGCTTCCTGACATAAGTTCTTCTGCAGCATCAAAGCCATTTGTATCATCCATTTCAATATCCAGGAAAATCAATGGGAAAAATGTCGTCTTCGCTGCTGCCAGCAGTTCGTCTGCTGAGGAAAAAAGGACAATAGATAATTCGGGGGCATATCGCTTGACTAATGCTTCGATATTGAGCCGTTCCTGATCTTCATCATCACAAATTGCAATTCGCATAAATACTCCTGTTAAAAATCACATCTCGAAATAAGTTTTAACATTCCAAGGGCTAATTGTTGCTGTTTCTTTGAGAGTTTGGAATAGAGTTGTGCGTATTCTTGCTTCAGTTTTGCGCTTTCTTCGAGTGTTGATGTGCAGAATAAAGATTGTACATCAAGTTCTAATGTTTCAATTAACTGTAATAAAACCGGATAAGATGGATAACTGAGTCCGCGTTCAATTTGGCCGATATATCCGGCGGTTTTTCCGATTTTCTCAGCAAGACGCTCTTGCGTCAACCCTAACTCTTTTCGTTTGGCTTGAATAATTTCTCCAAGACCTGTCATTTATAATCACCTCAGGTATAGCGATACTATTATTCTAAGTAGTATGGATACCAATTAGAAGCGATTAATACTATTATTTTATAATAGTTATACTATCTTTTCAACTAATTACTGCAAAAACATGACTAAACTCTGCAAGGACATTGAAATACATCAAGGGCTCGATATAATAAGGAATATCAGGTATAGTGAAGTGAATAAGCGAGAATAGAGTATTTTTATGAAGAAGTTTGTCGATTCTTATTGTAATTATCTCAAAAAGAAGGGAATTATTGTATCGGATGAACAATTGGAAATCTGTGCGTACGGTTTAGAATTGATCGTTTCGGCAATTCTGAATATTGTAATTTTGGTAATGTGCTCATTTGTACTACATGAAGAAAGGTATATCAACTGGTGTATTGTGCATGGTGGTCAGATTATTACTGCACTGGCAATTGTTGCAGCAACCGCTTCTATGGGCACTACTTGTCTGTTTGAATCGTATCAGCCGGAAGTTTCAGAATGCCTTCGTGAGCGATAATATGTGGGCGGATGTACAAATATTGAAATAAAAAATTCAAATCTGTAAAATTTGATCAGTACGCTACTGCAATCCTAATCAAGGGTGTTGTCAGTAGCGTTTTGATTTGTAAAATGTTTTATGAAGCAAAGCCATTTTTATAGCTTAATAGCTATGCGAAAGGCTTTATTTTTTTGCCCTAAAATCAAAAAGTGCAGGGTATTTCGCTCATTTATAGATTCCTGGCAAGCCTGCATTGCCCGCTATCCATAAGTTCCAATCTCAAACAAAAACTTTGAGATTGGAGCTTGAAAATGAAAAATTGGCAGAAAAACCGCAACTATAAGCGGGTTAAAGATAAGGACGGCAACGTAGTTGCAAACATCATTACCGTGTTCGGACAGGATGTAGAGGTTTCAGACGAGATATTTGCTACATACGCACAGGTAGACCGACGTGCAAGATATGTTGGTGAGGATATTCCGGCGCAGCACGAACTTTCGCTGGAACAGTTTGAAGAAGAAGGTGTATCACTTGAAAAGCTGATTCGTGAGACCGCGCCCGGTGCTGAGAAATGGTTCATGGAACAGGAAGAAAGCAATGCGTTTGAACGGGAATTGCTCAAGGTGCCTGCCGTGTTGGATATGTTAGAAGATTCGGACCGTCAGTTGATCAACACATTGTTCTATAAAGGCATTTCTGTACGTGAGTATGCACAGCGGCTTGGTATTTCGCACACAATGGTACGAAAGCGGAGAGACCGTATTTTGCGCAATATGAAAAAATATTTTTCAAAAGACTGAAAAAGACGGTTTCCACTGGCCGTTACAGCGGGGGAATTAGTGAGAGGAATAAGTATTTTCTCTCACTGCTCCTTGGCAACTGAACATCAAACATCAGGTACAAATTCTGTGCGGAGAGCTGCGGTGTAAAGCCGCGAACTGTCGGGCGGCTCCCGACAAGGCGACGACCCGCACAGATGATAATGATACTCCCGATCAGTCACAGTCCGAGCGTTAAAAGCGTCGCAGGCTATGAGATCGGACAACGAGATAGGTGCAATGCCTGTGAGGTCGGTACGCCGCCGGCCGCCTGATGTTTCCCGGCGGCCGGGGGTGAGGACAAATAGGCTGACAGAGAAATGCGAGGTGATGATATATATGATAGTGTAAAAATCCGGACAACAGAATAATCACAAACCGGAAGAATCGCATGAATTCCTCCGGTTTCCTTTGGAGGTCATCTATGGAATGGAAAAATGCAAATAAGATACTGCCGGAACGCGGCCATCGGGTTCTGTGCCTGTATCCGAACGGCAAAATGGACGTACAGCTTTACTTAGGCCGTGAGAGTTTTGTTCACGATCTGTACGGTCGCTGTATTTTCTGGACGAAACTGCCGAAACGCCCGAAAGCCTATTTTAAGCTGATGGGACGCAATGAATAAAGAACAGCAGGCAATCGCTCGTCTGCGGCTGGCCGCTGAAATGAGCGAAACCTACTACCATGCACCGCTCGTTATAACCACTTCGGGCGGCAAGGACAGCGATGTTTGTCTTGCGCTGGCGCGGGCGGCCGGTATCCGGTACGAGGTACAGCATAATCATACCTCGGTTGACGCGCCGGAAACCGTCTACCATGTGCGCGAAACTTTCCGGCGGCTGGAGAACGAGAGTATCAAGTGTACCGTCAACCTGCCAATGTTCAAGGGTGCTCGAGTGACCATGTGGAGATTGATACCGCAAAAACTCATGCCGCCGACGCGCGTTGTGCGATACTGCTGTTCCGTGCTCAAAGAGCAGGGCGGCAAAGGTCGCATGATAACAACAGGCGTCCGCTGGGCGGAAAGCGCCAAGCGCCGCAAGAACCGCGGTATTTACGAAAAACAATCCGCCGACATAAGCCGCAGAATCACGATCAGCAACGATAACGACGATACACGGCGGCTGTTCGAGAACTGCCGCTTGCAGGCAAAGCGCATTTGCAATCCAATCGTGGACTGGACGGACAGAGAAGTGTGGGACTACATTCGTTCCGAGCATATCCCGGTCAATCCGCTGTACGAGCGCGGTTTTCATCGGGTCGGTTGCATTGGCTGTCCGTTGGCAGGTCGTGCCGGACGGCAGTTTGAGTTTGGCCGGTATCCGACCTACGAGCGGGCGTATCTGCACGCATTTGAACGTATGCTTGCGGAACGCCGACACAGAAAACTGCCTGCTGTCTGGCAGAGCGGGGAAGAAGTGCTGCACTGGTGGCTGCAGGATGGTGTGCTGCCGGGGCAGTTGAGCTTAATGGAAATGGAGTGAAACAATGTCGATTATAAAGCGAATCACCTCAGCGGGACTGTCGCTGGCGATGGCGGCAACGATTATCCCAAGTTCGTTTGCCGCAAGTACGAAGTCTGCAAGCACGCTGTCCTCGGTGACGGCAAAATATCTTGATGCAGAAAACGGCAAGGAGATTGTCCCAAAGCAGACATACAGCGTCACGCACGAGGAAAAGTCCCCGCAGACGATCACAAACTACACCTACGCGGATTATACCGAAAGTGTTGAGTATGTGTATTCGCATAAGGACTTGACCTACATCATCGGTTATCCCGACAAGGGCGTACACCCGAACGGTGATCTGACACGCGCCGAAGCGGCTATGATCTTCTACCGCCTGTATGACGGTGATTATCCCAGCTTTACGCGGCGTATGTCAAACGGCACTTTCAAGGATGTAAACGCAAAGAACTGGTTCTATGAGCCTGTCGAAACGCTGTACAATATCGGTCTGCTGGAGGGCAAGTCCAAGGATAGCTTTGCACCGAACGCGCCCATTAGTCGTGCGGAGTTTGCTGTACTGGCGGCGCGTTTCCAGAACCTCAAATACACCAGTGGCAAGGTTTTCTCCGATGTAGAGAAAGGTCACTGGGCATATAGCTATATCAATGCTGCCAGTGAAGCAGGCTGGATTCAGGGATACCCGGACGGCACTTTCCATCCCGACAAGGAGATCACCCGAACCGAAACCGTAACGCTGGTAAACAGCATGATCAACCGTATTGTTACCCGCGAAAAGCTGAAAGCATTGAATGTCAAGAATCCGTACAACGATCTTGCAGAATCGTTCTGGGGCTATACAGACCTCATGGAAGCTACGGTATCCCATACCGCCGAAGAATGGCATGACGCGAAGTACAACGATGGCAAGTACAACATCATCGTTGAAAAATTCGTGGATACGAACGGCAAGGAAATCGCTAAGTCCGTCACTACAGCAGGCAAGGCAGAATCCGCGCCCAAGTCCATTCCGGCGTATGAGTATCGCGGCTATATCCGCACGATCACTTACCGGTACAGCACCGGTGACGCGCTCCCATCTATCGAAAAGACGGCAAGCGTCAAGGACGCAAAGGTAGGTGACGAGATCACCTACACGATCAAGCTGGCGAACGATAAGAAAGCAAGCTCCGCATGGAAAAGCGTCGTGCTGACCGATAAAATCCCGTCCGGCATGACCTTTATCGAGGGCAGCGTCTATGTGAACAATGTAGCGGCTACCCATACCGTCAAGAACGGTACGCTGACCGTAAACCTCGGTGATATTGCTGCTGGCAAGACCGTAACCGTCACTTTCAAGGCAAAGATCAACGGCGATATGTACAATCAGACGATTTACAACACCGCTGTTGCCAAGGGTACGAACGGTTATGTGACCGCTGCGGACGGCAAGAAAACCAACATTTACGAGGACAAGGACGATGGCGTGTATGTCAAAAAGGGCGATACCGCGCCGTATGTGACCAAGACTGCGGATAAGGAAACCGCAAATGTCGGTGACAAGATCACCTATACCGTCAAGGTTGGCAACGGTGACGGTGCTGTTTACGAGATCGAAAACGCTAAAATGGCAGATACCATTCCGGCTGAGTTTGACTTCGTAGACGGCAGTGTGCAGGTGGATGGCAAGTCCTATCCGTACAGCTACGACAACACCGGCCGCAAGCTGTCTGTGCAGATCGGCAATTTGAAGCCGAACGCTGCCTGCACTGTAACTTTCGCCGTGACCGTGGGCAAGTCGGCTTACGGCAAGACCGTACACAACACCGCTGTCCTCTCCGGCGATAATATCAAGGACACCGAGGGTAAGGACAAGGGCGTTGAGATCGGTGACGGCAAGACCAAGCCGGAAGTCACCAAGACTGCGGACAAGTTCGCTGCCAATGTTGGCGATAAGGTGACTTACACCATCAAGCTGGCAAACGGCGAGTTCGCAAGTGTGGCAATCAAGGGCGCTGTGCTGGCCGATACCATTCCGAACGGACTGGATATTCAGTATGGCTCGGTTACGCTGAACGGCAAGCTGACCAACGATTACAGCTATGATGAAGCGTCCCGCGTTCTGACCGTCAAGGTTGGTGATCTCGGCGTGGAAGAAAGTGCAACGGTAACTTTCGTCGCAGTAGTCAACACCGCCGCTTATGGCAAGACCATTTACAACACCGCTGTTATGAAGTCCGACAACACGCCGGACACCAGCGGCAAGGACAACGGCGTAACCGTTGGTGACGGCAAGGCAAAGCCGCAGATCGACAAGTCTGCGAACAAGTCCTCTGCCCGCGTTGGCGATAAGATCGCGTACACGCTGACCGTAAAGAATGACGATATCGCAACTGTTCCGGTTGAGAACGGCGTTATCACCGATGTTCTTCCGGCTGGACTGACCTTTGAATACGGTTCTGTCACGCTGAACGGCAAGAATACCAACGATTACACCTACGATGAAAATACCCGCCTGCTGACCGTCAATGTCGGCACGATTGAGCCGGACGCAAAGCAGATCATCGGCTTTACCACAACGGTGAACGAATCCGCGTACAACACCACCATTCAGAACCTTGCAACGCTGACCTCTGACAATGCAGACCCGGTGCAGGACAAGGACGATGGCGTAGCAATCGCGGACGGTGACGCGCTGCTGACCGTTTCCAAGTCCGCAGACAAGACCACCGCAAAGGTCGGTGATACGATCACCTACACTGTAAACGCGGCGAATGCGACCGGCGCGGATGTGAATATCCGTGACGCGGTTATGACCGATACCATTCCGAACGGACTGACTTTCCGCGGCAATGTAACCGTAGACGGCTACTCCGCAGAATATCAGTACGACAATACCGGCAAGACCCTGACCGTATCGCTCGGTGAGATTGCGCCGAACCAGACCAAGGCGATTTGTTTTGATGTAACCGTCAACAGCGATGCCTACGGTATGCACATTGAAAATACCGCCCTCGTCAGCGGCAGCAATACGCCGGACAAGAGCGGTACAGATAACGGTGTGGATATTGAAGATGGTACGGCAGATGGTCATGCGAGCAGCAAGACCGCAAACAAGACCACCGCAGCAGTTGGTGATACGATCACTTACTCCATTCGCCTGGAAAACAGTGCAGCAGCTACCGCAGACTGGGAGAACATGAAAGTGATTGACGTTTTGCCTGACGGCGTAAGTTTTGCAGGAAACGTGCAGGAGAATGGTTCGGCAACGGTCAATTATTCGTACAATGCTACGATGAAAACAATTACGTTCACGCCGGATGCTATCGCAGCAGGCGCACAGACCGTTCTTAGCTTCGATGTAATCGTAGATGATGGTTCGCAGGGCAAGTTCATTGTCAATACCGCTATCCTCGATGATAACGGCAAGGAAACGCCCATGCCGGACGGCGGCGTTCAGATTGACGAGGGCGAAGCTGCTCCGATTGTCAACAAGTCTGCAAGCGTTACGACTGCCAATGTAGGCGATACTTTCACCTACACCGTTATCGCAAAGAATGGCAACAAGGCAACTGCCGCATGGAAGAATGTCGTAATGACCGATACGCTCCCGACCGGCGTGAAGCTGGTCGGTGGCGTGTATCTCAACAATGAGTTCGCACTTTACAATCTCAGCGGCAACGCGCTGTCTGTGCTCGTAGGTGATCTCGAACCGGGCGAATCGGCTGAAATCACTTTTGACGTGCAGGTGCTTGAAAGTGCGGCTGGTACAACGATTACCAACACTGCTTCGCTTGATGGCGATAACGGTCATGGCACTGCAATGGATAAGGGTGTAACGATTCCTGACACGGCAGAACAGCCGGACGATGCCGCAGCGTTTTATGTAACCAAAGAGGTTGATAAAACTGTGGTGAATGTAGGCTCCGGCGTTTCAGCAGACCGTAAACGTGCCACTTTTACCATCACGGTTGGCAACGATTCCAACCAGATGTGGAAACGGGTTATTCTCAAAGATACGCTGGACACCACACTGGTAACGCCGGTTTTGAAGAACAACGTCTATGTGGACGGCGTTCTGAACAGCAAATGGAGTTTCCGGAACAAAGTGTTTACTCTGGAGCTCGGTGACATTGCGCCGAACGAAAAGCGCGTGGTGAAAATCACGGTTGAGTTTAAGACCGATGCGGGCGGCAAGACGTACACGAACCTTGCCGCGGCCACGGGTGACAACGGTTCCGCTTCGGGCCGTTCGCCGGAGATTGAAGTCGTTTCGTCTGCTTCGTCCGGTACGCCGGTGCTGACGGATATTCACTATCAGCTGTTCGGTGGCTACGCGGACGGCTTATGGCGTCCCAACGACCGCGTATCCCTGCAGGAAGCCTGCACGGTTGTATATCGTCTGATTGCTAACGGCGGCAACACTTGGCTGCCGCGCGGCACGACTACCGTTCCGAAATACAAGTACGATATTCCGGAAGAAGCAAAGTATTTCGTGTCCATCGGCGTTCTGCCTGCGTCCGCATTTGATACCACTCGCATGGACGAGGGTGACGATTACGAGATCAACTATACGATCTCGAAGAACGGCTACCTGCGTATCTGGGCTGCGTCTGGTCAACTGAACTCGCTGGTGGCCTACGCGGCGCGAACGAATATCGGTCTCAGCGGTGATGTATCTCGTCTGACGTTCGCAAAGGCAATCTGCCAGATTACCGGACGTGATACCTCGCCGGATGTTTCCGGTTACAGCGGCAATCTCCGCACATGGGCGGATGCGCCCTCGTCTGTTGTGACCGAGGTTTCGCACGAACATGATTTCATTATGGACAGCGACCGCAACGAATATTGGATTTGAGAGTAGAATGAGAAAACCCGCCTGTTTTGCAGCAGGCGGGTTTTGCATTAGCAGAGAGCAACATAGGCTATTCTGAAAGGAAGGGTGAAGCCGTATGGCAAAACAGCAGATCAAAGCGGTTTGCACACACGTTTTTCAGAATGGAGGGGAAACCTGCGACCGGAAACGATTTACAGAGAAATGGGTAGAGATGATCAATCGTATCGAACGGACAGAAACGAAAATTACGGAGAAAAGGCAATGACAAAAGTGCAGTTATGCGTTACAATAAAAGTAGGAAACAGCTTGTTCTTATCTGAATGAGGGATAGAACATGAAAAAAGCAGCAATTTATTGCCGTTTATCCGAGGAAGATAAAAACAAGCTATGTGCGACCGATGATTCGGGCAGCATTCAGAATCAGAAAGCAATGCTGGTGCAGTATGCAGAAGAACAGGGGTGGGAAGTTTATCAGATTTACAGTGATGATGATTATACTGGTGCAGACAGGCGGCGGCCGCAGTTTAAGCGGCTGCTGAAAGACGCAGAACAGCACAAGTTCGATATTATCCTCTGCAAAACACAGTCACGTTTTACCCGTGAATTGGAACTGGTGGAAAAGTATATCCACGGTCTGTTTCCCATCTGGGGTATCCGTTTTGTCAGCATTGTAGATAATGCGGATACGGACAATAAGGGCAACAAGAAATCACGTCAGATCAACGGTCTTGTAAACGAATGGTATCTGGAAGATATGTCGGATAACATTCGCAGCGTACTGACCAACCGCCGTGTCAACGGTTTGCATATCGGTGCGTTTGCACTGTACGGCTACCGCAAAGACCCTGACCGCAAAGGGCATTTGCTGATAGACGAAGAAGCGGCAGCAGTAGTCCGTGAGGTGTTCAATCTATTTGCACAGGGATATGGGAAAACTTCGATCGCCCGTATTTTGAACACACGCGGGATTCCCAATCCCACCGAGTACAAACGACAGCATGGCTTACGCTACAAGCAGGCGGTGAGCAAAAACAGCACCTTGTGGAAATACTTTGCGATTGCGGATATGCTGGAAAATGAAATTTACATCGGCAATATGGTGCAGGGCAAGTATGGCAGTGTGTCGTATAAAACCAAGCAGTGTAAGCCGCGTCCGAAAGATCAGTGGTATGTTGTGCGTGGTACGCACGAGCCGATTATTGACCAGGAACTGTGGGACAAGGTATGTCGGCGGCGAGCAGAGCGCAGCAGACCGTTCAGTGATGGAAAAATTGGTATTTTCGCACGCAAAGCACGGTGCGCATATTGCGGCTATACGCTTCGGTCCTCCAAGACGCAGGACCGGCACTATCTGCAATGTCCGAATCGGCATATCTCTGTGGAAGCCTGTCCCGGTGCGTTTATTGCGGTCAGCCATTTGGAGGAAGCTGTACTGGAAGAGCTGAACCGGATGGCGCAGGAATTTCTCGATAAGGATGAAGCGGCCGAGAGCGTAGCGTTCTGCAAGGATTTGCAGAAACAGAAGAAATGCCTGCAAAAGGAGATCAACACCTATCGTCAGAAGCAGGAGGAATATACAACAGGCATTCGCAATCTGTACCTCGACAAGGTAAAGGGACTGCTGACAGAGCAGGACTATCTTGCTATGTCGAAAGATTTTGCCGGAGAGCGTGATCGGCTGGAGCATGTGATCGAGGATGGCGAAAAGCAGATGCGAGAACTTGAGGAGCGAATCGCTATCGGAGATAACCGCCGTGCACTGGTCGAGAAGTACATGAACATTGAGCACCTGAACCGTGAGATGGTCGATACGCTGATTGACTATGTGACTGTCGGTCGGCGCGCAAAGGGCACGAAAACGGTTCCTGTGGAGATTCATTGGAATTTTTAATCGATTATCATAAATTGACATGTATTTATCATATTACGTATGATAACACACAAAAAAGAACAGTATGTACGCTAAAATGATGCGTAAAGGCTAAAAGATTGTTCTTACAAAGGTGTAGCTTCCGCTGCCATATCCTCAAACAGATCAGTGATCGGGTCGCCTTTGGACTGGAACGTTGCGGCGCTCCACGGCACACCGGAGGCCGATTGCGGGTAAATGCCGGTCGTGTGATCGACAAAGTAGGCGTCAAAGCCGCCCTCCTTGATCTGCTCGGGCGTGAGATTGCGCGTCAGCTGGTACACGATAGCGGAGATCATCTCCATGTGCGCAAGTTCACCCGCGCATTTATGTTATCGGTTGGAGGATGAAGAAAAAACTACGGGATGGAGGGTGAGAGAGAGGTCTTGCTCTTTGGTCCAGCGGGTGCGGGTGCGCTTATGGTAGTCGATGCGGTCGATTACCTGCTTGAGCAGTTTATTGCGGTCAGCGGCGGGCAAATCCGTGTTGTAGGTGTCGAGGACGTGACGGACAGCGGGTGCGAGGCCGGTCCGGGCGTCGTATTCATGCTGAGCCTGGTCGATCTTTTGCCGGATGGCGGCATGGTCTGCGGTGAGGCGTTCGCGCTCGGCGGTCAGTTCGGCTTGACGCGAGAGGAAAATCTCTCGGGAATAGGTGCCGTCCTCGACAAGCTCAAAGGTGCGGCGCAGGCGTGCGTCAAGGTCGGTGAGCTGCTTCTCGATCTCGGTGAGGGCGTGCCGCTCGGCGGACAGGTCCGGTGCGGCAGGGGTGCCAACTTCGATCTGCGCCAGAAAGGTACGGAGAGACTCCAGCACAAGCCGCTCCAGCTCATCGGCGTTATGTGCGACAGTGGCACAGCCGCGGGTTGTGCACTGGATCTGCGTTTGGCTGCCGGTACCGGTTTGCGGGCGGCGCTGCATACGCTTGCCGCAGCAGTCGCAGACAATCAGGCCGGCCAGCGGGTTGCTCTGCTGCCGATTGCCGGGCGTGCGGACAGCGGCGTTTTTACCGAGACGCGCCTGCACCTGATCCCACACAGCGCGGTCAATGATAGGCTCATGCAGGCCCTTATACAGTTCACAGGACTTTACACGCGGCCGGGTAACTTTGACCTGTCCGTCTTTTACGACTTTCTTGCCGGGACGGAATGCGGCGGGGATACAGCCGATATAGTGCGCGTTGCGCAGGATGCCGGGAATAGTCCGTGCAGACCATTTATCACTTTTCGGTGCAGGAATGTGCAGGGCGTTGAGCCGCTTCTCGATCTCACAGTAGCCGAGGCCGGAGAGATAGAGGTCGAAAATCATGCGGACAACTTTAGCCTGCGGCTCGATCGGCCGGAGAGACCAGCCGCGGCCATCCAGCTTATAGCGCTCGTAGCCATAGGGTGGCACGTTGCTGATATAGCGGCCTTCGCGCTTGGCGGCCTGCATACCGGCGGTCATACGGCGGCGTATCATTCTATACTCCTGCCGCGACATGAACAGGCCGAACTCCATCCATTCCTCATCCGCCTCCTGCGTGGGGTCGTAGGTTTTGGACGGCGTGACAATCAGTGTGCCCGAAAACTTAAACGCTTGGGCGACGATACCCTGATCTATCGTATCGCCGCGCGCAAGACGCGAGGTTTCGGTGACGAGGACGCCCTTCCAGCGGCCATCCTCCACCTCAGAGAGAAGCTGCTGCATGACGGGACGGTTCGCAATGCGCTCACCGGAGACGATCTCGCGGTAAATTGCGCCGATAGGCAGGGCACGGGACTTGGCAAGCTCCATGAGGATATGCTCGTGCCGGGCGAGGGTATCGCCCTCGCCGTGCGCCTCGGCTTCGAGGTCGGCGCGGGATTTGCGGAGATAGAGGGCGTATTCGGTTGACAATTATCTTACCTCCTTTGTCTGCTGACGATCAGTGCGAGCAGCACCACTATGCCGAGCGCGCCGAACACCAGCAATTCTATATGATCGGTGATTGAGATTTTGGCTTGCTTTTTCGGTTCCGGCTCCGGAGCGGACAAATCGGGATCGTGAACGGCGGTATGCACCTCGCTGCGGTCGATGATATCGTTATCCGGTGCGGTATCGCTGGCGGCGTAGCCTTCGTTGTAGCCATCCTTATAGCCTTGTTCGTAACCTTCGTCGTAGCCTTCGCCTTGATTATCCGATAAGCCTCGTTCGTAGCCTTCGTTGTAACCTTTACTGTATGGCGTATCGGAAACATCGGAATCGTAAGAGTATTCAACACCCGATTCGAAACCGCTGAGATATGCGTCGCGCTTGGTTTCAAAGTCGGTTTCGGCTTCAGGTCCGTAGTCGCCTAAAGCGAGCTGTTCGGATTGCTCCGCTGCCTGCATGAGCGCTTCGTAAAACGGCGCGTCCTTTGATATATAATCTTCTGCGCTGGCGACCGGCACCAGCAGGGCGGCACAGCAGAGTGCCGCAATCAGCTTTTTGTTCATATTGCAAAATCCCCCAACATCTGTTAATATAGTGCTGAGGGATTCTGCTTCTGAGAGGGAGTGGTTCTCTTCAAGCCGCTGTCAGGTGCGATCTGACAGCGGCATTTTTTTATGCCTGTTGATCCATGACAGGCTCATCACGTTTTTTATATCGAGGGTTTCCTTTCAGGTCTGTTACGTAATCGCGGACCTTTTCTTTTCCCTCATCGCTGAATGAGCGGTAGTCCGTGACAAGCTGCTGCTCATCTGTCGTGAGCGTTTCCGCTGGCTCTGGGTGCTCCTCAAACACATCTGTTATGTTTATGTTCAAAAGTTTACATAATGGCTCTAACAGCTCTATATTCGGGGAATTGTCACCTTTCATCCATTTTGTTACGCTCATCTTTGATACGCCGAGTGCTCTTGCTATCTCTGCCTGCGTATATGGTGAACGTTCGAGATAGTATTTCAAGTTTTTGCGTATCGTTTCTCTTATATCCATTGGGGTTCACCTCCTTTCTATAAGTAAATTATATCATGACTGGCGGCGGATGTAAACATATAGGTAAAGAAAAAGTTTACTTATTTTCCGAAAAACTCTTGACAGTAAACGTGAAGGTGACTATAATAAAGGCACAGTAAAGATAAAGTTTACAGAGGAGGTGCAAGTTATGAAAATCGCTGACAATATCCTTGCATATATCCGTGCAAACGGCATTCAGCAGAAGATTATTGTTGATAAGTGCGGTTGGTCTAAGCAAAAAGTTTACAGCATGCTCCACGGAATCAATAGAATTTCGGTTGAGGAATACGGCATGATCTGTAAAGCGCTCGGGGTACCGGTTGAGTTCTTCTACTTGTATAACAGCGAGGATAAGGCAACCCCCTCCGGCAACTGCTGACGGGGGCTGCCGGAAAGGAGAACGACATGAAGTACGAAGTTTGGGTTTTGACCGATAAAGGTCATATTGCGTACCAGTGGACGCAGTATTTTTGTGACAGCCGAGAGGTTGCGCTGCAGAAGGTCGAGGAGTGGCTCGGCAAGGCGGAAAAGATCGAGGTGAAACCTGTATGAAACCATTCAACGAATATCTCGCCATGACGGCTGAGCAGATCATGGCAGACCCGGAAGCGCCGGAGAGCCTGCGGATCGCTGCCCGCATTGAGCTTGAGAGAGCACAAAAGTTCAATTTAGAGGCAGAAGCGGCGCGGACGGCAACAGACAAGCCGGTTTAAGCATAGGCTTTAGAAAGGGGTGGTTACGGTGGCAATCGTGGCTGAATATCATTATCCGAACGGTACGGTACGCATAGACGACGACTGCTACCGTGACGTTCCGCCGGAGGAAATGCAGCGGCGTATTGAGCGCCTGCAGAAAACGGCGTGGGAATTACTGATGAACCAGGAACGGAGGAAGAGAAATGAAGGCAAGTAAGTTTATGATGAGCCTGTCGGCGGCGGTGTTCGGCGGCGTGATGTACATGCAGATCGCGGGCGCCTGTAGCCGCATGCAGGCGGCGGTGCTCGGAACGGCGATGCTGGTTTGCATGGCAATCTGCTATGCCGATCTGCAGCGTGAAAAGCGCCGGAAGGCCATGCAGGAGGATAAGGCCCGCAGGGCGGCTCGCGTCTCCATGGACAAAGCGGCGCACATTGCATACCGCGCCGACCTGATGAGGCAGATTCGCTGATGGACTGGAAGAAAAACCGGCAGAAGTTCCAGATGCCGCATGACCGGGTGGAACGCTGCATGCGGTACGTGACGGCTGTCGAAAAGAACGAGAAACGCGCCGAGAAAGCCAGAAAGGCACGCTTTGATGCACTGCTGCTCGAACGGTGGCAGGCAAGACAGGCGAACAGGGAGAAGGGCAATGCAGAGATTTAGCGGGCTGGAAATTAAGCCGTATTCTCAGCTGACCGAGCTGCCGCGGGTGCGGATCGACAGGGTGCGCGTTGAGGTACAGCGCACCCTGTTCGGCGAGGTGGAGTATCACCTTGTCGGCACCTACGGTGACGAGGGAAGGGCGTACCCGATCTGTCAGCCGTTTACCGAGCTGCCGGACGTATGGGAGCGAAAGGAAGAAATAGAAAGCGCCATTTTCAAGGCGCGCCAGGAGGAACAATATGCGAGAAAAAGAAAAGACGCGGGTAATCTGGAGACACCCGCGCGGCCGGTTTGAGATACAGGAGACCGAGCATTACAGTCTGTTCGATCACTGCACATATTATACGCGCGAATGCGTATTTACACCGCAGGACGATGCGCGCGGGCTGTGCAGCGAGGTGCCGACAGGCATTTTTGTGCCGGCACAACCTACGCCGCAGAAAGGCGTGCAGGGTCCGGTCTACGTCGAGGACGTAGACCAATGGTGCGAATGGTACAAAGCCGGCAGAAATGTTGCGGATATCGCTGAGATGGCAAGACGCAGCAAAGCTACCGTTGCGGCGCGTCTGCGCACGCGCGGACTGCTGCCCGATCCCGTTCCGCGCGTGACGGATGAGGAAGTACGCGAAATGGCGCGGCTGTTTGCTTCCGGCCTGTCCGTGCGCGAGGTTGCGAAGGCAACCAAACGAAACATGAGAACAGTACGCGAACACTTGCGAGAAACGAGGGCTATCAGATGAGTTTACATAAGATCAAGGCGGCAGTGGACACCGCCGAGGGCAACGCCCGCCAGATGGGCGAAGTTGTACTGATGATCGCCCAGGCGGACGAGCACGCCGCAGAGGTGATTGCGGCTGACCTCGATAACCCGGAAATGAGCCTGCAGAAATGCTTTGATGCGCTGCGGGCTTATGCGCGGAAGCATCAGCGGGGCGGCTTTTGGGGCTGTATGTGCAACAGCTACGATCCCGAGAACCCGGTAATCAAGGTTGCGGCTGACTTTTACAAGGTGGATTTGGGCGCGGCGGCAAGTGAGACGCCGGAAACCCAACCGCTTGGGCGCGGCAGTGATGATCTGGATTTGATGAGCCTGCTGTAAGGAGGCGGGATTGTGTTTGAGGTCAATGATATTCCGCCGATTGACGGCTGTGAGCTGCAGGAGCTGATCGGTGAGAACGTTCGGCACGAGGAATTTTTGTTCTTCCGTATCAACCACGGGGATGATCTGGACTGGATCCTCGGCGAAGCCGAGGATTACGAGTGCTTTTGCACTGCGTGTCAGCAGCATTTTGCTGAGGACCGCAAGAGCGGCCCTGCGTCCTACTGGGATGCCTGCCCGCGGTGCGGGGCACGGATCACGCCGCGCCGATGGAACAACGGCAAGGCGAAATTCCTCGCACTGACGGCGTTCGCATTCCACTTTTTCCAGCCCGGGGAGCACGGGGATATGTGGCTGACTTCCTGCCAGGTGCGGATGAACCCCGACTTCCAGTGCGGGAAATATCTTGCGAACGAATATGCGCGTTACTGCTTTTCCGAGTTCGGTTCGCGCAAGTGGATCTGGAAGGAGAACGGCTGGAAACGAACGAAAAGCATCTGTTTCAAGCGGTGGCAGGCGATGGGAGGATACTGCTACGATAATTTCTGGGCACTGCCGAGTGAGCAGGATCTTGCGGGAAGCTGCCTGCGGTACAGCCAGCTGACGCAGGCCTGGAGCTGTGTGTCGGATCTGCCGGAGTATCTGGCGTTTTACCTGAAGTTCCCGGGGGCGGAATACCTCTGGAAAATGGGGTTTGGCCGGTGGCTGGTCGAACGGCAGGAAGGCAAGGGACATTTGTTTCGGAAACTGGTCAACCTGCGGGCGAAGGAGCCGAAACGGCTGTTTCTGCACCTCAACAAGGCGGACCGCCGCCTGTTGGGGCGGGAACGGGTAAATCTCGCGGACGGTGCCGCTTATCAGGATCTGCGGCAGGCCGGTGCGGTGGAGTGCAGCGAGGACGGCTTGCAATATGCCTGCGCAACGGTACGGTGCCGGTTTGTGTGGCAGACGACTGCTGAACAGTGCGGCTTGAGCGGAAAAGAGCTGCGGAAGTACATCGAACGGCAGGCGCGGCGCTCCGGTTTGACGATCGGCGCGGTGATGCACGAGTTTACCGACTATCAGGCGCAGCTGGAACGGCTTGCGCCGAATGCGGACAGGCTGCCGGACGATCTGCATGAGGCGCACGCTCGGCTGAGCGGACGCGAACGTCGGCTTATGAACCGCGAGAAAAACGAGAAGTTCCGCACGCGGCGTCATCTGCTGGCGTGGATGCGGTGGAAGTACAAGGGTATGTTTATCCGCCCGATCGACAGCGCTGAGGAAATTGTGCGCGAGGGCGAGGAACAGAACAACTGTGTTGCCGGCTACGCCGGGCGGCACGCGAACGGCAGCACCATCATCATGGTGCTGCGGAAATGCAGCGAGCCGCGCACGCCGTGGCACACGGTCGAAATTAACCCGGAAACGCTGGAGTGCCGGCAGTGCTACGCCGCACACAACCGCGCACGGACACCCGAGGCGGCGGAATTTATGAATTTGTATTTAGCGCATCTGCGCGAGATTGCGAAAATTGTCAGGAGGACGGCTTAAATGAGCGAAAATGTAGTTGCGGTACGCTCGATTGAGATCGTGACCGCCGAAATCACGATGATTCGGGATAACGCCCGCAAAGTATTCCTTGAGAGCGTGATCCAGATCGGCACGCGGCTGGAGGAGGCTAAGCAGATGGTGCCCTCCGGCGAGTGGACGGCGTATCTGACGGACAAGCTCGGTTACAAGCCCTCGACGGCGCAGAACTACATGCGTATTGCGCGTGAGTTTGGCGGCGGTCAGGTGAGCCTTTCCGGCAAGACGGCGGCGGATGCCTTCGGACAGCTGTCCTATTCGCAGATTCTGCCGCTGCTCGGCATGGCCGAGGAGGAGCGCGAGGAACTGGCTGAGGAACACAATCTGCCGAGCATGTCGAGCCGTGAGATTGCCGCTCTGGTTAAGGAGCGCGACGAGGCCAAGGCGGAGGCGGAAAAGGCGGTGCGTGAGAACGATGCCGCGCAGGCGGCACTGTCCGTTGCCGAGGAGAACCGCGGCAAGGCTATGCGCGAACGGGATGAAGCTGTGCGAAATGCCGAGAATGCCAAGGAACGGGCGGACGAACTGCAGGAACAGCTTAGCGCGATTGAGGACAAGCCTGCCGAAGTGCGCGAGCTGACCGAGGAGGAGCTTGAGGGAATCCGCGACAAGATTCGAGCGGAGAACGCCGAAGCGGCCAGGGCGGCAGAGGAACGCGCCCGCGCTGCTGAGGAAAAGCTGGACAAGGTGAAGAATCCCGCCGCACACAAGGTAAACTTTTTGTTTTGCGAATTGCGCGGCGTGGAGGAGCGGCTCGAGCAGGCGCTCGCGGAGCTGCAGCAGACGGATGAGGCCGCCCGCGAGAAGTTCGCAAAGGTGATTGCGGACTGGCTGCGCAGGGAAGGGGATCGTCTGGCGTGAAGAAAAAAGGCAAAGGCAAGCCGCGGGGCATGAATTACGCCGATGTGTAGGCACGGCGGCGTCTGCTCCAACAGGCGGCGCAGGATGAAGTTATCCTGCACGAGGTGAATATCTCCATGCAGCGTCACCTATGGCTGACGGCGGTTGCACTGCATGAGGCATACGGCTTTTCGGAAAAGCGGCTCGACAAGTTTTTTGACGCCTTTCAGTCGGCTGCGGATGAACTGCAGAAAATGATCGACGAGGTTGATCGAGATTATGCGTATGAGAAGCTGCGGCTGAGAGCGGAGGAAATCTCCAAACGGGAAATTACATTTTATGAGGATATGATGAAATGAATGCAAAAAGAGCGGCAAAGCTGATGCAGATCGCAAGCTATTACGGCGAGGAAAAGCAGGTCTGCAAGCTGATAGAAGAACTGGGTGAGGCTACGAGCGCGGCAAGCGAGGTATTGATGATGCTCAGCTATCACGAGCTGGGCGGTAAGAAACGCGACTTGACCGCGAGACTCGAGCACCTTGCCGGGGAACTGGCTGACGTGGTGAACGTGACCGAGCAGATCATTCAGCTGTTTGGGCTGGAAACCGATTTTAAGGTGGCGCGGCACGCGGGGATTCAGAAAACACTTAAGCGGATCAGAGAGGAGGAACAGGCGAATGAGACACGAGATGAGCCTGCGCGGCGGAATCTTTAACGGCGCTGTCAATCTGTTTGATGACAAACTGCAGGATGTGCTGTTTACGCTGGTGCGGCAGGGACTGTGCGAGGGTGAGGTGACACTCAAGGTTAGCATTGATCTTGCGCGCAAGGAGATTATCGACGAGGACGGCATGCCGCATGATGTTGATCAGCCTTATTTTGCATACAGCTGCACCTCATCTATTACCCAGAAGGATAAGGTCAGCGGCACAGTGGCCGAGCAGCTTAAACTGCGCAAGGTAGACGGTCAGCTCGAACTGCGCGATCTCGACGAGAACACGCTGTTTGATATTGTGGAGGGTGGTGTTCAGGATGGAGCGCAGCCCGGCAGAGACGGCACACCTGGTTGATTCCCATTACAGCCGGAGCTTCGGCAGACCGCCGGATAATGAAATGCGTGAGTTTATCCGGAATGCTGCTGAGAACGGTCTGACGGCGGACGAGCTGATCAACTGCATGACGGCGGCTGTGGTTACTTACGGCTTCGGCGCGTATGAGCGCGATTATCGAAAGGTTTTCGTGGCTGAGGCGCGGAAAATTTGGAAGATGAAAAATGGAAAAAAGAAAGCCAGCCCGTGAAGGGCTGGCTTTGGAAACTATTTCGCTTTTCTTATTTTTCCGTACGGTTCGGGTGGTCAATGGCGTCTACCTCGGCGGCGGTGTAAACCTCGGCGCCTTCCGGCAGACCGAAAAAGATATATCCGTCATGCGCTGAGGTGATCACAGGAAAATATCTGTCTTTGTCGATTGCGCGCGCATAGCGCTGGTCAATCGGCGTCCCCGGTGCGGTACAAGGAGCGGGAAATACGTTTACTCGATCGTAAACGCCATCTTTCAAGCGGAGATAATACGCGGGATACGCGGAAGGCGTGGAGAATAACTGAACTTTCATTTCTGGTCCTCCTTCATCTGCTGTGCAATGAGTTTTTCGAGGTACTCATTAAAATTCATTTTTCGGCGCTGCGCTTCACGGCGCACGGTGTCAATGGTGGAGTTGAGTAGCGTTAGAGTAATGCGGCCGCGGCTGCCGTCCTCGGCAACCGGCCCGAAAAGTGCTTCGTATTCATCGGCCGTGAGATGTTCCTCGGCCCAGTCAGACGCTTCTTCCGGCTCGATCGGACGGAGTTCAATGCCCGGCTTACTTTCGCCGCTCATAGAAAAACGTGCATACTGCGTTTGTGCGCCGCCTTGACCGATCAGGAAGAATTCGCCGCTTCGCTTCTGGTAGAGTTCTTCCTTTTCCCAGAAGTCTGAGTTTTCCGGCTCGTTGGCTTCCCACGTGCCAACCAGCTTCGCGGTCTCTGTGTTGTAGCGCTTGCCGCGGATTACTTTATTCATTGTTGGGTGCTCCTTTCGAGATTAGAAAATACTCTGATAGTCGTAAAAGTTCAGCGCTTCGGCGATCTTCTCGCGGTAATTCTCGCCTGCCTCGTAGGCGGTGATCTTACCAGCTTCGATTTGCTGCAAGGTTTGCAGCTGGATGCTGGTCACGTCTGCAAGCTGCTGCTGGGTCAAGCCTGCGGCTTCGCGGATATCTGCAACGGAGATTTTGCCTTTTGGCCATTTATCGCCGTGTGCCTTATCCATGACCTCGCCGACCTTGTAAATGTGGGCGCGTTCCGTGTGTCGGCCGCCGTCCTCGTTCGGGATTGAGAAAAAGATACCGGAATCAATCGCGGCATCGAATGCGGCTTCGAGGTTTTCGCCGTGCTCGCGCAGGCTGGCAGGCTTGCCGACAGTGACAGGCACTAAGCAAAGATTGCCGTCGTGCGCGTCGTAGTCGCCGTAGTATTCCATCCTCGTGCTATGATAGCCGCCGAAATTGCAGCGGCCGTAATGCACACCTTCCGGTATCTCGATAAGGACACGCCGCAAGGCAATAGAGCCGCCGTAGGTGCTCCAACCAAGTCTACCGACCTGACGGTCGGATTCCACGCTGTCCTCGGTAACGACAAAAGCGTCATATTTTTTGACGGGATAGTTCGGCGTGGATTTGGCTTCGTCGAGGCGTTCGGCTGGCTCGCAGAACAGAGTGAGAGTTGCTAACATAATAATTACCTCCTGCTTTGTTTCTTATCTCTTTCTGTATTTTTATTATAGCAAACTTTTACGCGAAAGTCAATACTTTTATGCGAAAGTTAATACTTTTACGCGAAAGTTTTTATATGTTGCGGCACAGATGCAGGAGTCGGCCGCAAGAGGTGATTTATGATTTATCAAAAACAGGAGTGCAATGGTGTGCTCTATCAGATGTGCCTTTATTCCATGGGCACGATGCCGGGCATGTCGCCCAGGCAGAGGGCGGGCAGACGGCGGACAACCGAGAAGGCCAAGCAGGAGATCAACCGGCGGCAGCGCAAGTGGCGGCTGATGCAGCTGATCAACGCCAATTTTGTGAGCGGTCGGGATCTGTTTGTTTGCCTGACGTATGCGCCGGAGGCTTCCAGGGCGCGGGCTTTGGAGAAATTCCACGCAAAGATGAAAAAGGCGTATGCCAAGATTGGCCTCACCTACAAATACATAGCGGTAACAGAAGAACATGACATGGACGGCGAGCCGGTGCGGCTGCATCACCACCTGATCCTCAGCGGTGCGCACGGCGTGCAGCTGGCCAAGGTGGTGCGTGATTGCTGGGCTTCCGGTCTGGCCGATGTGCGCACGCTGCGCGAGGGCGCGGACTTTTTCGAGGACACCGCCATCTATCTGCTTAAGGAGGACAGCCACAAGGGCAAGGGCGCCCGCCGGTATTCCACCAGCCGCAATCTGACCCCGCCTGCAGAGCCGGTACGGCTGCGTTTGGGCGAGGAAGAAGAAGCGGAAGTGCCGCCCGGCGTGAAGATCATCGAACATGTGCAGAATGCGAACGAGTTCGGCCGGTATGAGGTTATGGTCGGCCGCATTTACGATCACAAGGCGTTTGATGCATGGTGGCAGATACAGCGGCGCAAGGCTGCTCCCGATCCGTGGGAACGGCTGCGCAGGAGACGGCAAAGAAAAGTTTAAGATATCGGCGGCCGGGTCCGCCTGACAGCCTTGTAGGGGGTCTAACAATTCCCCTGCAGTTTGTCGGAGAGGTTCGGACGAATGAATACAGAATGTAATCACATTACTGTTTGTACTCTCTCAAAGGACGGAGCGCGCGGAAGCGCGTAACGGTGACGGCAGTAAGGCGGGAAATCTGCGCGGCAGGAGGTGCAGTACGGCACAATGACAAAAGACAGATTAAAACAGGTGGAAAGCCTGGTCTGTGAACTGGAAGAAGAAAGAGAACGGTTTGCGCGGGAGGCGCGGCACCACAAGCGGATTGAGGAGACTTACGGCGTCGGCTGTCTGTTCGGCCGGGATGCACTGGACGCGGCACGGGATCGGCTGCAGGCCATTGAGGTCGAGTGCCAAGATGAGCGCGACACGGTGCGGCAGTGGATCGACAGCGTTTCCGACTCTATGACCCGGCGCGCCCTGCGGCTGCGGTACCTGGACGGCAAAAGCTGGAGCGAGTGTGCCCGGCGGATGGGGTATGCGGATGAAAGCGGACCGCGCAAGCTCGTGGAGCGATACCTGCGGATTGGGTGACGCGCATGCACCCTGTCCGCTTTGCTGTGCCCTGCGGTGTAAAAATAGGGCATGCCTCAACGTGCAGGAGCGGAAAAACGGCGGAAACGTAAAAATAAAGTCGGTTTTACGTTATATTTACAAGTGTAAAGGCAAATCAAGAATGTAAACTTTACAAACCATCAACAGGAGTGTGGACAAAATGAAAATTGGCTATGTGCGTGTGTCAACGGTCGAGCAGAACGAGGCGCGGCAGGTGGAGGCACTGCAGAAACACGATATTGAGCGTTGGTACATTGAGAAGATTAGCGGCAAAAATCTGGATCGCCCCAAGCTGCAGGAGATGCTCGACTTTGCGCGTGAGGGCGATACCGTGTATGTGCTCGACTGGTCGCGTATCAGCCGCAGCACGAAGGACCTGCTGGAACTGGTTGATCGGCTCGGCGCGAAGGGCGTGCACCTGTACAGCCTGAAAGAAAACTTTGACACCTCGACACCGCATGGACGTATGGTGCTGACCATTCTCGGCGCGATCAACGAATTTGAACGAGCAAACATGCTCGAACGTCAGAGGGAAGGCGTTGCAATCGCCAAGCGCGAGGGCAAGTACAAGGGGCGGAAAAAGACGGAGATTGAGGATATGGCGGCCGTGTATCACGAGTGGGTGACACGGCACAAGAGCAAGGCGACGATCGCACGGGAAAACGGGATCAGCAGGCCGACACTGGATCGGCTGCTGAAAGAGTACGAGCGGGAGGTTGTTGCGAAATCGAATAGCTGAAAACACAAGCGCTTGGGCGGGCTGTATGGCTCGCCCAAGCGCTTTTTTGCTGTTGGAACAAAGTTGTCCGTTTTGTCCGATTTTCCCGATTATACTTAAATCCAGGAAAACAAGACACGCGCGGGAGGTGATTGGATGCAGCAGCGCGGGAGCAAGTATGACCAGAAAATTAAAGACGAGGCGCTTGCGCTCGTGGCGAGCGGCGTCTCGATCACCAACGCTGCGTGCCGGATGCGCATCCCGAAGTCCACGCTTGCCGATTGGGTACATACCCAGAACGAGAGCGACGAGGACGGTGTGGCTGCACGGCGGGAGATACGCCGCAAGCAGATTGCACGGTGCGAGAAGATCGGGGACAAGGTGCTCCGGGCGCTCGACCGCAAGGCTGAGGCCGCCGCGAAGGACACCCGGACCATCAATGACGGACTGGCAGTGCTTGAAAAAGCGGCCAAGGACGGCGTGATCGCGCTGAGTGAGGCCGAGGTGGCAAGTCTAAGAAACGTTGTAAGCGATTACACCGGCGTCGGCCTGCGCGAGCTGGCCGGAACCATGAAGGATGTTGCAGCAAGACAGGAAACGCTGGAGTCCCATCTGGCTGAGAAGGAAGAAGCGGCTCCGGAGATCAACCTGCAGCTGACGCTTGTTGATCCGGCAAAGGCGGTTAGCGATGAATCTTGATTTTCAGATCACGCCGAAACAGCAGCTGTTTATGGACACGGATGCTTTCGAGGTTCTTTACGGCGGTGCGGCAGGCGGCGGCAAGACGTTTATTCAGGCGCTGGACGCTCTTGTGTACGCGCTGCGGTATCAGGGCAGTAGGCAACTAATCCTCAGACGCACGTTTAAGGAACTCGAACGCTCCATGGTACCGCAGACGATGGAGTTGTACCCCGCCAGTGTGGCAAGCTACAACACAAGTAAACACATTTGGAAGATTGGCAAATCAACCATTGAGATGGGATACATTGCAACCGAGGGCGATGTGCAGCAGTACCAGTCCGCCGAGTATGACGTGATCCGGTTCGACGAGATGACGCATTTCACCGAGAGCATGTACACCTACATGATCTCTCGTGTGCGTGGCACGCGGCCGTTTCCGAGACACGTCAAATCGACCGCTAACCCCGGCAGCGTGGGACATACCAACGCCAAGAGCCGGTTTATCGACATTGGCGCTCCGATGGAGGTGCACCGCTGCGAGGGCGGCACGCGACTGTTTATTCCGGCAAAGCTGGAGGACAACCCGTTTCTGCTGACCAAAGACCCGCAGTACGAGGAACGTATGAAAAACCTGCCGCGTGAAATTTACATTGCGCTGCGTGAAGGCAACTGGGATTACTACGTTGGGCAGTATTTCACCGAGTTCAAGCGGGAGCTGCACGTTGTTCGTCCGTTTGAGATTCCGGCATGGTGGAGACGGTATGTTGCGATCGATTACGGCCTCGACATGCTGGCGGCGTACTGGATCGCGGTGGATGAGAACGATTATGCGGTGGTTTACCGTGAGGTTTACCAGCCCGACCTTATCATCCCGGAGGCGGCCAAGCGACTGCTGAACGCAAACTGTAATGACGATATCACGGCATGGTTCGCGCCAAAAGACCTGTGGAACAGGCGGCAGGAGACCGGCAAGAGCGTATCCGACTTGTTTGCGGAGTACGGTCTGTATCTCTCCAAGGTGAGCAACGGCCGTGTGGCCGGATGGTACGAGCTCAAGCGCCGGCTGCAGCCTGTGCCCGATGTGGATGGTACACTCAGACCGAAATTGCAGATTTTTGATACCTGCTTGAATCTCATTCGCACACTGCCGGGCTTGCAGCACAACGAGAAGAACCCTAACGATACGGCAACCGAGCCGCACGAGCTGACGCACGGACCGGACGCGATCCGGTATTTCTGCGATGGATGCCCGCTGCCTGCGGAACTGCCGAGAGTAAGAGACGAGGATTATCTATCAACTGAGGAGGAAATGGGAAATGTATTTAGCTATTAGTGTCGTTGCGGCGATGTGTGCTTTTCTGGCTGCTGTGAAGACCCGAAACGCCAAGCGCTTGGGCACGGATTTGCGGCAAAAGACCGTGGAAGCGGAATCCTTTCAGCTGACCGCGCAGACGATGGAGCAGAGACTGCACACCGAGGAGGCGGCGCGCATGCAGCTTGCGGACCGCATTACCAAGGTGGAGACCGCCCTGCGAGAGAGTGAGGACACGGCCTGCCGTCTGCGGCAGGAGCTGCAGACCGAGCGCAGGAAGTACAAGGAGCTGCAGGCAGAACTCGACTCCACCAAGGATGCACACGACGCGGCAATCAGCGCGATGTGGAGCGCCCGCAACGAGGTTGATAATCTGGGGCAGGAGAACGGTAAGCTGACCGAGGCGCTGAACACCGAGCGGGAGGCTGCAGAGCACTTGAGAGAGGAATTACTCAAGGAGCAGGCGTACCGGCTGAGTACCGAGGGCCGCATTATGCGTGAGGTGAATAATCTGCTCTGCTATGACGGAACCGCCCACGGGCAGGAGGATTTGAGCGATGAATGAGCAGAAAATCACGCTCACGGCTGACAGGATACAGGCCGAGTACGAAAAAGGTGTGCAGTACAACACCGGCATTGGGTTGTACGAGAACGTCAAGCAGTGCGAGAATTTTGTGGAGGGCAAGCAGTGGGAAGGACTGAAATCCAAGAATCTGCGGCCGATCACGATGAATGTACTTGACCCTATCGTACATTACAAGGTCGCGCAGATCGTTTCCAACGATGTGGATCAGGACATTGAACCGTTCCTGCCGGATGAGCAGGCCGAGTATGCGGCGAAAATCCTCGAACAGAGCATTGACCGCGTTGTGGAGCGCACCAAGCTGAAAAGTAAGCACCACATGGTTCTGCGCGATGCTTGCGTGGACGGTGACGCGGCGCTGTATTTTTACTTTGACGCAAGCAAGCAGTCCGGTTTGGGCGGGGTGCAGGGCGAAATCTGCGCCGAACAGGCGATGAACACCAACATTTTGTTCGGAAATCCGGCGAACAGCAATGTGCAGGAGCAGCCTTATCTTATCATTGTGCGCCGCAGACCGGTATCCGAAATCCGTAAGGACGCGAAACGGCTCGGCTGTGCCGAGTGGGAGAGCATCGAGGGCGATTCCGACGGCCTGTACAAGGGCGACGATCAGCAGACCGACAGCGACAACCTCGGAAATGAGCTTGTGCGGTTCTGGAAGTCCGAGGACGGCAGGGTACACTACTGCCGCAGCTGCGGGCGCGTGATGATCGAGCAGGATGTGGCAACGGAAATGACACTCTATCCCGTCGCGTATATGAGCTGGAAGCCGAGAAAGAACTGCTATCACGGCGTGATGGAGATCAAGCCGCTCATCAACACGCAGATTGAGATCAACAAGCAGTGGACGGCGCTTGCGATCATGCTTCGCAACAATGCGATTCCCAAGCTGGTGTATAACCGAAATAAGTTCCCGGACGGCTGGAACCCGGATGCAACCAGTATCGGCGTGACCGGCGATGTGAAGGACGCGCTTACCGGCGTTGCAGGCTCGATGCCGATTCCGACCGAGGCCACCGGCATTACGTCAACAATGACGGACGCGCTCAAGAGTGTTGCCGGTGCCAATGACGCGGCGCTCGGCAACGTCAAGAATCCGGAGAACAGCAGTGCGATCGTAGCGGTACAGACCGCGAACGCTGCGCCGCTTGCACTGACCAAGATCGCATATTATCAGTTTGTCGAGGACTACGAGCGGGTGCTCATCGACATGATGCACGCTTACTACGGGATGCGGCAGGTCAAGATCACGGACGAGGCGACAGACCCGGAAACCGGTGACACGCAGGAGCAGACCCGCGTGGAGATGTTTGACTTCGGCGCGATTCCGGTGGAGGCGCTGGACCTCAATATTCACATTGGTGAGGCAAGCTACTGGTCGAGGATTCTGCAGGTGTCCACGCTCAACAACCTGCAGACGGCGGGTGTTATGCCCAATATGGTTGAGTTCCTCAGCCGCATGCCGGAAGGCTCGGTTAAGGATCAGGAAGGTTTGGTCGAGGCTGCAAAGAGAGTGCAGCAGCAGGCCAGCATGCAGCAGGCATTACAGGGAGGTTTAACGAATGGATAACACGAATGAGAGCAAGGCGGAACGCTTTGTAAGACTGGCAGAGCCGCGCGTGAACCGTGCTTGCAAGGCAATCAGCATGATCGGCCATCTGGCGGCCAGCTCGTATGAGTACACCGAGAAGCAGGTTGAGGCCATGTTCGGTGCGATGCAGGAGGAGCTGAACACGCAGAAGGCGAAGTTCACCAAGGTGACGGACCGGAAGTTTCGGTTTTAAGAAGGGAGATACGGCATGAAAACCTTTGAAGATTTGACGCTGAAAGATGTAGCACCTCTGACGGAGAGCACTGACTATAAGGATCGTTTTCTTGGTGAATTTCTGGAAACAAATATCCGCTATAATAAGCTGCGTAAGATGCTTGTTAAAGCAGAAGCTCACAATCTGGATTTTACGCCGGACTGTCCGCTTGATTTGCTGATTGAGCAGCAATTTCACATGGGTAATTATCTGCACGCGATGGAAGTTCGTGCAGAGTACGAGGGGATTGACCTCGGTTTCTGCATTAAGAGCCTTTTACGTGATTTGGAGCGTGCAGAGGGCGGCTGCTGCGTGGAAACAGAGGTCCCCACGAGATAATAACAACCCTGTTCCGGCGTTCGGACGGGCGGGAGCTGACCTCACCCGCCCATTGATTCCCCTTATTTCTTTCTGATGGCGGGCACCCTCGTTCGGGTCGAGGGCGTCCGTCCGAGCGCCGGAGCACGATATTTTCCTGCACTGCGGCGGGCGTGGGATTCTCGCCATATTATCCTGCGTCCGGGTTACGCATTCCCCGTGCGTGCAAGGATACAAGCGGGTGCAGTACCAGCGGAATGGTGCTGCACCCGCCGGAGTGCAGGAACACACGATAAACACACGGCAATGAGACGCAAGTCTTTTGCATATAGGAGGATTGTCTAAATGGATTGGAAAACCAGCAATCATATGGGCGGAAGCGAGATCCGTGACAGTATCGGTTTACAGTATTTTGCCGAGGACGGCAATACATCCGACACCGGCGCGGACATGGACGGTTTTAATGGCGACGATTTCCTTGCGGCGCTTGAAGGCAATGACGATCTGGAAAACCAGCAGACCGCCGCCGAGGGCGCAGAGGAGACCGTGCAGGACGGCGCGGAAAACCAGCGCGCCGAAGAGCAGCAGGAAGAACCGGAGAATCAGCCGCCGGAGGGCGGCGAAGTACCGCCGGAGACGGTGGAACAGTCGGTGCAGACCGTGCCGCTCGTCTACAACGGACAGCAGATCCTGCTGCCGGCAGACGCAGTGCAGGCGCTGACCGGTGCGCTCGGCGCGAACCCGGTCGAACTGCTCCAGAAGGGCATGAATTATGACCGCAAGGCTGAGCGGGAAATGCGTGTACTGGATCAGTACGCTGAGGCCGCTGGCATGAACCGGCAGCAGTACCTGGAACAGCTGGAGGGCGCACGCAATGAGCAGCTGCTCTCGGCTGAAATCGAGAAGTGCCGCGCGGAGTTTCCGGAAACGCCGGATGCGGCGCTCAAGGCGATAGCCGAGGGCCGCATGGCTTCCCAGCGTGCAGCCGCGGCACAGGCCGCCGAACAGCAGCGGGCGGAGCTTTCCGCCATGCAGCAGCGCATTGATCAGACTGTTGAACAGGCACGAGAAGAAGCCGATGCACGCGCGTGGGAAGAATATGTTTCACTCTCTGGCGTGAAAAGTTTCGAGGAAGTGCCAAAACGCGTGCTTGAATTGGTGCAGCAGGAAGCTATGACGCCCGTTGCCGCGCACTGGCGCTATCAGGCTGAGCAGAATGCACAGGCTGTACAGATCGAAAAGAAGAACAACCAGAACAAAATGACAAGCCCGGGAAGTGTGCAGGGCAATGAGGGCGACACGAGCGACCCGTTCCTGCGCGGCTTACTGGGACTGTAAAAGGAGTGATTTTACAATATGCCTATTTATCTTACTGAACAGTATTCAAAAGCTGTAGAAAAGCTGTATACCCATACCTCGTTCCTGCGCCCGCACTGCAAGGCGCACGTTGACATGATCGGCAAGAAAACCTGCAAGGTTTACCAGATCCTCACCAGCGAGCTGAACGACTACAAGCGAGAGGGCAAGGACCGCTACGGCGTGCCGAACGATGTACAGGACATCGTACACGAGTACACCATCACGCAGGACAAGTCGTTTACCGCCACCGTAGACAAGGGCGACGGCTCTCAGCAGGCTATCAGCAACAAGGCCGGCCAGTACCTGCGCCAGCAGATCTCTGAGAAGTGCGTGCCGTACGGCGACAAATACGGTTTCAGCCGCATTGCACGATTCGGCCATATTCAGGGCGTTTCTGCTGCACCGACCAAGAGCGACATTATCTCCACCGTCTATGATGCTGCCGCCTATATGGACAATCACTATGTACCGGATGACGGCCGTATCCTTTTTGTCCGCGTGAGTGACTACAAGAAGATCATCCTCTCGGACGAGTGGGTCAAGCTGGACAATCTGGCGGGCAAGCAGCTGCCCACCGGCGTTGTCGGTCAGGTTGCGGGCTTTACTGTTGTAAAGGTTCCCGACCGACTGTTCCCGACCGACGTTTATCTGATGGCAATTCACGAGCAGGCGCTTGCGTTCCCGTATACCATTGACGATACCAAAATCCACATCGATCCCCCCGGCACTTCCGGTTCTCTGGTTGAGGGCCGTCAGATTTTCGATCTGTTCGTGCTTTCCAGCCGTGCGGATTCGGTTGTCGTTGTGGCTAAGGCGGCAAGCCAGCAGGCGTGCACCGTGGCTATCTCCTCGCACTCCGCTACCGTTACGGCGGCAGATGCGGACGAAATCTGGTACACGCTGGACGGCTCGGACCCGCGCTTCTCCGCAAACCGCATGCTGGTCGCATCCGGCGGCACGGTTGCCACCAAGGCGGGCGAGACCATCAAGGTCGTTGCGTTCGGCAAGGGCGGCAAGCTGACTTCGGATGTAGCGGAGGCTACGGATAAGTAAAGACCCAGGAGGGCGGGCGGCTGCCCGCCCTCTGTTTGTTAGGAGGTGAGAGCGTGGCGACGACTATTAAACGCATTTACACGCTGGCACTGGCGAAAATTATTGAAGCGCCCGGAACGGACGTTGACTTTGACAGCTACTCGCCGACACTGCTTGACAGCCTGCTTGTGGAGGCGATGCCGTACGAGAACGCCATCCGCGCACAGCGCGGTGACGCGGAACTGACAAGCACGCCGGAAGTCACGGCGATAGACAGCACGGCGCTCGACTGGGACGATCGGATCACGCGCGTTGCGCTGCCGTGGGGCCTGGCGGCTGCTCTCCTGTTTGATGACGAGAACCGCAAGGCGGAAAGTGTGATGTTCCGAAACGAGTTTGTTTCGGCACTCGAGGACGCTGCGCCCGCTGTGCCGGATTACGGGGAGGAGTAAGACATGCCGCGTAAGGTTACGGTGCCGGATTTTACCGAATCCGATGAAGGCACCAAGCACTATAAGCGCTTCAAGGGTTTGGATTACTCAACCGACGAGACCCAGATTGATGACTCACGCTCGCCGCGTGCGGTAAACGTTATCGCAGACGAGGGCGGCTTTCCCGAGCGGCGCTATGGATGGCGCACGCTGCTGCAGTTTTCGGATGCGGATGGCAAAGCGGTTCCTGTTGCCGGAATCTTTCCGTACGAGAACGACAGTGACGAGGAAAACCTCACGCTCATCGTTCATGCAGGCAGCAAGCTGTATGCGGTAAAGCTGGATACTGACTACAAGGAAGTAAAGGACAGCCGCAAGGAGCTGCTGGACAAGCTGAACAGCGGCGGCCGCAGCCAGGGCTTTTACATGCACGGCAAGCTGTTCATCCTGACCGGCGAGCACTACGTTGTGTATGACGGCAAAACTGCCGTACACGCGGTAGACGACAACGCCTACTGTCCGCTGACCAGCTATCAGCGCAAGGCGACAGGCGGCGGCGAGACCTACGAGAACGTTAATATGCTGTGCAAGTGGCGCAAGAACCGCTTTATCGGAGACGGCACGAGCACGACCTATCAGCTTGACGTGACCGGCATTGACAAGGACTGCACGCCGACAGCCGCCTACCTGAACGGCAGTGCAATAACCGTTAAAAGCTATGACGCGGAAAAAGGCACGGTGACGTTTGAAACCGCACCGAGCGCGCCGGAGAATGCCGGTATCTCTAATTTTGAGGTGAAGTTTGCCAAGACCACCGAGGACCGGAAGAAGGTGCTCGGCTGCACCATCTTTGCGATTTACGGCATGGACGGCAGCAGCAACCGCGTTTTTATTTCCGGCAACAAGGAGCACGCGGCTATGGAATGGTTTTCCGGCCTGTCCGACCCGACCTATTTCCCCGACATTAACTATTCTGTCGTGGGTTCGAGCGATTTCCCCATCATGTGCTATCTCAAGGCGCAGGGCGAGCTGCTGCTCATCAAGAAGGATAACCGGCAGGAGGGCACGATCTGGCACCATTCGGGCGCAATGCTGAACGATGTGGCAACCTTTCCGCTGAAAGAGGGCGTGCCCGGATACGGCGCGATTGCCAAGTATTCCTCGGCAAACCTCAACGACGATCCGCTGTATCTCAGTCCGCGCGGCGTATATGCACCGACAACCACCTACTACAACAACATGCAGGTGCGGCAGTTATTCTGCCGGTCGAGGCGTGTCAACCCCAAGCTGTGCAAGGAGCGCAGACTTGCGGACGCTGTAGCCGCCTGCTGGCGCGGCTGGTATGTGCTTGTGATAGACGGCTGCGCGTATGTGGCAGACGGCAATCAGGACAAGGCAGACAACGGGTATGAATGGTACTACTGGACGAACGTGCCCGCAAAGGTGCTCTGTTCACACGAACAGGCGCTGTATTTCGGCACCGAGGACGGCAGAGTTTGCCGGTTTAATGACGATCTGGTAGACGAGAACAATGACATTATGATGAACGCGTTCTCGGATGACGGCGCGGCCATCCACACCGAGTGGGCTACCAAGCTCGATACGATGAACACGCCGATGATACTGAAAACCATGCCCAAGCGCGGCAGCGGCGTACACCTCAAGGCGTACACGCGCAGTGCGGTTGAGATTTGGGTAAGACTCGAAACCGACCACGGAACGCTCATGAAGCGCGTGACAGCGGATCGGCTGAATTTTCATTATATCGGCTTTGAACGGTTTCCGTTCGGAACGGTGGTCAACTCCATTATCCCGTTTCTTTTCAAACGAAAGGGCTGGAAGGCGATTCAGGTCATTCTGCAGTCCGACACGGTGGACGAGGGCTTCGGCGTACACGAAGTGGTCATCCGGTACTTTATTGCAAAGTACGCAAAGAGACAGTGAGGTGAGGACATGACGTTTGATGAAAGCAAAATTTCAGCCGAAAAGGCGGCAGAGACCGGCGTGCAGAGCCAGCCGGACGCGCTGACCGGCTCGGCCGAGGAAAACAAGAAGGTTTTCGATCTGCTGCCGCTGCTTATTATCGAGAGGCTCAACAAGCTGATCGAGAGCCTGCAGGCCGCAAACAGCGCCGGACAGATCGGCGCCGATGCGTTTACCAACGTGACCGGCGGCACGGTGCAGGAGCAGCTGCAGAGCATTCAGAAGAACCTTGAGGACTACCGCAGAGAGGTAAAGGCGAACGGCGCGGGAGATGTCGGCATTACGCCGTTTGACGGCGTGACCGCAAACACCGTGCAGGCGGCGCTCGAGCAGCTGCAGGCTAACCTTGTGCAGTATATCAATACTGTTAAATCCGAAGAGGGCGCGGGTAGGGTCGGCATTACGCCGTTCAAGGGCGTGACCGCAAATACCGTACAGTTGGCGCTTGAGGAAATCCGCAGGCAGATCGACGATGTAACGGCGGGTATCATTCCGGACTATGGCGTTACAACCATCAAGCTGGCACTGCAGGCCGTGACGGCGGACCGACTGGCACAGGATGTGCTTGACATGATCGAGGCCGCAGAGCCGGCACGCAGTACCAATGAACTGGACGATTACACAATGGAAACCGGCTGCTTTATCAACGCCGGTGCGGGATGGAATACCTTCCGGTTCCGGCATGCGTTTGATGGCGTACCGGTTGTGACCGTGACACCGAAGGAATTTAACGGCTTTTGCGAAATTAAGAACGTGACTGCGGAAGGATTCCTCTATTGCCTGCGTCAGCCGAGTTTGCAGGGCGGCACAGTTGCGACCGCGACCGGCTATATCGGGTCGGATACCGGAACGTCACCCGGTCACAGCCAGATCACCTATGTTTCCGGCGTGACGCTGCCGACATTCGGCACGGAAACAACGGCAGAGAAAGTAGAAATGGACTATATTGCGATTGAGTTTGGAGGTGACGAGTAATGATCAAGAAGATTCAGCAGGATTTCAGCTATTACTCGCATGAGTTTAAGGATAACTACCGAAAAGGCGTACATCGCCTGCGCACCATCCTTGCCAGCAGGGCACAGGCACAGGCGTTTGTAAGCAATGCAGGCGGCACTGCGGTGGTGCTCGGCTACGAGCCGGAAACGCCGGACAAGAACGCACAGGAGCTTTATGCGCTGCTTGCGGCTTCGCCGTATATCGACGATGCGGTACAGACGTTTCTCGGAAGCATTTACGAGGCAGGCGCGGAAAGTCAGGACGCGATGTACTCGGACAGCGCTCGCTGTCTGGAAATCCTGCACGATCCGGTTATGTCTCGTGCCGCTGGTGCCGGCACGGTAAGCGCCGGGAAATGGATCGCAACTCTGGCAGGACAGAGCTGCAATTTGTACAGGGATATGAACGCGGTTGCCGCCAGCGATATCGCAATGACGGCAGTGGCTGCAAGTGAGACTGCAATGGAGGCGGTAATCTCCGGTACTATCGCGCTCAACGCGGTAGCGGCGAGCAAAACTGCAATGACCGCCGTAGCCGCAAACGAAACTGCAATGGCAGCTGTAGCGGCCTCTCGGGTTGCTATGTCTGCTATAATTGGCAACTCGACTGCCCTTAATGCCGTGGTGACCTCTTCGGTTGCTATGGCGGCTATCATCGGGAACAGCACTGCGCTTAACGCAGTTGTTTCGTCCTCGACCGCTATGGCGGCCGTTGCAGCGTCCCAGACCGCTATGGCGGCTATTGCATCGTCCCAGACCGCTATGGCGGCTATTGCATCGTCCCAGACCGCTATGGCGGCTATTGCATCGTCCCAGACCGCTATGGCGGCGATTGCGTCGTCCTCGACCGCTATGGCGGCTATCATCGGGAACAGCACTGCGCTTAACGCAGTTGTTTCGTCCTCGACCGCTATGGCGGCCGTTGCATCGTCCAACACGGCCCGCACAGCTATCACGAACTCTGCAACGGCAAAGAACGCCCTTGCCTCCAGCCCTTTGAAAACAACCGTGACAAAGGGCAACGGAAACGGTTGGGAGAACCGTACCATCCGCAATGGCATGGGATATCTAATCAGTTGCTACAACGCAAACAGCGGTGGAGAGGCTGGATCTACTTGGTACAAGTTGGATGGGGCGCAAACCAGCCAGCCCGCAGGCACTACAAATGTGGGGAAATTTTTCACATCTTCCTTGGCAATTTACTGGTGGTCTTCTACCTCCAGCGTGACCTATATCCCCTGTTAAAATCGCCGCTCTCAGCTACGCATTAACATTCTAAGGCGTACCACTTGACCGTTTGCAGGTGTTTTTACCCACTGTTTTCAGCAAGTGGTACGACTGAATGCTTAAAATGTGCATAAAATACCGGTTCAAAATGAGCTGTAGCGGCATGTTCGTGCGCATTAGAATGTTAATGCGTATTACCGAAGCACTGGTTTTAGCATGGAATATACTTGATTTTTGTGGTCCGGTAATAGGCGTAAAAGGTAATACTGGACAGGACCCACGAGCTATTCGGGAAGGCTTCCAACCAATCCTTATATCCTGTACTTCCGCTGGTTGCGGCGTTTCTTGCGTTATTATTAGAGGCAAGTGTGGTGCTGTCAACCTTTGTGATCGTGAAAGCATTATCTGTGTTACCGGCCTTTGTGTAGAGAATCAAACCGCGCATTGTTTTTGTTCCGGCGCTATTCCAATACTGTCCGTCAGAGGAAACAAGGGACATTTCAACGGCCAGAGAGGATGCTTTGAGTGCTTTTCTTGCGTCACTGGAACTTACAAGAGCCGTTCGGGCTGCTTCACTGTTAATCACAGCCGCCATAGCGGTCTGAGATGCCGCTACTGCCGCCATGTCAGCATAGCTGTCCGGGTTAAGACCGGCAAGAACTGCCACGGCCTTACCCATGACCGCACTGGTCGCTCCCGCAAGGGTAGCGCTGGCGGTTTCGTTGGCCTTGACGGCTTCAACTGCCGTCGCGCTCCCGTAGACAGCAGCCACGGCAACATAGGACGCTGCAATAGCCGCCATAGCGGTCTAATGCGTACAAAAATGCCCTGATTTTCGGGTTTCGTGTATAATGAAAGATACACCAAATCCGAAAGGGGAATCACGTTATGAACGCAAAAACAGAACTCGCAAAGCGGCTTTCCGAAACTTTTTCCGGAGGTACGCCTGTGACTGCCGAAGCGCTCACTGCAATCTTAAAGGACTACATTATCACCAAAGAATCGGACGAAACGCGCAGCGATCTGCACCGCAGGATCAAGTATTATCTTGGCGCCAAGCGAATTGACGGCCTGTCCGACAAGATCCTGGGGAACTACCGCTGCAACCTCGAAATGTTCGCCGCCAGGATGAACAAGAGTGCTGCCAAGGTAACGACTGACGACATTCGCGGCTACATTTCGTACCTCGATGAAACGCGCCATCTGAAAGATACGTCGCTGCAAACGCACATCAACACACTGCGTGCGTTCTTTGGATGGCTTCACACCGAGGAACGCATTAAAAAGAACCCGATGAGCAAGATCAAGTCGCTCAAGCTGGACAAGAAGGGTGCTCGTCAGGCTCTCACGGTTGAGGAACTGGAACGTCTGCGCGATGCCTGCAAGACGTACCGGGAGAAAGCGCTGATCGAGTTCCTTGTATCTACCGGCTGCCGTTTGAGCGAAGTCGCGCAGCTGCGTGCGGCGGATCTCAATCTCGCAGACCGGTCGGTGCAGGTCACCGGCAAGGGCGACAAGGACCGTGTGGTGTACTTCTCGGTTCGTGCGCGGCTGATGGTGCAGGAGTACATTGTTCAGCGCAAGGGCGGCGACGGCCTGTTTGTGTCCAGCAAATCGCCCTACGAGCCGCTCAAACCTCGGGCAATCCAGCGTATTGTCCGCAGCCTGAGTGAGCGTGCCGGACTGGAGGACAGGGTGCACCCGCATCTGCTCCGGCACACGTTTGCGACCCATGCGTTAAACGGAGGCATGGACGTAACCGTTATCCAGCGCCTGCTCGGTCACGAGGACATTGCAACGACGCAGATCTACGCCGAGCTGAATGAGGAGGGCGTAAGGCATCAATACAATAAGTATGTGGCGAACTGACCACAGAAAGGAAGGACAAATGAAAATCAACGAAATCAAGGCTCTGGACTACCAGTGCCAGGGCGACAGTCTGACACTCGTGCTGTCCGAAACCGACTTTGAAACGGTGTCCAATCTGAACACCGCTCTGGTCGAGGTCCGCACCGATGACGGCGATCTGGTTGAGGCGCACGGCGGCTATGCGCTGCGTGCCATCACCTACGACAAGGACAAGCAGACCTACACCGTAGTCTGTACCACGGCCGCCGACGACACGACCGCGCAGGCGATCTCGCAGCTGGTGGCAAAGGTGGACGAGCTGACGACCAGCAGCACCGCACTGGCTGCACAGGTGGACTACATCAGCATGATGACCGATACCGATATGGAGGGCGAGTGATATGACGAACTGGTTTGACCGTATCAAGAAATACTACGACGCCGGTCTGTGGACCGAGAAAATGGTCGGCAATGCGGTGACGAAGAAGAAAATCACCGCCGACCAGTACAAGAAAATCACCGGCGATGACTACAACAAGTAAGAATCACCGGAATTTTTACACTTGATAGGGCAGAAGCCCGGAAAGGACAACATTATGTATCCCAACAACATCTACATCAAGAACTATGCAACCATCAAGAAGTACCCCGGCGATATCGGCGTGCAGTTGGATATGTTCGATAACGCGCACGGCCTCAAGCACAACGCACTGGCCCGCGCCCAGTACAAGCACTGGCGCTCGGTGCAGACCGGTGTTCCGGAGCTGCTGAGCGTAGAGGACAAGCGTCTGCTGGGTATTTGATCATGCCGGCGGAAGTGATCACGGCGGCGCTCAGTCTGGTCGGAACACTCGTGGGAACGCTCGGCGGTATTGCGCTGTCGAGCAACCTGACCAACTACCGCATTGAGCAGCTGGAGAAAAAGGTGGAGAAGCACAACAATCTCATCACGCGCACGTACAAGCTCGAACAGGAGTTTGCCGTGATGGATGAGAAAGTGAAAGTGGCCAACCACCGCATTGACGATTTGGAGGATTTAGAACATGAAAGTTAATATTCCGGTACGAATGAAAAACCCGTGGTTCTGGGTCGGCGTTGTTTCCGTTGCCATTACCGCCATCGGCGTGGATCCGATGACGTTTACCTCTTGGGCGGCGGTGCTGGACGGCATCAAGGCGGTACTGAGTAATCCGGTGCAGCTGTGCACGATGGCGCTTGCTATCCTGTCGGTATTTATTGACCCGACTACGGCAGGCGTGGGAGACAGCAAGACGGCACTCGGCTACGACAGGCCGAACAAGGAGAAGTAAGTATGAATATTCCGTTCTTACAGGCGAATTCGAGCAACTTTTACTCAGGCCGAGGCGGAAACAGCATTAAATACATTGTGATGCATTACACGGCGAACAACGGTGACACTGCAATGAATAATGCACAGTATTTCCATAATAACAGCGTACAGGCGTCGGCGCACTATTTTGTGGACGAGAACAGTGTTGTGCAGAGCGTCCGCGATTCGGACGGTGCGTGGCACTGCGGCGGATCGTTGGAAAGCCCGCACCATCCGCTGCATGGTATCTGTATGAACAGAAATTCTCTGGGCGTGGAAATGTGTAGCGACAAGGTGAACGGTAAGTTTATTTTCACTGCACAGACTGTGGATCGTACGGTCGAGCTTGTAAAAATGCTTATGGCAAAGTACAACATTGACGTAGACCACGTTGTACGCCACTACGACGTAACCGGTAAAGACTGCCCGGAACCGTGGGTGCGTGATGAGAGCCAGTGGAAGTCGTTCAAGGCACGACTGACGGCCAAAGAAACTCCAAAGGAGGAAACCAAGATGACAGACAAAGAATTTGCGGCACATGAAGAACGCTATCAGGCGGAAAAGGCCAACCAGAAGCCGCATCCGTATGCTGCCGAGGCTTGGCAGGCGGCGACAGACGCCGGTATTATGGACGGCACCAAGCCGCAGAGTCCGCTGACGCGCGAACAGCTTTCGGTGATTTTACAGCGTTTAGGTCTGCTCGGAAAGGGCGTGAAGTAAATGGGACTGGGTTCTATGCTGGCGGGCGCTGTTAAGGCGGCAGCTGCAGCGGCAAAGGCAAGCAAGAGCAGCACCGGCGGCTCGTCCTCGGGCAGTTCCTCGGGTTCTTCCGGTTCGAGCGGATCCTCGTCCTCCGGCTCGTCCGGCGCTTCGATGGCGGCAACCGGCAAGGGCGGCAGCTACGCTATCGGCTCGGACAAGGGCAAGGATTTTGTAAGTTCTGCGGCTGCCGGTTCGACCATGACGGGCAGTGATGGCTCGACGTGGAAGAAGAACAGCGACGGCACGACCACGATCAGCAAGGGCGGCCAGACGTTCACTTACGGCGGCGCTTCCGGAACCGGCGGCTCGGGCGGGAGCAGCTCGGGCGGCGGTTCGTCTGGCAGCGGTACTTATACGCCACTCGGCTCACATAACGACCAGACCATTAAGGACACGAGCGTGGAGGATTCCGCCCAGATGGCGGCGATCAAAAAGCGCTATGCGGAAGCACAGGCGCGCGGTGACACTGCGGCTATGAAATCCGCCCATGCGGACGCCGAGGCGCTGCGTGCGCAGTACGGCTATTCCGGCGGCTCGGACGGCTCGGACTACATCGGCAAGGGCTATGTGAGCGGCAATGTACTGGGCAAGCAGATGAGCAATCAGCTTAATAGCGGCTTTGACGCCTACAAGAAGTATATGGAGGACGCGGCCGCACAGCAGCAGGCGGCGCTTAAAGCCAAGGTGGACAGCGCGGTTGCCAGCCTGAACGGTCAGAAATACGACGTAATGAAGCAGACCGAGGCCAACAACGCCGCTGCGGAAAAGGCGTATATGCAGAGCATTAAGCCCGGCGGCTCGAACGCGGAAAACCTTGCGGCAAACGGTTTGCTGACAAGCGGCCTTACCGAGTCCAGCCAGATAAGCGCCGGCAACGCTTATCAGAACGCGCTGAATAGCAACGCTACCACGCAGACCGAAACGCTTGCCAAGATCGAGCAGGCCATTACACAGGCACAGCTTACCGGCGATATTGAGGCGGCAAACGCGCTTGCCAATCTCTATAAGGAGATTGCCGCCAAGCGCTACGAGAATACGCAGAACATTATTGCGGCAAACCAGTGGGGACAGCAGTTTGGTCTTTCTCAGGCTGAGCAGACCGGCACGTACAATGGTCAGGCGACGCTCGCGGCACAGCAGCTTGAAATGCAGAAGCGTCAGCTGCAGGAGGACATTGAGAACGGCAAGGTTGACCGTCAGACGGCGCTTAAGCAGATTGAGTATATCAATGCGCAGATTGCGTACATGCAGGCTCAGACTACCGGTCAGAACCTTTCCAACAAGTATTCTCAGTGGCAGCTTAACCAGCTTTAACTACGCCAGAAGGCGGCGATTTTCGCCGCCTTCTCTCTTTAGGAGGTTCATATGAGTTTTTACAGCGATTACGAGAAGAAGAAAAACAAGAACAAAACGTCCGCGCTGCTGAAGGTGCCGCAGGTTGTTCCGCAGAAGCCGGCACATCAGGACAACAGCCGCCGTGCGACGGCGGCGCGCAACAGAGAACAGCAGCGTGTACAGGCGCACCAGAATGCACTGCGGCCTGCAAGTACTTATCTGACCGGCGGCGGCACAACAAGAAGTCAGCCGTATGCGGCTTCTCAGCAGCGGAACACTGTTTTTCAGCAGCGAGGGAACACGCGGCAGGGCCTTTCCGGCACAGGCAGCCGGAACACGCAGCAGAACAATGTACGGCAGCCTGCAAGCACCTATCTGACCGGCGGCAGCGTGACAAGAAGTCAGCCGTATGCGGCAAGTCAGCAGAATCAGCTGTTTTCGGCAAAGAAGGCGGCAGAGCAGCGGCGCAATCCGCGGCAGAACGTATCTGCCGGAAATAAGAGCAGCGGAGACGGCAACCCGATACTCGCGCAGTTCCTTCAAAACTCTATGGACTGGCACAAAACCAGCGACCCGGACAAGAGGGCACAGCTGCACGCGCAGAACGACGCCTTGCGGCGCAAGCTGGGTTATGAGTACAACCCGCAGACCGGCGCCTCTTTTGATAAGTTCGGCCACGAAATGACTGCCGGCGTGCGCATGGCCTACGGCAGCACGCCGACCGAACGGCTGAGTCAGGCGACTAAGCTGCTGCATTCCTCGGGTGTGATGGGCAAGACAGACAAGGCAACTGTCTACCCGACCGCCATGCAGGCCGCACAGGGACTGGATGAGGACTATTTCAGCGGTCAGACCGGCTACAACGCACACAAGACGATGTATGACCTGTTTAACCGCTCGGATGAGACATGGAGCAGCGAGGACACGCAGAGCCGTGACCGCGCACGTCAGGAACTTTCCAATGAAATGTTCCGTATTTTGAAGCGGTACGGCCTGGACTATCAGCCGCGCGACAACGCGGACGATATCATGAACCAGCTGAAAGCCGCCGGTGCGGACGAGCAGACGCTTGCCTATGTGCAGGAAAACATTGACCTGCGGCACGCGGCGGACCGTCTCGGCAACAGCCTGGAGGCTGTCGGCAAGCGGTGGATCGCTTCGCTGCCGTCCCTCGTGGACACCTCGCGTCAGGTAAGCACGAACGTGGAGGAGAGCCGCCAGAACGAGGAATACCGCCAGCTTGAGGAGCAGGAGCAGACGCTTGAACTCACCCTGCAGGGTATGAACAGCACGGCGGCAGACGGCTCGGTTCCGGCAGATTATCAGGCGATTTACGATCAACTGCAGGAGGTTAAAAAACGCAAGAACGAGCTGACCGTAAACAAGGGCGTAGACCCCAACAAATGGTCACAGCGCATGCTGCGCGAGGCAAACGAGGCACAGGCAAACGCCGAGGCCGGTTTAGCGCCTGCGCCGCGCTGGCTGACCGAACAGGGCATTTCCCTTGCGGGCAATGCGCCGTTGATGGCGGCAAGTGCGATTCCGGTCGTGGGTCCGGCGGTCGGCTCGATCATGATGGGCGGCCAGGCTGCAGGCCAGCGCTCGTTTGAACTGAATGAGCAGGGCAAGGGTGCGCGGGAGTCGCTGACGCGAGGGTTGACCTCGGGTGCGATTGAGGCGGCAACCGAAAGACTGCCGCTCGGTCAGATGAGCAAGATTTTGCACTCCGGCGGCGTGAATGCCGTAAAAAATATCCTCATCCAGATGGGTGAGGAGGCGACAGAGGAAAGCGCAAGCTATTTCATGAACTATGTTGCGGATCTGGCGGCAAACGATCCGGACGCAAAGTTCTCTCTTGCGGAGCTGACCCAGAGCGCCGCAGGCGGCGCGTTCGGCGGCTTAGTGTTTGGTACGGCGGGTGCGGTCGGTTCGAGAGCGGCAACAGATACGGAGCGTATGAATGCTGCTGATGCATACGATTACAATCAGGTGCAGCAGCTTGTACAGCTCGACAGCGAGCTGCAGGCGGCGCGTAAGCTGCCGGAAGGACCGATCAGAGAACGTGCGGTGCAGACCGCGCAGAACAAGATGGCCGACAAGATTTCCGGCCTTATGACGCAGCAGGTTGCACAGAATGCGGAGCTTACCGCGAATTATGACGCTGATCTCAATAACCGCATGAGCCTTGAGCAGCGCGCACAGGCGGCGGAATACCTCAACCAGCGCACTGGACAGGTGGACGCATGGCAGGACGGCCAGATTAAGCCTCGCCTCGGTACGGAGACCGAACAGCGTGCGGAAAGCAGCTACCGGCCACCGGAAGAAGAATACGCGCTACAGAGCCAGCTTGCAAAGCATTTCGCGGAGGAACAGCAGGCGGAGACTGGCGGGGTGTATGACAGGGCAACGGTGCAGCAGGCCGAACAGGTGCAGAACGACATGATTCGCACGGCAGACCGCGGTAATGTGGGAGAGGTGCTGAGCCAGAATCCGGACGGCAGTTACAATGCGTTTTTCCGTAACAACGAGACCGGCGCGGAAGGTATCCACCGTGTGGAAGCCGAGAACGCACAGCGGATTGCTGAACCGGGCACCTATGAGGTGGCTACGGAACAGCAGCGTGCGGCCGCCGCTGAGGAAGCGCTGAATCCGTCACTGGACGATTCGGAATATCAGTTTGGGCAGAACCAGAAGGAGCAGCCGAAGTCTCTTGGCAACTATGAGATGTACGGCAAGAGCAGGGAACAGGCGATGCGGGAACTGCAGAACAAGCTGACGGAAAAGCGCTCGTTCCTGCATGACGATGATTACAAGCAGGTGCGCGCGGTACAGTCCGCCGAGCTGCGCGAGACATGGGAGCAGGCGCGACCGGTACACGAGCAGATCGAGAAGTTCCAGAAGAACCACCCGCTTTCCGCAAAGGATGAGCAGCTGCTGCAGGCCGCTATGGTGAACGGCGCAACAAACACGTTCAGCCAGTGCGACGATCCGGCAGCCGTCATGCACCGGTATCAGCTGCAGCAAGAATTGAACCGCAGGATGCAGCCAATCAAGGACTATCAGCGGACGCGCGGTGAGACCATGGCGCTGAATGCCGAGGAAATGGCGGACACCATTGCCGAGTTTGCCAAGGATAAGAAGATTCCCGGTGCGTACAGCCGTGAGACGATGGAGCGCAACAGCTACGACATTTTCGGAAAGAACAACCGCGACAAGGCCGAACAGTTGAATGACGAGTATTTTGCGCCCGTCCACAAGGCGGTTGCAGACCGCACGAACTATGTGAACACCATGCGCCAGCAGGTGGCAGACCTGCACCTGAGCAAGCACGAATCTGCACTGGTGCAGATGGCGCTTGAGGGACGGAATGACGTTGCTGCCGAGTACATCAAGAACAACAAGATCAAGGTGACGAGCAAACTGCAGAAGAATGTGGCGGACGGCGTGGCAACGTTTCAGGCGATTTACAAGGAGTTGTATGAAGCGCTCAACGAAACGCTGCTCTCTAACGGCATGGAGCCGGTACGCGCCCGCAAGAACTATGCGCCGCATTTCGTGAAGGACAAGCCGGACACGCTGCTTTCGCGTATTCGCTACAGCTTTGGCTGGGGCAAGGACAGTTCGGTAAATATCGGCACTGACCTTGCGGGCATTACAGATGATTTTTCACCCGGAAAGAAGTGGTTCGGCAACCTGCTGCAGCGTGAAGGTGAACTCACCGATTATGACGCGGTGGCGGGCTTTGACCGGTACATTGAGACTGCCGGTGACATTATCTTTCTGACGGACAGCGTACAGCAGCTGCGCTCGCTTGAGGACGCGCTGCGGTACCGGCTTTCGGACGAGGGCACGAAGGAGAAGGTAAACCAGATCCGCAACGACCGCAGTCTGAACGCGCTGGAACGGCACCAGAAGATTGATGAGGCGTACAACCCCAATCAGGACAATATCCAGAAGCTGTACAACCAGAAGAAGCTGGGCATGGGCGGCTATGTTTCCAACTTACACGAGTATATCAACAACCTTGCGGGCAAGAAGGCACGCGCGGATCGCGGCTGGGAGGAAATGATCGGCCGACAGATTTACACGGTGGCAAAGAACGTTGAGGGACGTGTGGCGGCGAACATGATCGCAATGAATCCCGGCTCGTGGATCACGAACTTTATCCCCATCACGCAGGCCACAGGCGAGGTGAGCACGGCAAACCTCATCAAAGCCATGCGCGACACGGTGAAAAGCGCTGTGAAGGATGACGGCTTTACGGACGGCTCGGTTTTCCTGACCAACCGCGAGGGCACGCAGTTCCTTGACCGGACACTGACGCGCAAAATCTCCGATATTGCCGGCATGCCGATGGAGGCAATCGACCATTTCACCAGCAACGTGGTGACAAGAGCAAAGTATCTGCAGAATATTCAGAACGGCATGAATGTGCAGGAGGCGTTCGACAATGCGGACACGTTTGCCGCCAACCTGATGGCGGACCGCTCCAAGGGCGCGCAGCCGACCGCGTTCAACAGCGTGAACCCTGTCCGCAAGGTGTTTACCATGTTCCAGCTTGAGGTGAACAACCAGCTTTCCTATCTGTTCAAGGACTTGCCGCGGGCAAAGCAGAGCGTACCAAAACTGGCTTGGGCGTATACGAAGGTATTTACCGGCGCGTACCTGTTCAACGCGGTTTACCATCAGCTGACCGGCCGTGATTCGGCGTTTGACCCCATCAGCATAGTTGGTGATGCGTTCGACCTTGACCCGCTGGAACTGATCGCGGAGGCGTTCGGTCTGGGTGACGATGACGACAAGGACAAGAAGAAAAAGTCCGGTGTGGATATCGCGCTTGACCTCGGCGAGAACGTGGCAGAGCAGATTCCGTTTGTGGGCGGCTTAATCGGCGGCGGCCGTGTGCCATTATTCTCGGCGGTTCCGGAGTTTGATAAGCTGACCAAGGAATACGAGAACGGCTACGACGGTAAGCGCATTGCGCTTGACGCGGCAAAGAGCGCGGCCAATTCGGCGGCGTATCTGCTGCTGCCGTTCGGCGGCGGTGCGGTGAAGAAGGCGCTCGAGGGCGCGGCCACGGTTTACGCGGGCGGCAGCTATAGTTTGGACAAGAACGGTGAGAAGATCCTGCAGTTTCCGACCTACGGCCAGAGTCCGCGCGACTGGGCACAGGCGATGCTGTTCGGCAAGTCTTCGCTCAAAACTGCGCAGGAGTGGGCTGACGATGATTACAACAGCCTGAACGCAGACGAGACGAAGGTATTCGAGGAGCTGCGGCAGCGCATGAGCTGGAACAAGGACGAGAATGGCAATACTATCGACAATTCCGAGGCAGTATTTGCCGCCATTAAGGCGATGAAGGCAACCACTGCAGACGCCAAGAAGAAATACGGCAGAGAGAATTACAAGGAGATTGCGGCGGCGTCCATCCGCAAAATGCTGCTGGAAAACAACGACCTTACGCCGATGCAGAAGAAAACGCTCGACCGCGAACTGATCACAGCCGGTGATTCCGCAGACTACACCTCTCAGGATGCGTTTGATATTAGCCAGTATGTGCGCGAGTCCAGACAGGACGACGCGGCCGAGGCAATCAAGCACGGCATTTCTGTCGATGATTTTGTCAAGTGGGACAGCGTGATCGAGCAGACACTGGCGGACAACTATGTTGACGCAAAGGACTACGAGGACGGAGAGAACAACCAGCTTTACGCGAAAAACGCTGTGCTGCAGAACATCCTCGACGAGTATGCCAAGGACGGCGAACACACGAATGCGGAAAAGAACGCGTTTGCGGACTATGTGCTCGTTTCCGCCATGGGCGAGAGCGACAAGGAGCGTTGGGATGCGGTAAAGGGTACAGTAAATGCAACTGACTTTGTACAGTTTGCGGGCGACATGGCAACGTACAACAAGGAGTTCAAGGGTTCCGGCATGAGCAAGAGCGACGCGATGCAGGCCATTCTCAATGGCTATGGCAATCTGTCCGACACGCAGAAGGACGCGCTGTTCGGCGCGTACAGCGACAGCGCTTCCGGCAATGCGTTCCATATATCCATATACGAGGACGCGATCAAGGACCGCAAGTTCTACAGCTACCTCAAGGACGCCGGAAAGAAGGAGTTGCGCTCCATGCTCAACAGCTACGAGAATCATGTGGCGGACAACGACAAGCTGTCCGGCTGGGAGGCCAAGGCGGCAGTTGCCAAGGAAGCCGGTATTTCGCCGGGCGTTTACGCCCTTTACCAGATGGCGCTCAAGGCCGCAGACACGGACGGCAAGGGCGTAAGCCAGGCAAAGGCCAAGGCGGCCGTGGAATCCATTGACGGACTGACGCAGGCGCAGAAGGCGTACCTCTGGCAAAGCTCGAACCGGAAATGGAAGAAGAACCCGTTCGGCTCGGCAACGGTTTCCGAGTACCACTACTCGGGCGGCGAGTTCGCAAACCCGGTTGAGGGCGGCACTATCTCAAGCAAGTTTGGTCCGCGTGACACGTTCGCTACAAGCAACGGTGCCTCGTCCTCGCGTTGGCACAAGTCCATTGACATTGCCGCGCCTGCCGGTACGGCGATTAAGTCGGTGCAGGGTGGCAAGGTAACCGCAAACGGCTGGGTCTCCGGTTACGGATGGACGATTGAGGTTACGCATGATAACGGGTACAAAAGCATGTACCACCACATGCAGAACCAGAGCAGCGTTGCGGTCGGCACGGAAGTAAAGCAGGGGCAGACGATCGGCAATGTCGGCAGCACCGGCAACTCGACCGGTCCGCACCTCGATCTGACGATTACCAAGGACGGCACGCCGGTTGACCCTGCCTCGCTGATTGGCGATTACAAGAACGCAAAGACGGGGTATGTTTACGAGGGTTCGCCGGTTTATACGCAGCTGTCCTCGGCGGCTGGCAAAAAGAGCAGTTCCGGCGGCTCGAGGAAGTCGGGAGGCAGCAGTTCCGGCGGACTTAAACAGCTCAAGGGGCTTAGCGGTTTGAAAGGATTGGGATTCTGATAAGAAAATGCGAAAGCGCCGTCGGTTGACGGCGCTTTTGTTATGGATAACTTTGATGGGCGGGTTCTTCCGTGCCGATGTCCGTCAAAATGCCCTTGCATTCCTTATACGGCATGGCGTACCGCTGGTTGAGGTAGCGCATGGACGCACCCAGCTCGCCGTCCGGGCCGCCAAGCTGAGAGATAACAATTTTGGCGGTCTGCGGATTCGGATTCTTGATCTTTACCGGAAACTGCAATCGTTTATCGTATGACCACATCAGTCCTCAGCTCCTTCCCACGGCCACGGATCGTCGATCCACGTCCAGTGTCCGCTGCGGGTATCCACCTCGCGGGCGGTCAGCGGACCGAATGCGTCTTCGTACTCGGCGGCGGCCTTGTCAAACGCCGTGCGCATTTCGTTGTAGTATTTGAGCGCGGCAGCGTTGTCCGGATGGCCGTCGAGGTACTCGATCACCTCAACGAGCGCGAAATCGTACATGCGCACGCGCCCGAGCAGCTTCTCCTTTTCGGTCATTGCGGCACTGCCTCCTCTCCGAGAAACGGCTTGTCAAGTGCCGGAAAGATCGTGCCGCGCGAGAACGCCAGCACCGGATCATACGGCGTATCAAATTCCTGCGTCGGCACAAAGGCCATCGCAAGCGAAAGCAGACCGGCAGGAATACTCTCCTTGGTCTGTGGATTTTTGTTCATAAGATCACCCTGTAAATTGAAAATTAAGAATGGAGAATAGAAAATGAATGAAACGAAATATTGCCGGGCACCCCACCCTGCAATATAACAAAGCTATAATGATTGCATTCTCCATTGTCATGCTATGCTCTGGGGTCTTAACAAGTTCTCAAAATTGTGTTATACTATATAGATAAAAAGGAGGCATGAAAAATGGAGCTTTCTGAAATCAGAGAACAAAGTGCAAAGGCGGCAGAGCAGGTTTGCGAGGCAGCCAAGCTGAAGATCGGTGACCTGTTTGTGGTCGGCTGCTCGTCAAGTGAGATTCTGGGCGAGAAGATCGGCACGCATTCCAGTGTAGAGGTAGCCGAAGCGGTATTCGAGGGCATTCACAGCGTACTGCATGAGCACGGCGTGGAACTGGCGGCACAGTGCTGCGAGCACCTCAACCGTGCGCTGATCGTGGAGCGTGCTGTGGCAGAGCAGTTCGGTCTGGAGGAGGTCAACGTCGTTCCGCAGCCCAAGGCAGGCGGTTCGTTCGGCACGACCGCGTACAAGCGCTTTGATGATCCGGTGGCGGTTGAGTCGCTCAAGCAGAGCGCCTCTGCGGGCATGGACATCGGCGGAACGCTGATCGGCATGCATATCAAGCCGGTGGTCGTACCGCTGCGCATTGAGACCAAGAAGATCGGCGAAGCCGTTCTGCTGTGCGCACGCCGCCGTCCGAAGTTTGTAGGCGGCAGCCGCGCAGTCTATAACGAAAAACTTTTGTGAGGATTTTATGGGATTAAAAGCAGTTTTTTTCGATCTGGATGACACGTTATACACCAGCTTTCAGGCCGGGGACGCCTACGCCTACGAAAAGCTGGAGGAGTGGGCCATCAGCACGTTTGGAGACAAGGGCAAGGGGTTCGCGGACGCATTCCGCGTCAACCGCAAGCGTCTGGCACGGCAGCAGCCTGCCATGCCGCCCACGCATGACCGTGTGCTGTTTGCACAGGGCGCACTCGAGCGCATGGGCCTGAACGCCGTTCGCTATTCGCGCGAGGCATTCCGCGTGTACTGGGATGCGGTGTTCGCCAAGATGACCTTGCGTCCGGGCGTGGCTGAGTTTTTGGATGAGCTGCGTGCGGCGGGCGTTAAGGTGGCCATCTGCACCAACATGCTGGCGGATATCCAGATGGAAAAGCTGGAGTACCTCGGCATTGCCGACAAGGTGGACTGCCTTGTTACGAGTGAGGAAGCCGGTGTGGATAAGCCGGGTTCGGCGATCTTCTGGCTGGCGATGCACAAATGCCGCTGTCTGCCGGAGGAGACCGTCATGGTCGGCGACAATTTCACGCACGATATTCAGGGCGCGCTTGACGTCGGCATTGACGGCGTATGGCTCAACTGGACGGACAAGCCGAAACCGGTCGGTGAGTTGTCCTATACCGAGGTACGCACATTCGAGCAGGCAGCGGCGCATATCCGCACCCTGCTCTGATAAGTTAGGGAGGACAAGAAAAGACATGCAGCATTTTGATTACAAGCCGCACGGCGTATGTCCGATGAATATTTCGTTCGATCTGGACGGCGATACCGTGCACAACGTATCCTTCAAGGGCGGCTGCAACGGCAACCTGCAGGCGATCAGCCGCGTGGTCGAGGGCATGACCGTGGAGCAGATTGAAGGCTACTTCAAGGGTATTTCATGCAACGGACGCGGCACAAGCTGCTCGGATCAGCTGGCAACAGCGGTCCGCAAGGCGAAAGAGTCTGAATAAACAGAAAGAACCGATACCTTATGGTATCGGTTCTTTTTTGCGTTTTATGGGGTGGATAGATGCTGTAAAACAGTGAGAGCAGGTGCTTCGGAGTGTTCTTCCTGTACGCATACGCCAAGTTTGTAGGCGGGATCGGGGAAATCCGGCACAAACAGGGAGCCGGGTGCGCCGACGGTGATTGCCGGCGGCTGACAGGCAATATCTACGCAGAACTGCCGCAGCAGCCGCAGACCGCGGCCGTCGGCCTTGACGTAGCTTTCCTTGAGCGCCCACAGCGTGTAGAACGCGTTTTCGCGCTCGGCAGGCGAGAGCGAGGACAGATACTGCGCTTCATCGGGGTGGAAGAAGCGGTCGGCAATATTGGGCTTGAAGGAGCGGCACTGCTGAATGTCTACGCCGACCGGGTGGTCGCTCACCGCACAGACTGCCCATGCGGCGGAATGCGACAGGCTGAAATGAACATCCGGCGCGGCGGTCAGATATGGCTTGCCGTTCTCGTTCGCGGCAATGTCGAGCGGGCGCGGCACGGACGGACAGCAAAGGCGGATTGCCTCATCCAGCAGCAGGGAAGCGGTGAAGCTCTGCTGACGGGAGGTGCCGTGCAGGCTGTCGATATACGTCAGCCGCGCGGCGGACAGGCGGGAACGAAGCGAAATATTCATAATATCGGCGGCCGCTGCGGACAGGGCAAAAAGATGGGTCAAAGTAATGCTCCTCTTGCAACATTCATGTAATTTGCTGTCTGATTAACGAATAAATGCATCAGTTCGGTATTCATAATACCGGCTTGCGTCTGGTTTCTGTGTAAACCAATATACCTCCAATTGGTTTCGCTGTCAACAAGTTTCGGCGTTACTTTGTATCGCGTCCGCCTTTTCGTCATCCAGTCCGACCAGCAGAGCAATGCCAAGACTGCCGTGATGGATTCCCTCGTTTTTGAATACCTGAAAGGCTTTGTAGAGGATGGTACACCGCCTTGCATTACAGTTCATGATGGCAGCAAAGTGAGCGCTTTCTCAATTTTATCAACCAGCGCTAAATCAGCCGGCAGCCATTCCACGCTTTTCAGCGTTTCCTTTGTCAGCCATCGCGCTTCGGCGGCCTCTAACAGTTCAAGATTACCGCGAATCAGCTGACACCAGAAGCAATCCATTGAAAGGTGAAAGGTCGGATAATCAAATTCAACGGTATCAATCAATTCACCAACAGCAATTTCAGAGGCAAGTTCCTCCCGGATTTCTCTTTTTAAGGCTTCCTGCGGTGTTTCGCCGGACTCGATTTTTCCGCCGGGAAACTCCCATAGTCCCCTAAAGTCACCGTAGCCGCGCATGGTGGCAAAGATTTTTTCGCCATCACGAATGACTGCGGCGACCACTCGAATTGTTTTCATAAAATGCCTTCCTTATCCGACTACCAGCTTGTTCGTCTTGCGAAGATACTTCGCCGGAATCGGCTGGTCCAGATGCCATGTAATATTCATTGGCTTGCTGCCGGTGTGCTTCACATAGGCTGCCGTTCCAAGACAGGTATACGGTGCAGCGCCAATGCTGTCCTGCTTGAACTCCCGCACGAAGAGAACGACCTTGCTGCCGCGCTGCCGGTGGTTGATATAACGCTGACCGGTGCTTGCCGTATCGGAGGTCGTGCTTTGACTTTGCCAATGGAACAGGCTTTCGTTGATCGAATAGTCGTTGTACATGGTAGTCGGTGAGTAGTCCTTGTCTGCCTTGTTGAGCGCGATAAAGAACATATCGACCTGCTTGTCCGGCAGCCATTTGACACCTTCCCGCACATTTTTCGGCGTCATATAGTCCATTGCAATCAGAATTTGATCTCTGGTATAGGTGCAATGCAGGTCCAGCGGACAATCAAAGCCAAGCGGGACAGGCTGATCGATAAAGTCAATACGTTCCAGATTGAGCGCCAGAAGCTCATACAGTTCGTGCATCATGATCGGACTGTCCGTGAGCAGCTGCATGTTGGCTTGCGTAGTATGGGAACGCCAGTCTGCCGCCTCCGGAAATACGGTGATGTAGAACATTTGAAGCATACGTTTTTCAAAATCGGAAAGCGAAGCCGCAAGTTCACAGGAGAAGCGAGGAAGAATATCCATCAGGAACGTAATCCAGCGCCGGGAATCCACAGCAACCAGCTTGCTGAACGCCTTTGTCAGAATGCTTTCGGCAGGCTCGGCAAAATCATCAAGGACGCCTGCATCTGCACAGAGACGGGAGAAAGAGAATTTACCGTAGATAGACCGCGGGTCGAGGCGATAGTAGCTGATGAAATTCTTCAAGGAAAGGGGAAGGCCGCTGTCCGGTGTGAAGGTTTCGATACGCGCAATCAGACCGGCACGGTCACCGAAGGAGCGGCGAATATTCGCCAGAATGACTTCGGAAGCCTTCTTTTCCAGCTGGATATAGCAGCCCTTCGGCAGTGATACAAAGCCCTTTTTCACCTCGTACTGCATGCTGTGATTGCTGTGAGAGAGCAGTGCAGCAAACTTTTCTTCAAAATTGTATTTCTTGTTTGCCTGACCGATAAAGTCCAAAACGGTCAGGCAGTCTTTTCCTTCCGAGAGACGCAGACCGCGGCCAAGCTGCTGTAAGAAAATCGTGAGCGACTCGGTAGGGCGCAGAAAGAGGATGGTGTCAATTTCGGGAATATCAACGCCCTCGTTATACAAATCTACAACAAAGATAAAGCGGATTTCACCGGAGACCAGACGCTGTCTGGCTTCATTTCGTTCCTTGTCGCTAGAAGTACCGGTAAGGGACATGCAGGGGATACCCTTCGATGAGAAATATTCCTCCATGAATTCAGCATGCTCGACAGAGACGCAAAACCCAAGACCGCGAACCTTATTGATGTCGGTTGCATACCGGTAGAGAGAATTGACAATATGGCCGGCGCGCTTTTCGGCAACAGCACGGTTCAGAGAAAACACGTTGTTAAGTTCAGCTTTATCATAACCGCCGCGCGTCCAGCGAATATTGGACAGGTCAACATCATCGGAAACGCCGAAGTATTGGAACGGGCAGAGCAGCTTGCGCTCGATTGCCTCCGGCAGTCGAATTTCAGATGCAATGCGGCCATTAAAGTAATCCAGAACGTTTTTTCCATCCATACGTTCCGGCGTTGCGGTCAGACCCAATAAGATTTTCGGCTTGAAGTGGTTCAGCAGTCCTTAATAGGTAGGTGCTGCTGCATGATGGAACTCGTCCACAATGATGAAATCGTAATAGTCCTCCGGGAGAAAGTCATACAGCTTCTGAGAAGCTAATATCTGCACTGAAATAAATAGATGCTCCAGGCTGCCCGGCTTGAAGCTGCCCACAAAAAGCTCTCCGAAATTGGGGTCCTTTAATACAGCGCGGAAGGCACTTCGACTCTGTTTCAGAATTTCCTCTCGATGAACGACAAACAGCAGACGAGGCTTCGAGCCGGAAAAGGCTTTGCAGAACCGTCGGTAATCAAAGGCAGAGATTAAGGTTTTTCCGGTGCCGGTTGCTGCAACGACAAGATTGCGGTAATAGCCGCGAACCTCGCGCTCTGCCTGCAGGCGATCCAAAATCTCCTGCTGGTAGGGGTAGGGCTGAATATCGAAAACGAACTGCATTTCGCTTGTCGGATTGGCTTTGCCGGTTGTCGACAGTGCACGCTCCAGTCTTTCTTTGCACCCGTCCTCATAGACTTCAAAGCTGGCGGTGTTCCAATAACTATCGAAGGTTGCCTCCATCTTCTGAATGGTCGGCAGCATATCCTTGGTTGTCAGCTTAACATTCCATTCCAGTCCGCTGGACATAGCCGGATTGGAGAGGTTGGAAGAACCGACATACGCCGTGGTAAAGCCGGTTTCACGATAGAACATATACGCCTTTGCATGAAGTCTGGTACGCTCGGTATCGTAAGATACACGGATTTCTGTGTTGGGGAGCTTGCGAAGCGCTTCCACCGCTTTCACGTCCGTTGCGCCCATGTATGTTGTCGTAATAACGCGGAGCCTGCCGCCACGGTCCGCAAAATGCTGAAGATCATCGATGATTAAACGAAGACCGCTCCATTTGACAAACGAAACCAGCATATCAATGCGGTCTGCGGAGGCGATTTCTTTCTTCAGCTCGGAAAACATCTGCGGCTCATGAACTGCTCCGGTAAATAAGCTGCTTTGCACAATCGATGTTTCGGGGCGGGGGAGGTCCTTTGCTTTTTTCTGACCGATGCGCATCATAGGATCATCGCGGGACAGCAATGCGAATAACTGCTCGCCCTCATCGTCCACAGTAAAATCGCGCAGGTCGTCCTGCGCTGTCTCCTGCGAAATCAGATCAACAATTTTGTTGACCAGATTTAACTGCGCAGAAATATCGTCACCGGCAATGCGGTCAAGACCTTTGTGAACGACTTCGGACAGGTACTGCGTTAAGACCGCGGAGGACTCGGCAGCATCGATTTTCTCGACGTGCTTGCTGCCTTCCGGAAGCTGACGCAGCTCATCTTTGATTTCGGTATTCACTACTTGCTCGTAAAGGCCTTGTTCAAGCATGAAAGAAGTCTCCTGTGCGATAGCGTAATTCGTAATAGGTGTTATTCCTTGAACTGTTTTGAGTAATTTCGACAATTTTATTGTACGCTAAACCGCAAGGAAAATCAATCCATTCATCAGCGTCCAACCTTCAAGCTCTCTGTGGCAGCACTGTGTTCGCTGACACGGTGTTCCAAATCTTCAAGGGAGTAAATGCCATTCTCCCGCAGGTAATTGAAGGTATCGTTCATCTCCTTTAGGTTGCTGATTTTGCCTTTCTGGGAATACGCCCCGGCTTTGCGCTGGGTGTAATAGGCGTTCAGCAGAGAAACAAGGTCGGGTGCCTGCGGCTTGGCAAGCTCTGCTTTTGCTTCGGCAATCCAATCAAACAGGAGAGCGATTTTCTTCTTGATGTCTCGGATAACGGCATTGGTTGCCTTGATCCAGCGGTTGAACTCGCCCTTTTCGGTGCGTATGCCTTTCTTCTCCATCGCCCGGACGGTTGCGCCCTCATGGACGGTGGGAAGTAAATCCACGCCTTGCTGACCGTAAAAATAATCAAAACCCACACGGCTTCACCACCTTCTTTCTGCGGAAAACTTTCTGTTGTCAGCGGAATGCTGCGGAAAGCCATATCCGTCTTTTCGTAAGGACATCGGGCAAAATAGCAGAAGCGGTATTTCTGTTCATACGCATCCATATCAACGAAGCCCCACTTCACGCATAACCTTCTTCGTACACCAACCAATGCACGGGTGATCTCGCCCATAGGGACAGCCATCACATTCCGACTTGGGTTTCGGTGGCAAAGAGATTAAGTAGTAGCAATTATTTCTACCCAGACGGCAACCCTTTCTGCCATTCGTCCAGAAGTCGCAGTAATGGCAATCGCTCGGCTTTTCTGCGGCATAAACAGGCTTGCTCAAATAAAACACCTCCAATCTCTTGTATTTGCCCATGGTTTTGGGCAAAAAAAGAGCGCCTATATATCCCCGATGCGGGGCAAATAGACGCTCTATGTATATAACGATATTCAATTTTATCCGCTATAACAGCATGGTACTCAAAACATCCGCCTTTTTGATTAGCAGGTTTTTTAGCACGATTTTTGGTCTGATTAGCAGGAAGGGCATTTTCATTAGCAAGAACAGCCCGTTTTCTGCTAAACATTAGCTGGCGTTTTTGACTTATAACAACCGTTCGATTCCGGAGGGGTTGTCAAAAATCAAATTTTGGAGTAGAATTTTATCTCATATAGTGAAAGAGCTTTTTCACAGTTTTTTATATAAGAAAAGCCGAAAATCCTTGAAAACAAAGGATTTCGGCGTTGTTAGCTGGCGTCCCAGAGAGGATTTGAACCTCTGGTCCCACGCTTAGGAGTACAGCGAACCATGTCGTGAACGATTCAAACCGTTCATATAGTAACTTCCCATGTTGTTCTGTTCGCGTAATCAACGAAAAACACAAGAAAACCATAGTGCAAATTGCACAAGGTGATGTGTCGTTATGCGTCTGTCAGACAGTCTAATTAGCAAATTATTAGCAAGGGTACAGTCAATAAAGGCTGACCACTACTGACATTTTACAATGGTTTGTGCAAAATGACAAGACGAAAATATGGAGGTTATCATGGAAAATAAGCAGGAAAAGAGCTTGCCAGAATCGCGTACCTACACGGTGGAGGAGATTGCAGCGATACTTGATATTGGTCGCACGGCTGCATATAAGTTTGTTAAGGAAGCAGACTTTCGGATTATCCGCATTGGCAATTCGATTCGGATTCCCAAGAAATCGTTTGAAGCATGGTGGGATAGTTTCAAGTGATAATAGGGCAAAAGCGCCACGGAAAAACGTGGCGCTTTGTTTTATGCAGCAGAAAATAATCATAAGTCCGAAGTCATTCTTAAAGATGGATGTCTTTCCAGTTGTCTGAAAGTAGTAAGAAAGTCTGCATGAGCGACTGATACATCTATAGAACGATGAAACATACTTACGTTCAACAGTCCGTTAAATCAACAATTTCCCAATCATCATCGAATGCACCATTGCTTTGACGATAAGTTTTTTCCTGCATTGCTACGCATAGCAGTTTTTGGGGCCTGCTCATACCAACATATGCAAGCTTACGGCTGTAATCATAGAGTTTTGCACTTCCGCAATGACCGACACCAAAGTAGGGAAGGATTCGTTTTAAGTCTGATGCTCCATGTCTATCGGTCTCAAGATACAGCGTTGCATCATGCGTTTCACCTTTGACTCTGTGAATGGTGTCGAATACAATTCTGCGCCCTCTGATAGGGTCAATCAGTATGTTCTTTTCAGGTATACTCGGATGATCGATAACGATATGTCCATTAAGAAAATGCACTGGAAGTTTGTCGAATATATCGATTAGATTCGGATTGTTGATTCTCAATAAATCGTTTATTCTTTGCCGTACCATTTGATCTATAGAATGTCGATCAATGATTGGCATTCTCGACATCTCATATATCCATTGACGATATGGCTCACTGTATTTTTCATCGAGAGTCTTTTTCAGTGTTGACAAAGTATATTCTTTACCTGACGAGGAGTGTATTCTTGAAACATGGTGGAATACTCGGCATAAGAGCTTGCGGACTGTTTGTTCTGCTGTATATAATCTACCGTCTGATAGAGATTGAATAATCTCATCTACTAAAGTCCAATAGTTATTTTCATTTTTTCTGTTTGAGGAACTGTCAAACTTCGCCCAATAGCTTCCAATCTTTAGACCGGACGAATCTACTTTTTTGATAGCACCGATTGCCTTATAGATACCATTATTATCATAGAGTCCGTGAGCTTCCAATTCTGAAATAAAACCATAGATAACTCTGTCGATTGTTTCCGGGGAGAAGATGAGGAGAACAGGCTTAACACCCGTTTCTCCCGTAAGCGTTATGATGTCTGTATTGTCTTTTTTCAGTTTAGAAAGTACATTAGCAATTTCTTGGCTAAATCTGCAAGATGTCCTAATGGGGAGAAAGTTCGGTTGAGGTATCCAATCTGGCGTTGTATTTTCGTCGGAATTATAAATGGCTTGATCTGAATCGCCAATCTTGAATATCGTGCATTTAGTTGAGTCAAATATTGAGGCTATGACTTGTCGCTGAATATCGTCGCAGTCTTGGTACTCATCGACGAACACATATTGAAAACGTGATGAAAAGAGGTCAGTATACGCTGTTGGTAATTCATTAATGGCAGTTCGTGCATATGCATAGGCATCTTGATACCGTATTATTCCTTCATCATTAAGAAGTTCGGTCAACAGTTCTTTATATTGCTTGGTAGAAGCTTTTTCAGCGCCAGCCAAAGGCCTTCTCTGCTTTCCTACGCAAAGCGCTCCATCATCTCGTATATACAACGCTTGGGTGTGATTGATTCGTTCTGAGAATTGTCCGCCAGTTTCAAAATTATATTTTGTAACATAGTCAAGGGCTTTATACTTCACGTTATGCTGTATTTTGTTAAGCATATATTGTGCATAAGTCAGGCTATCAACCACTTGAATGTTTTGCCTAGAAATATTTCGCAAGTATGGCATAGTCACAAATCTGTCAATAAATGATTGGATTGTGCCTATGTAATTTGGATAAGCGAGAAGTCTATCAGCAGAATCAGAGAGGCGATTTTTGATCTCATTGACAGCAACATTTGTATGAGAAAGCACGCAGATTCCTGCGCCTTTTTCGAGCGGCATTTTATCTGCCAACAGTTTTAGCTTTGCGAGAAGAACCGTTGTTTTTCCACTACCCGGACAGGCTGCTACATCTGTTGAATGCCAACAACGTATAACTTTTATTGCATCTTCCGAGAAGTGTGCACCATGTGGCAAAAGGAGTTTCTCTACAGTTTGAATATTTTGATTGGAAATCTGCCATTCCATCATAGAATCCCCCTTATCTATATCGTTTCTCCTGCTGCATACTTGATAGCATTCGCAATATAGCGTAAAAATGAATCGCTCTCAATCTTAGATTTTAATGCGGCTTTTTTATCTTCATCGGTGTTGAATCTATATAAGTCTAAATCAAACATCTTTTCTTGTGTCAACCCATTCGGAATGATGGATGTTTTCCAACGCAAAATCGAAGCTAAGCATTGAGCCACAATCGCTTTCAGGCCGCTCTTTCCATCGCTATTGAGCATTAAACTATAAATATGGTATGCACTTTCGGCAGAGGAAAACTTATTCCACTCTTGCGCTTCTGCTTCGGCAGCACGATTTGCTTCATCAATCTTGGCATCAGTCAACGAAATATACTCTTGTGCATTCAGAATTTTCTTTCCATAATGAACTGCCTTATGGAAATCATCTGAAAGGCAACTCATGGCAATGCAATACTCAAGTGTCCAGCGAGGTGAAGTGAATCCGTGGACGGAACCAGTTGTATACTTGATGTTTTTTTCTTCTTGAGCCTGCAAGGATTCGGTTGCTTTTTCATTGAATTCCTTGTCATGCGATGCCGGATTGGTGTTATATACCGGTTTTACATCACAATCTGTTACTACAGAAACTGGTATTCCAATATCGCCACCATCTTTTCTCACCATAATCCTACTATATCTAAGAAAAGCTGTGCTTCCAACATTTACAATGGATATACCATATTTCTCTAATGGATAGCCGAGAATGTCTGCAAGGACGGGTATCAAAATATTCTCTGCATCACCCTCGACCATTATAATACCCTTAGAAAAAAACAGATTGGCCTTTGTTGAGTCGAGAAAACGCTGGAGAAACAGGTAATCCCCTTTTTGTAATCCGGTTTGCCCTTCCGCTAAATCATATCCAGTAGCATTTTTCATTAAAATCAAATTTTTGAGGTTGATTTTTGATGCCAAAATGGGGCTATGTGTAGATATAATGATTTGAACATTATTTTCATTATACTCGTTCTGAAGATAACTGATTAGTCGGAGTTGTGCTTGGGGATGCAAATGAGCTTCTAATTCCTCAATTAAAGCCAACTTTAGACCACCATCTGTATCATCTTTAAGAAGCAATAACTCTGCTGCGATGAACAGTAGATTCAATTCGCCCAGTCCGGGGTTTATTTCTGGTGCATTTAACGACAGTGATTCCAGTATAGCTTTGAGCTGGATATCCGAAGTTTTCAATTCTGCATTACTGGCCTGATTTTTATCGTTAAACGATGCTAAATTATCACGAATTGTCTGAAGAATACGGTTTCCATCTGAATCACCGATAAAATAGTCTTCGATTTGTTTATTCGCGATCTGGAAAATGTCAAGAATAGTATGTTCTTTCTTATCTTTGAAAACAGGGTGATTGAGAAGTATTTGCGAGATTCTAGAACCACGCCCAGAACTCATTTCTCGTTCGGCATCACGGAGAGGTTTCAGATAAACGGCTTTCAGCAATTCTCTTACTTTTCCATCGATTGAAATCCCGTCATCTATATCACCGACACGCAATTCCTGATAAATCTTGTGATTTTCTTTCCATGCGCGATAGTGAAGCTCAAGCGTATATTCAATCTCATTTTCGGCCTTGTTAAATGAAAGGTATTCAATAAAGTTTTTTGCTTCATTCTGTGTGAATTCTGAAATCGTGCAATCAATCTTAAACTCTGAACATGCTTCTCCGACAATAGGTTTATAAAAATCTTCATCTAATGGTCGGATATACTCATTGCTTTGAGTCAGTAAAACTAATTTTAATGCATCGATTACAGCGGTTTTTCCTGAGTCATTCTCACCAATTAGCGCGTTGAGGCCTTTGTGAAAAGTGATTTTTAAGCCGGGAGCACCATCTACAGACTGAAACTGACGGAAGTTATAAACCTTTAATTCAGATATAATCATATTTTACGCTCACTTTCAATTACAAATTTGTAATATAACGTAATATGCTATTTCACACTGCAATGTTTTTTCACATTATAGTAGCGTTATTTATTAAGGTGGGAATGCTCGCCTCTAAATATATAACGACTACGGATAAAGGTATCATTGGATGTTAAGAGTGATTGGTAGTCTGGGAGAACTCCTTTGGATATGGGGATGGAACAATATTTTAGTATGGAATACGGAAATAGTCAAGATAGGCTTTGTACTTATCCTGTGCGGTTAAGCAGGTATCCGTAAGATATCCCTTTTCGTTATACCATTCCTTGAGACCGCGATAATAAAACATCTTGAGGTTTTCTTCTATGATAAACGGAACGATGTTGTATTTGAGACATTCCTTGAACATGATAAGCCGTCCAACGCGGCCGTTGCCGTCTTGAAATGGGTGGACACGCTCAAAGCGCACGTGAAAATCCAGAATATTGTCCAGTGTCTTTTTAGGAACGGCGTTATAGTCAGATAGCAGAGCTTTCATTTTATCGGCAACTTCTTCTGGAAGTGCGGTCTGCATACCGCCGACCTCGTTTGGCAGGCGCTTATACTCGCCAACGGCGAACCAGTCCTTACGGGAATCACTGGTGCCGCTTTTCAGAATATGGTGCAGTTCTTTGATGAAATGCTCGCTTAGCGTGCTGGCTGCATGATCGATGATTAGATCAATGCAACGGAAGTGATTCGAGGTTTCAATCACATCGTCCACATTCAGCACCTCATTTTCTACACCGATGGTGTTGGTTTCAAAAATATAACGTGTCTGGTCGTGCGTCAGGCGGCTGCCCTCGATGTGGTTAGAGTTGTAGGTCAGGTCGATTTGGGTTTTGTGATAGATGCCTCCGGCATACTTGGTTCGTTTTTCTTCCTGCAGAATGGAAAGCAATGTTTTGACAGGCGTTTTTTTGCCGTTACTGCGAGCAGGCTTTTCTGCATTCTCGGGAATCTGCCATGTTTTGCCGATCAGCACAGCACCCGGAATACGTTCCTGTGCACAGTAATTTCGCACACTTCGTTCAGAAATATTCCACTTTTTCGCTGTTTCTGCAACAGAAAGATAGTTCATATGCTCACCTCCGAGCGGGATAGCTGTATTTATAGTATACCATATTATCGGCAAGAGATATACGAAAATATATAATTAATTGGTTTATATTTTGCCGATAAGATAAGTTGTTTCTGAAAACTGTAAGATTTGATATATCAATACAGGTCAAAAGCCGTGCTCGAGTGAGGACGGCTTTTTCATTACCCGAAAAGGAGAAGATTATGCTTACTCAATATAAAATCTATTGTCTGCTTGCCAGACCGCCGCCGTTCAGTGTGCAGATAGTATAGCAATTCATGTAATAGCAGGAGGGATACTCATGTACTACAACACCTGTCCGCACTGCGGCGCACACTTAGACCCGGATGAGCACTGCGACTGCCTTGCCCGTGTACGCGGCAAGAAAATCCGCACGGGCAACTGTCGTATCCACGGCACGATGGGCCGCACGAGGTATGCGCGTGACCGCACTTAAACTCGGCAGTCTGTTCGATGGAATCGGCGTGTTTCCATTGGCGGCGGTACACTGCGGCATGGAACCTGTGTGGGCGAGCGAGATCGAAGCACGCCCGATCTCCATCACCAAACGGCATTTCCCGGATATGCTGCACCTGGGTGACATTACGAAGATCAGCGGTGCAGAGATACCGCCGGTCGATGTGATTACATTCGGTTCGCCCTGTCAGGACTTGTCGCAGATTGGCACGAGAAATGGTTTCGCAGGCAAAAAATCCAGCCTGTTCTATCAGGCAATGCGAATTATCGAGGAGATGAGATATGCAACAAACGGCAGGTATCCAGCTTTCACTGTTTGGGAAAACGTTGCGGGAGCGTTTTCTTCAAATGACAGGCTGGATTTTGCAGCCATGCTCAGTGCGTTCACAGGTGCCGAGGTTTCAGTGCCTCCTCGTGGATGGGCACACGCCGGAATGGTGCGAGGGGGATGCGCTGATACCGCTTGGCGACTGCTGGACGCCCAGTATTGGGGAGAACCCGCCCTCGTACAGCGGCGCAAGCGCGTGTTCGTCGTGGCAGATTTTGCAGACCAGCGTGCCGGAGAAGTATTATTTAAGCCCCGGACTGTGCTCCCGTTTTCTACGATTAGCGGTCCGGGCGGGTTGTCCGCCACCCAAAGAGGTGGAGTGCCTGTTGCTCAAACAGGGCGGCAGGTACCCATCGTTAGACCGTTTTCCCTTCGACGTATGCGAACTATGGCACAGGTCGGAGATCAAAAAGGGTTCTGTGCCAGCTTCGGACGAGGAGGAGAACCGTTCCCAACTCTGCTTGCGAGTGTAACGGCGCCGTTTTCGTTTTGGTACGAGGGTGAGGAACGGGACGGATTCCTGCGCGTGCTGACACCGCTGGAATGTGAGCGGTTGATGGGTCTGCCTGAAAACTGGACAAAGTACGGCTGCAAGAATGAAGAAATCAGCGATCATGCCCGTTATCGCGCACTTGGCAACTCGATTGCCCTGCCGTGTGCAGAATATGTGATGGCGGGTATCGCGGAAGTAATGAATTAAAATTTGGAGGTAATTTTATGGAACTGAAATTTGTGATCCCGAACATGGCGAAGTCGCTCGGCAATCTGGAATTGAGATTTCATGTATTCCAAGGGATTTAATAATTGTTATATTTTATTATCAAATATCTCTCAAGCCTTTGAAAACACTAAGTTTGGCGCAGGTGAGCTTTCCCTTATTGTTTCCCTTGTGTTATATCGTCCCACCAGTGTTTACGAACTCTGATAAGGGCAAATACAAGGGCAAAAAAACTGATAACACATTATAGCACAAAATGAAAATGACATGGTGAACTGATTGAAACGCTTCTGATTTTTGTAAGAAATGATTGATTGAATGATAAGGAGATTTGATACAATGAGAACAATATTTGCAGAATACAATCCACAACGTAATAGTGTTGATGTTTATACCTCTGCGAGCTATATGCTCCGCATTGACTGTTGGGAAGCAGAAAAGAATTTAAAAACTACGCCTGGCTCAGATTGTGCATTAAATGCACTTGCAATTGATGAACCGCTTGAATATGTACGATTATATCTGGATGGGAATATGCAGATGTGGGTAGATGCGGAAGATTCATTGGAAATCTTTTAAAATAATCCAAACTTACGTCAGCTACCACATACATGTAAGTTGTCATCTGTTTGTGTAATCACTAAAAACATTGACTTTAAAAATCAAAGCCGCCGTTATATAAATACATGAATTTGAATCTGCTTTGCGACGGCTTTTTCTTTTACCATTTGTAAAAATAGAAATAATCAATATAGTTCAGGCACTTTTCTTTTAAAGATAAGTAGTGTAGCAATGACGGTAACAATAGCAACTAAGATAACTTGCATTATGGACTCCTGATTGGTTATGTTTTTGGTGATAATAACTTGCCGTAACACAATAACAATCAAAGAAGTAACGATTGTTGCAGGAACAGATTTTCTGATCATGCCAATAATAAATGACCACAGAGACAGCACCATACATATAATCACAGTGGTTATTGCCATTGGTATCCATGTTCGGAGCATTGATGGTTGAAATGTTCCCTCCAGCATATTAAAGGATTTATCCGCAAATATAATATAACTGCTACAACAGATATATCCAATCGTCATTGAAATCGCTGTATAAACCATGATTATAGTTAATTTGCTGGCAATCAATTTTATTCTGTTTAAAGGATAAGAAAACATAATCGTAATTGTTCGATGATTATATTCTCCAATAACCAGCTTTGCCGTTAAGACCGACGAGTACACAAGAAAAATGAATGACATCAATAAGCCAATGACAAGGTATGTGCTTTCAAATGTGTCTTTGACCTGTTTGGGGTCTGTCATGCTATCCCATAAAGATATTGTAATGAAAAGGATGCTGAAAAGAATTGCGGCAAACATAAAGATAGGCTCTATCCCGAATTCTGTGTAAACTCCGCATTGGATGTAAAACAGAGTAAAATATTCACAAGGCGGCATTGTAATTCGAGACCGCCTTTGTAACAAGATAA